>NZ_JBIRAW010000025.1:0-156498 GCF_044326315.1 Actinomadura sp. 9N407 | reverse complement strand
CACCTCGATCTGCGCACGCTCGGCACTGGTAAGACGACGTCCTGGCACAACAAGATCCTTTCAAAGACCTCGTTGCAACAGACACTAGAGACCACCCATGGCCAGAGGCGAACACGCCACGAGTCAACGGGCTGAGCGGGTGTCGCCGCGCTAGCGGCGCTTGCCCTTCTTGCTGGGCAGGCCCTGGTCGAGGCCCGCGCGGCGCAGCGCGTCGGCCATGGCGCTGTTGCCGCCGCCCGACCCGCCACGATCACTCTGGCCACCACGCCCGGACTGACCGCCGCCGCCCTGACCGCCTCGACCGCCGCCCTGGCCGCCCTGACCGCTGCCCTGGCCGCTTTGGCCACCTCGGCCGCCGCCCTGGGCACCCTGGCCGCTCTGAGCGCCTTGGCCACCGCGACCGGCCTGAGCACCTTGACCGCCACGGCCGCCCTGACCGCCTTGGCCGCTCTGGCCCTGGCCGCCGCGACCGCCCTGGCCGCCGCCGTCCTTGCGCGGCTGGCGGGGACGGGACTCGCCACGGCCGCGCTCGCCGCGCTCGCCGTTGCCGCCGCCCGCCTGGGCCTCCTCGTCCAGGCGCAGCGTCAGCGAGATCCGCTTGCGCGGCAGGTCGACCTCCAGCACCTTGACGCGGACGATGTCGCCGGGCTTGACGACCTCGCGCGGGTCCTCGACGTACTTGTTCGACATCGCCGAGATGTGCACGAGACCGTCCTGATGCACGCCGACGTCCACGAACGCGCCGAACGCCGCGACGTTGGTCACGACGCCCTCCAGGAGCATGCCGGGCTCCAGGTCGGAGAGCTTGTCCACGCCCTCCTTGAAGGTCGCGGTCTTGAACGCCGGACGCGGGTCGCGGCCGGGCTTCTCCAGCTCGGCCAGGATGTCGGTCACGGTCGGCAGCCCGAACGTGTCGTCCACGAACTCGGCCGGCCGCAGCGCGCGCAGCACGCCCGTGTTGCCGATCAGGGTGCGGATGTCGCCGCCGCCCGCCGCGACGATCCGGCGGGCCACCGGGTACGCCTCGGGGTGCACGCTGGAGGCGTCCAGCGGGTCCTCGCCGCCGGGGATGCGCAGGAAGCCCGCGCACTGCTCGAACGCCTTGGGCCCGAGCCGCGGGACCTCCTTGAGCCCGGTCCTGGAGCGGAACGGGCCGTTGGCGTCGCGGTGGGCGACGATGTTCTCCGCCAGTCCCTCGGCGATGCCCGACACGCGGGTCAGCAGGGGCGCGGACGCGGTGTTCACGTCCACGCCGACCGCGTTCACCGCGTCCTCGACGACGGCGTCCAGCGAGCGCGACAGCTTCAGTTCCGACAGGTCGTGCTGGTACTGGCCGACCCCGATGGACTTGGGGTCGATCTTGACCAGCTCGGCCAGCGGGTCCTGCAGCCGGCGGGCGATCGAGACCGCGCCGCGCAGCGAGACGTCCATGCCGGGCAGCTCGCGGGTGGCGTAGGCCGAGGCCGAGTACACCGACGCGCCCGCCTCGGACACCATGATCTTGGTGAGCTCGAGGTCCGGATGGCGCGCGATCAGGTCGGCGGCGAGCTTGTCGGTCTCCCGGGACGCGGTGCCGTTGCCGATGCTGACCAGGTCCACATTGTGCTCACGGGCGAGCTTCGCCAACGTCTCGATCGACTCGTCCCAGCGCCGCCGGGGCTCGTGCGGGAAGATCGTGTCGGTGGCCACCGCCTTGCCGGTGGCGTCCACGATCGCCACCTTGACGCCGGTGCGCAGGCCGGGGTCCAGGCCCATCGTGGTGCGGCTGCCGGCGGGTGCGGCCAGCAGCAGGTCGCGCAGGTTCGCGGCGAACACCCGGACGGCCTCGTCCTCGGCCTCCTGCCGCAGCCGGGTCCGCAGGTCGATGCCGAGGTGCACCAGGATGCGGGTGCGCCAGGCCCAGCGGACCACCTCGGCCAGCCACTTGTCGGCCGGCCGGCCCCGGTCGGCGACGTCGAACCGGCGGGCGATCTCGATCTCGTACGAGCTGCGCGCGCCGGCCTCGGGTTCCTCCTCCGGTTCCAGGTCGAGGTCGAGGACCTCCTCCTTCTCGCCGCGCAGCAGCGCGAGCACGCGGTGCGAGGGCAGCTTGGCGAACGGCTCGGCGAACTCGAAGTAGTCGGAGAACTTCGCCCCCGCCTCCTGCTTGCCCTCCCGCACGCGCGAGACCATCCGGCCCCGGTTCCACATCCGCTCGCGCAGGCCGCCGATCAGGTCGGCGTCCTCGGCGAACCGCTCGATCAGGATCGATCGGGCGCCCTCCAGCGCGGCGGCCGGATCGGCGACGCCCTTGTCGGCGTCGACGTACGGCGTGGCGGCGGCCTGCGGGTCGTGCGAGGGATCGGCCAGCAGCAGCTCGGCCAGCGGCTCCAGCCCGGCCTCGCGGGCGATCTGGGCCTTGGTACGGCGCTTGGGCTTGTACGGCAGGTAGATGTCTTCCAGCCGGGCCTTGGACTCGGCCTCGGTGATCCGGGCGCGCAGCTCGGCGGTGAGCTTGCCCTGGGACTCGATGGACTCCAGGATCGCGGCGCGCCGCTCGTCCAGCTCGCGCAGGTAGCGCAGCCGCTCCTCGAGCGCGCGGAGCTGTTCGTCGTCGAGCGCTCCGGTGGCCTCCTTGCGGTATCGGGCGATGAACGGCACCGTGGCGCCGCCGTCGAGCAGGTCGACGGCGACCCGTACCTGGCCCTCGCGGACGGCGAGTTCCGTCGCGATCCGCTCGGTGATCGGTACGACGGCGTCGCCCTCGGCGGGGCCTGTTGCAGGTGTCTGGCTTGTGGATGCGGTCACGATCTGGATTCGCTTTCTCCCCTGTTGTGTAGCCCCAGCATTGTCCAGGGAACGGGGCCGCTTGTCGCCTCAGCGGCGAACCTGGTGCGTAAAGCCGGGGCCCCACACCCCTCGGGAAGTGGGCCTAGCACCCCTGAGGTCACCGCCGGGCCCGGCCACAATGAGGGGACGGCGGTGCCCTTGCCCGCCGTTCAGGGGAGATCCGGGAGGCACCGATGGTCGATGACGAGCGGGGCGGCGCGTTCGTTCGGGCCGGGCTCCTGACCTGCCTGCGAGGGCTGGTCCAGGTGGTGCTGGCGCAGGCGGTGTGCATCCCGCTGTTCATCCTGCTGGTGCTGTCGATCGCGTTCATCCCGCTCGGTATCGGGATCCTGCTGGTGCCCGTCGTCGTCCAGGCCATGCGCGCGCTGACCAACACGCAGCGCCTGTGGGCGGCCGAGTGGTCGGGCGTGCCGATCCCCGTTCCGTACCGGCCGGAGCCGGCCGGAGGCGGCCCGTTCCGCCGGCTGTGGTGGCTGCTCAGCGACCCGGCGACGTGGCGCGACCTGCTGTGGACGCTGGTGAACATCCCGGTCGGGCTGCTCCTGGGCCTGCTGCCCGCCGCTCTCTTCGTGTACGGGCTCGAGGGCATCTTCCTCGCGCCCTGGCTCGGCCAGATCACCTTCTACGGCTGGGGCCCGTTCTGGCCACTGGAGGCCTGGGGCCCGATCGGCATCGTGGCGCCGATGGTGCTCGGCGCGGCGCTCACGGCGGTCTCGTTCCCGGTCGGGGCGAGGATCCTCAAGGGGCACGCGCTGTTCTCCCGGACGCTCCTGGCCCCCGCCCGTACGGCACTGGCCGAGCGCGTTCGGGAGCTGACCGAGACCCGTTCGGAGACCGTGGACGCCTCGGCGGCCGAGCTGCGCCGCATCGAGCGGGACCTGCACGACGGGGCGCAGGCGCGGCTGGTGGCGCTCAGCATGAACATCGGGCTGGCCGAGGAGCTGATGAAGCACGATCCGAAGGCGGCGAGCGAGCTGCTGGCGGAGGCGCGCGAGGCCGGCGGGAAGGCGCTCACCGAGCTGCGCGACCTGGTCCGCGGCATCCATCCGCCGGTGCTGGCCGAACGGGGAGTAGACGGCGCCGTACGAGCACTGGCCCTGTCGGTGCCGCTGCCGGTGGACGTGCGGATCGATCTGCCGGGACGGCCGAGTGCCCCGGTGGAGTCGGCGGCGTACTTCGCGGTCGCCGAGATGCTGGCCAACATCGTCAAGCACAGCGGCTCGGGGCGGGCGTGGATCCAGATCGAGTACTCCGCCGGCCGGCTGGTGATGATGGTGGGCGATGACGGGGTGGGCGGCGCGGACCCGTCCCGGGGCAGCGGCATGCGCGGGATCGAGCGCAGGCTGGCCGCGTTCGATGGGACGATGGCGGTCACGAGCCCGCAGGGCGGGCCCACCATCGTGACCATGGAGCTGCCGTGCGCGTTGTCATCGCCGAGGACCTCGCCCTCCTCCGGGACGGGTTGATCCGCCTCCTGGAGGCGTTCAGGTTCGAGGTGGTCGAGGCGGTCGACAACGGGCCCTCGCTGCTGCGCGCGCTGACCACGCACCGTCCCGACGTGGCGGTGGTGGACGTACGGCTGCCGCCCACGTTCACCGACGAGGGGCTCAAGGCGGCGCTCGAGGCCCGCAAGGAGATCCCCGGGCTGCCGGTGCTGGTGCTCTCCCAGCATGTCGAGCAGCTGTACGCGCGGGAGCTGCTGTCCGACAGCACCGGCGGGATCGGCTACCTGCTCAAGGACCGGGTGTCGGAGGTCGGGCAGTTCGTGGACGCGGTACGGCGGGTGGCCGCCGGCGGTACCGCGCTCGATCCGGACGTGGTCGCCCAGCTGCTCACCCGGCACGCCCGCGAGGAGCCGCTGCAGTCGCTGACCCCCCGCGAGCGCGAGGTGCTCGGGCTGATGGCCGAGGGCCGTTCCAACGCGGCGATCGCGGCCGCGCTGTTCGTGACCGAGAAGGCCATCAGCAAGCACACCAACAACATCTTCGGCAAGCTCGGCCTGCCGCCGTCCGGGGACGACAACCGGCGGGTGCTCGCCGTGCTCGCCTACCTGGGCACCTGACGGCACGCCTTCCCGTTGACTTGTGGCGTGTTCGCCTCTGGCGCCGCCCGTGGAGGCGAACACGCCACGAGTCGACGGGAGCGGTCAGCGGATCCATGGGGGGACGAGGCGCTCGTCGCCCTTGGGCGCGATGTCGCACGGGTCGTCCGCGGCGCCTTCGGGGTTGTAGACCCGGCTGCCGCCCGGCGCGGTGACGACGGCGACGAAGCCGCCCTCGGCGCCGGTGGTCACCTGGCGGGGCACTCCGGCGGGCATGACGACGGTGTCGCCCGGCCCGACGGTGAGGCCGCGCCCGCCGAGGTCGATGGTCGCGCCGCCGTCCAGGCAGCTCCACACCTGCTCGGTGTCGAAGGTGTGCAGCGGCCCGGTGCGTCCGGGCAGCATGTCCACGCGCCAGACGGCCGTCCCGGCATCTCCCTGGGTGGGCGAGGCCAGCGTGGTCATGACCCCGTTGGGCGTCTCGGTACGGCGGCAGTCGGCATGGCGGATCAGTGTCATCGTCATTCCTTCGCTAAGATGGTCAACGTGGTTGTCGATATGGCCCAATAGTCAATGAGGTTGTCTTTAATGTCAAGCGAACCCGGCATGGGCTTCGAACTGCCGCTGCGGATGCTGATGGTGTTCCGTGCGGCGATCGACGAGGTGCACGCCGAACTGGCCCAGGCCGGGCACCCCGACCTGCGGCCGATGCACGGCTTCGTGTTCCAGGCGATCGGGCCGGACGGCACGACCGCCGCCGAACTCGGCCAGCGCCTGGGCGTCTCCAAGCAGGCCGCCGGCAAGACGGTCGAGTCGCTGGAACGGATGGGGTACGTGGAGCGCGGCTCCGATCCCCGGGACGCCCGCCGCAAGATCGTCCGGCTCACCGCGCGCGGTACCGACTCGCTGGCCCGCTCGGGCGCCGCGTTCGACCGGATCAGGGCCCGCTGGGCCGACGACCTGGGCCCGGAACGGCTGCGGGCACTCGAAGAGGACCTGCGCAGCATCACCCCCGAGGACTTCTTCCGGCTGGACGTGCCGGGCTGGTTCGGCGGCGCCTGAGGAGCACCTGAGGAGCGCCTGAGGAGCGGCGGGGGACGACCGGGAGAACGACCGGGGAACGGCACCCGATGGGGTCTTGCCAACTCCTCTAATTATTAGGAAACTTTCCTAAGAGCGGGGTTCTGTTGTGAGGTTCGGGGGCCGAGCTGAACGGAGAACTCATGTCCAGAGGGAAGGCACAGTCCAGAGGGAAGGCACGAACCAGAGGAAGGGCACGACGGGTCGTCGCGATCACGATCGCGGCCACCACGGCGCTGCTGATGGCGCCGCAAGCTCCCGCCACATCCGCCACCACCCCATCCACCCCATCCGCCGAATCCGCGACTCCCCCATCCACGACCGCCGCCGCGCCCGGTGACAAGGTCATCGGGTACTTCGCGCAGTGGGGCGTCTACCAGCGCGGCTACCACGTCAAGAACATCGACACCAGCGGGTCGGCCGCCAAGCTCACCCACATCAACTACGCGTTCGGCAACGTCCAGAACGGGCGCTGCACCATCGGCGACGCCTACGCCGACTACGACCGCTTCTACCAGGCGTCCGAGAGCGTGGACGGCCAGGCCGACACCTGGGACGCCGGCGCCCTGCGCGGCAGCTTCAACCAGCTGCGCAAGCTGAAGCGCAAGCACCCGCACCTGAAGGTCATCTGGTCCTTCGGGGGCTGGACCTGGTCGGGCGGCTTCGGCCAGGCCACCGCCAACCCGGCCGCGTTCGCCGAGTCCTGCCACGACCTGGTCGAGGACCCGCGCTGGGCGGACGTGTTCGACGGCATCGACATCGACTGGGAGTACCCGAACGCCTGCGGGCTGACCTGCGACACCAGCGGGCCCGCCGCGTTCCCCACCCTGATGTCGGCGCTGCGTACCCGGTTCGGCTCGTCCAACCTGGTCACCGCCGCGATCACCGCCGACGGCACCGCCGGAGGCAAGATCGACGCGGCCGACTACGCGGGCGCGGCACGGTACGTCGACTGGTACCTGCCGATGACGTACGACTTCTTCGGTGCCTGGGACGCCGACGGGCCGACGGCTCCGCACTCGCCGCTGCGCTCGTACGACGGCATCCCGATCCAGGGCTTCCACTCCGACGCCGCGATCCAGAAGCTCAAGGCCAAGGGCGTCCCGGCGAGCAAGCTGCTGCTCGGCATCGGGTTCTACGGCCGCGGCTGGCGGGGCGTCACGCAGAGCGCGCCCGGCGGCTCGGCGACCGGGGCCGCGCCCGGGACGTACGAGGCGGGCATCGAGGACTACAAGGTCCTCAAGACCCGCTGCCCCGCCACCGGGACGGTCGGCGGCACCGCGTACGCCAAGTGCGGTGACCAGTGGTGGAGCTACGACACCCCGGCCACGATCGGCGGCAAGATGGCGTACGCCGCGAGCCAGGGCCTGGGCGGCTCCTTCTTCTGGGAGCTGAGCGGCGACACGAGCGGAGGTGAGCTGATCACCGCGATCCGCAACGGCCGGCGCTGACGACCGGCACTGACGACCGGCATTGACGGCCGCTCCCCTCGCCGGGGCCCTCGCGACCGGACTGGAACAATCGCTCGTACGGCCGAACGCACAGGCCGAACGCACAGGCCGAAGCAGCGCAACAGGGAGGCCGCGTTGAGCGATTGGAAACTGGACCGGACGTACGCGAGCGGCTCCGGCGAGATCCGGTGGAGCGCCTTCGGCGAGGAGGACGGCGAGCCGCTCGTCCTGCTGCACGGCACGCCGTTCTCCTCGTACGTGTGGCGGCACATCGGGCCCGCCCTGGCGACCCGCTACCGGGTGCACGTGTGGGACATGCCCGGGTACGGAACGTCGGAGAAGTCGGACGGGCAGGACGTCTCCCTGGCCGCGCAAGGCCGTGTGTTCGCGGAACTCCTCGACCATTGGGGGCTGGACGAGCCGAACGTCGTCGCGCATGACTTCGGCGGCGCGGTCGCACTGCGGGCCCACCTGCTGCACGGCGCCCGCTACCGGCGCCTCGCCCTGGTCGATCCGGTCGCCCTCGCGCCGTGGGGCTCGCCGTTCTTCCGGCTGGTCAACGAGAGCGCGGAGGTGTTCGGGCGGCTCCCGTCCAACCTGCATCGCGCGCTCGTCCGCGAGTACATCACCACCACGGGCGGGCCCGGCCTGCACCCGGCGACGCTGGACGCCCTCGTCGAACCCTGGCTCGGCACCGACGGGCAGCCCGCGTTCTACCGCCAGATCGCGCAGGCCGACCAGCGGTACACCGACGAGGTCCAGGGCCGGTACGGCGAGATCGACCTGCCCGTTCTGGTGTGCTGGGGTACGGGCGACGCCTGGATCCCGGTGGCCAAGGGACACGAGCTGGCCGCGGCGATCCCCGGTGCCCGGCTGCGACTGATCGACGGGGCGGGGCATCTCGTCCAGGAGGACGCCCCGGCCGAGCTGACCGCCGCCCTCCTCGGCTTCCTCACGAACGCGGGCAGCGAGGCGGGCACATGATCGAGGCCGTGCTGTTCGACCTGGACGACACGCTCCTGGACCATTCGAGCGCGGCGTCGGCGGCGGTCGTCGCGTCGTTCCCGGACAGCGACGCCGCGTACGTCGCGCGCCGCTGGAGCGAGCTGATGGAGCTGGTCTACCCGCGCTACCTGAGCGGCGAGCTCGACCTGGACGAGCAGCGCCGGGTCCGGATCACCATGCTGGCGGCCGAGCTCGGCCTGGGTGACTGGGAGGCGGCCCGCGCCGACGCCTGGATCGCCTCCTACATCCGGCACTACGAGAAGGGCTGGCGGCTCTTCCCGGACGTGGTGGCCTGCCTGGACGCCTGCGCGCTGCCGATGGGGATCATCACCAACGGCGACGGCGACCTCCAGCGCGACAAGCTGCGCCGGATCGGGCTGGCCGACCGTTTTCCGCAGGTCATCGCCTCCGAGGAGGCGGGCATCGCCAAGCCCGCTCCGGAGATCTTCCTGCTGGCCTGCGAGGCGCTCGGCGTCGCGCCCGCCCGTACCGCCTATGTCGGCGACCGGCTGAGCACCGACGCGCAGGGCGCTCAGGCGGCCGGGCTGCGGGGCATCTGGCTGGACCGTACGCGGGGCGCCTTCTCGGGCTCCCTCGACGTCACCCGGATCACCACGCTCGTCGACCTGGCCGGCGTCCTCCGCTGAACGGCCGCGAGGGCCGGTCGGGGCGTCCGCCCCTGGCCCGGCCCTCGCCCGCGCGTACTCACGCGGTGTCGCCGGTCTCCAGCACCGCCTCGATCTCCAGCACGATCTGGATCTTGTCGCCGAGGCCGAGCCCGCCGCCCGGGATCGTGGCGCCGTCGCCGACCCCGAACTCCAGCCGGTTGACCGTCCCCGAAGCGGTGAAGCCCGCGCGGGCCCCCTTGAACGGGTCGTCCGTACGGAACAGGTCCGGGCCGAACCCGTCGATCTCCAGGTCCAGCGCGACGGGCTTGGTCACCCCGTGCAGCGACAGCTCGCCGTCCAGGACGAAGCCGCCGTCCCCGGCCCGGACGCCGGTGGAACGGAACGTCATGCTCGGGTACTTCTCGACGTCCAGGAAGTCCGCCGACCGGACGTGCGTGTCCCGCGTCTCGTTGCCGGTGTCGATCGAGGCGAGGTCGATGGTCGCGGTCACCTCCGAGTCCAGCGGGTCCTCGCCCGTCACCAGCCGTCCCTCGAACGCGCCGAACCGGCCGCGGACCTTGCTGAGCATCAGGTGGCGGATGGTGAAGCCGACGTTGGAGTGGGTCGGGTCGATCGTCCAGGTGCCGGCGACGTAGCCGGGGATCTCGACAGCGGCGGTCTTCATGGTGTCTCCTTGAGTGGTTATGCGGGGTAAGCAGGTTCCTGAAGGGAACTGTCCTCATCCTGTGCGGGGCCCCGCCGGGTCCACAAGAAGGCACTTTCGACTGCCCTGGTGATGTGGAGATAACCATGCAGCTCAGCACGCCCCCCGGCCTCCAGGCGATCCCGTCCACCTGCCGGGGCCGCGAGGTCCTGGACCGGGTCGGCGACAAATGGTCGCTCCAGGTGATCGCGGTGCTCGGCGAGCGCACGCTGCGGTTCGGGCAGTTGCGGCGCGAGATCGACGGCATCAGCCAGCGCATGCTGACGGTCACGCTGCGCAATCTGGAACGCGACGGCGTCCTGACCCGGAAGATGTATCCGGTGATGCCGCCGCGCGTGGACTACGCGCTCACCCCGCTCGGCAAGACCCTGCTGGAGGCCGCCGGCGCGTTCATGACGTGGGCCGAGGCCCACGTCGAGCAGATCGACGAGGCCCGCTCCGCCTACGACGCGAAGGCGGAGTCGCAGGCAGAGCAGGCGTAAGAGGCGGAGCAGGCGCAGGCGCGCGTCAGGCGTTCACCTTGCCCGTCAGGGCGGCCTCCTGGTCCTGCCGCTCCTGGGGTTCCGCCTGCTCCTTGGCCTCCACCTGCTCCTTGGACTCCTGGGGCTCCACCACCGGGCGGCCGCGGGTCGCACCGGTACGGGCGTGCGTCGCGTACAGCGTGAGCCCCACGAAGGTCAGGCCGCCGACCACGTTGCCAACGAGGGTGGGGATCTCGTTCCACACCAGGTAGTCCCCGACCGAGAAGTCGCCGCCGAGCATCAGGCCGGACGGGAACAGGAACATGTTCACGATCGAGTGCTCGAAGCCCATGTAGAAGAAGACCATGACGGGCATCCACATGCCGAGCACCTTGCCCGTCACCGAGTTCGACATCATCGCGGCGACGACGCCGGTGGAGACCATCCAGTTGCACAGCACGCCGCGGATGAACAGGGTCAGCATCCCGGCGGCGCCGTGGTCGGCGTAGCCGACCGTCCGGCTCTCGCCGATCGTGCCGATGGCACGGCCGACCTCGTCCGGGCTCGTCGAGAAGCCGAAGGTGAAGACCACCGCCATCATCAGCGCGACGGTGAACGCACCGCCGAAGTTGCCGAGGAAGACCAGGCCCCAGTTGCGCAGCATCGAGCGCACCGTGACGCCCGGCCGCCGGTCGATCAGCGCGAGGGGGACCAGGGTGAAGACACCGGTCAGCAGGTCGAACCCCATCAGGTACAGCAGGCAGAACCCGACCGGGAAGAGCATGGCCCCCAGGAGCGGCTCGCCGGTCTGCACGCTGACCGTGACCGCGAACGCCGCGGCCAGCGCCAGGATGGCACCGGCCATGTACGCGCGGATCAGGGTGTCGCGGGTGGACATGAAGACCTTGGACTCGCCCGCGTCCACCATCTTCCTGGAGAACTCTGCCGGACTCAGATAGGACATGGAATCTCTCCTTGGTAAGGGGAGCCGCAATACGCCGCGAACGGGCGGGGGGGCGTCCTCAGTGCCGTGAGCCGTGGCCGTCCGGTCGAGTCTGAGCAGGGAACATGTCCGTTGTGTGACATGGCCGGAAGGATTGGATCACCGGGTACTCACTCGCCCGCGGCATGTCCGTTTTCCGGCTGTTACATGGACGTAACGCGCCCGTCTCGATCCGGGGACCGCGTGCGTCGACCGTGAGGAGCCGGCGCCGGCGTCCGTCCGGCGGGCCGGCGAGGAACCCGATTCCGAGGAGCGTCAGCATGACCCCGATCATGAGCAAGTCCGAGGCCGCCGCCCTGGTGGTCGCCGCCCGGATCCGGCTCGGCCTGACCTGGTCGCGGATCGCCGAGGAGATCGGCGCCCCGGCCGTCTGGGCCACCGCGGCCCTGCTCGGCCAGCACCCGATGGCGCGGGAGCAGGCCGAAGCCGCCTGCCGGCTGCTCGAACTCGACGAGACGGTCGCCGAGAGCCTGCGGCTCCAGCCGTCGCGCGGCTCCGATCCCGCGCTGATGGCCGACCCCACGATCTACCGCTTCGCCGAGGCGCTGTCGGTGTACGGCCCCGCGCTCAAGGAGCTCATCCACGAGGAGTTCGGCGACGGGATCATGAGCGCCATCAACTTCCGGGTGGACGTCGCCCGGCGCCCCGACCCGGACGGGGACCGCGTCGTGGTCACCTTCGACGGCAAGTTCCTCGACTACAAATGGTGACCCGTTAAACGGGCTGCTCGCAGCCCTGGGCGCGAGGTACTTTGGGACGCATGGCCCTTCACGAGGTGGGGCGGCGAGCTAGCCGCGCCGAGCCGGAGAACGCGCAGCCGTGCGCGGTCCGGCTCGGCGGTGTGCGCCGTCGTCCCTTCGTCCTCGTGAGGCCTTTCCATGCGCTCGACTGACATCCGCACGACCTTTCTCGACTTCTTCTCCGCGCGCGGGCATCGCGTCGTGCCGTCCAGCCCGCTCGTCCCGTCCGATCCCACGCTGCTGCTGACCGGCGCGGGGATGGACCAGTTCAAGCCGTACTTCCTCGGGCAGTCGGTGCCCGGGTACCGCCGCGCGACGTCGGTGCAGAAATGCGCGCGGACGTCCGATATCGACAACGTCGGCCGTACGACGAGGCACTCGACGTTCTTCGAGATGCTCGGCGGTTTCTCGTTCGGCGACTACTTCAAGGAAGAGGCGATCGGCTGGGCCTGGGAGCTGCTCACCGAAGGGTTCGGGCTCGACCCGGAACGGCTGTGGGCGACCGTCTATCTCGACGACGAGGAGGCGGAACGGCACTGGCGGCGGATCGGCGTCCCCGCGTCCCGGATCCAGCGGCTCGGAATGGCCGACAACTACTGGTCGATGGGCGTTCCGGGGCCGTGCGGGCCGTCGTCGGAGCTGCACTACGACCGCGGCCCGGCGTTCGGGCCCGAGGGCGGCCCGGCGGTGAACGGGGAGCGCTACCTGGAGATCTGGAACCTCGTCTTCATGCAGAACGTCCGGGGCGAGGGGCCCGCGAAGGAGGGCTATCCGATCGTCGGCGAGCTGCCGGCGCGGAGCATCGACACCGGCCTCGGGCTGGACCGGCTCGCCGCGATCCTGCAGGGCGTGGACACGCTGTGCGAGACCGACCTGGTCGGCCCCGCGCTGCGCCTCGTACAGGAACTGGCGGGACGCGCGTATCCGGGACGGGACGGGAGCGAGGCGTCCACGTCGTTCCGGGTGGCGGCCGAGCACGCGCGCTCGGCGGCGTTCCTGATCGCCGACGGCGTGCTGCCGTCCCCGGACGGGCGCGGCTACGTGCTGCGCCGGCTGATGCGGCGCGCCGTACGGCACGCGCGGGTCCTCGGCGTCGAGGGCCCGGCGCTGTCCGCGCTCACCGCGCGCGTGGTCGACACCCTGGGCGGCACCTGGCCTGAGCTGGACCGGCATCGCGAGCTGATCCGGCAGGTCACGGCGGCGCGGGCGGCAAGGGCCGGGTCGCGAACGCGGGCGGCCGCCGTCCCGAACGGCTGGAACAGGCGATCTCCCAAGCGGCCCGTACCGCGCGCGACTTGCTTGCTTGATTTCCCGGCGTATCGTCCGGAATACCGGGCGAAAGGAGCAGGCGTGCTACGGGTGTTCTGTTTCGGAAGTATCGGCGTGACGGTCGAGGATGTCTTCCTGGTCGATCCCGATCCGGTCCGCGGCGGCCGCGAGCGCGGCGTGCGGATCGAGCTGCGCCTGCTCGCGCCCGAGCCGTGGCGCGGCTCCAACAGCGCATCCCAGAAGATCGTGGCCGATCAGGCGGTCTTCCGCATCGACCTCCTGGAGACCGCCGCGGGCGGGCCGGGCACCAAGGACCGCATGCACTTCCACCCGGGTATGCGCGACAACGAGCCCGGCACGCGGACCTTCGTCGACGAACTGACCCGGGACCCGATCGGCTGGGTGGAGGACCAGCTGTCAGAACCTTTGGCCCTCCTGGAGTCGGCCGGGATCGCCCCGGAGGCCCACCGCGCGTCCGCCGATGACCTGCGCGCGGGCCTCGCCGAGGTGGTGGGCACCGTCTCCACCGTCCTGGACGAGGTCCGCGCGGGCAACCTGGCCACAACACCGGTCAAGCCGGGTCCTTCTTAGGGGCGGCGGCCCAGGAAACGCAGCAGCGCGGCCACATCGTCGTCGCCGGGCTCTGCGTCGACGACCGGCGCGTACACCCCGTACTGGCGCAGCGGGTCGGTCACCTTGGCCGCCGGCATCAACTCGCGCGCCAGCTCCGGAGTCAGCGGCGACGGCTGCCCGGTGGCCTTGGCGATGTCCCATGCGTGCACGGCAGCGTCCAGCGCGCAGCAGGCCGCGCCGATCTCCGCGCTGAGCGGCCCGATCGGCAGCGGCGTGGTCACTTCGGAGCCCGGCTCGACCGTGGCCCAGGCGCTCGCCGCAGCCTCCAGAGCGGGCGCCAGCAGCTCCATCGGCTCCCCGTCGAGCGTGCCCGAGGGATCGAACGGGTCGTCCGCCGGGCCCGCCCCTCCGGTGATCTTGGACGCGTATCCGACCTGGTCACCGGCCGCGTGCTGCAGCACCTGCGCCACCGTCCACTGCTCGCACGGCGTCGGCAGGCCCAGGTCGGCCGCCGTCAGGTTCGCGACGACCTCGCGCAGGATCTCGTGCGAACGGTCGAGTACCGGAAAATCAGACATGTGCGGCCCTTCCCTTGATCGGTAGGACCACTATATCAGAACGGAATGATTCGTTCCACTCATCCGTTCGGCAGGATCACCGCCCGGCCGTTGATCTTCCCTGCGTGCAGCCGCTCGTACGCCTTGGGCGCCTCATCGATCCCGTACGTCTCGACATGGACGTCCACGACGCCGGCCCGCGCCAGCTCCAGGACCTCGATCAGCTCCGAACGGCTCCCCCAATAGGGGGCCCGTACCGACATGTCGTACGGTCCGATCCCGAACCCGACCTTGGCCACGCCGCCCCCCACACCGACCAGCAGCACGTCCGACTCGACCCCGGCGACCGCCGTCGCCAGCTCCACGGTCTGCTGGATCCCCACGAAGTCGAACACCGCCTCCACGCCGCCGGTCAGCCCCCGTACCTTCTCGGCCGCGCTCTCGTCCGACGGCAGCGCCTCGTGCGCGCCGACCTTGCGGGCCAGCTCCCGCTTCTCCTTCGACACGTCCAGCGCGATCACCCGGGCCGGGCTCAGCGCCCGCAGCAACTGGACGGCCACATGCCCGAGCCCGCCCGTACCGATCACCACCGCGCTGCTGCCCGGTACCAGCTTCGGCAGCGCCCCCTTGATCGCGTGGTACGGCGTCAGTCCCGCGTCGGTCAGCGAAACGTTCTGGACGGGATCCAGCCCCTTCAGCGGCACCAGATGGCGCGGATCGTCCACCAGCATGTACTCGGCGATCGCCCCCGGAGCCCCGAGGCCCGGCGGCATGATGCCCAGCTCGCCGGCCCGCAGGCAGTAGTTCTCGCTGCCCCGCGAGCACATCAGGCACGTACCGCAGCCCCACGGCCCGTACACCGCGACCGACTCACCCAGCTCGAGCCCGGTCACGCCCTCCCCCACGGCCTCGACCGTCCCGGCGCCCTCGTGCCCCAGCGTCAGCGGCAGCGGAAAGGGCGTCTCGGGCCAGCTCATCACCGCGATGTCCGAATGACACACCCCCGCCGCGGTCACCTTCAGCAGCACCTGCCCGGGCCCCGGCTCCGGATCCGGTACGGTCACGACCTCGGGCGCGCTCCCGACCTCCGCGTACTGAACAGCCTTCATGCTCTCCCCCTGTCACCCCGCCGCGAATCGGCCCACGGCAAGATCACTACCCCGTGTCAGGGCAAGAACGCCGCCCTCACCTCGAGCAGCCACCCCTCGACGGCGCCCTCATCCGGCCGCTCGGGCAGCGGCGTACGAGCCTCGTCGAACCGGGCCTCCGCCTTGGCCAGCACGCCCCGCGCCTCGTTCAGCTCGCCCTGCGCGACCCGTTCCCCGAAATCCCGGAACCACTGCGGATCGTCCAGCCGCACCTTCAGCTCACCACTCGCATAGAGCCCGAGCCCCTGATGCACCAGCCTCGCCAGATGCCGCGCGTGCTTGGCCGTCCGCTTGCGCGTGTCCGCCGAGAACGACCCGTCCCCGCGGTTCTCCAGCCTCCGGAACTGCGACACCGCGTACCCGAAATACGCGTCCCGCACCCGCTGCGCCGACAGGAACGCCTTCCGGATCCCGACGAGCCGCTCCCCCAGCTCCGTACGAACCTCGTACTCCTCCAGCCAGAGAAGCTCCGACACGGTCGGATTGACCCCCAGGCACAGCGCGGCGAACTTCCCCGCCTCATGCTGCGTGACATCCGGATCCGTACTGACCCGCGACGCCTGCCTCCCCGTCGGCGGCCGCAACCCGTGAAACAGCACCGTCGGCGCCGCGAAGACCCCCAGCCTGTCCACGTCCGACTCCGGCGTGGCCAGCCCGTAGGCCGTCGACCCCACGACCCCCGACAGCAGCACGTTGGTGACCTCGACCACGGCTCCTCCTCAACGCGAGAGGCCCCGCCTCCACCTGGAGACAGGACCTCTCACCTCATGTCGGGCTGGCGGGATTTGAACCCACGGCCCCTGGCACCCAAAGCCAGTGCGCTACCAAACTGCGCCACAGCCCGTCCGTCGTCACGGCGACGCGCAAAGTCTAGACCCCATCAGCAGCGAACGCCCCGCCCATTTTCCGCGAGAACGCGAACACCCCCGAAACCCTGTACTCTACGGAACGCGATCGGTGCCCCCACCAGGGCCACCGCATCCGCGCGGGCGTAGCTCAATGGTAGAGCCCCAGTCTTCCAAACTGGCTACGCGGGTTCGATTCCCGTCGCCCGCTCCCACCAAGAAGGCCCAGGTAAGCCCTGTGATCAGGGTCCTGGGCCTGTTGTCTTCCTGGTGATCGTTCCAGGACACGTGCCACGAACGTGCCACAGCCCTACGGTCCACGCGCCTGCTTGAAGGCTTCCCCAAGGGCCTGCGCGATGACCTCATCGCGATCCCTGCTTGGCGTGCTGGTAGATCAGCGCAAGGACACACACGCCATGCTGCCAGCCCCGAACAGCCCCCACGGAACCTCACCGCAACCAGTACCGTCGAGCCGAACATCGACAGATCATCTAACCGGGCTGTCACCCACCTCCCGAGCCGGATCTGTCACCTGTCCATCCCCTGAAAGCGTAGAGACGTGTTGGATCGGTCGATCTTGTTGTGGGGTCAGGCGACCTGAGGTCGTGCGGGCTTGGGTGATCTCGTCATCAGGGCGCCTCGATCGCGGCGCTAGCGCGTGCGCACGAGGTGAGCCGGGCCGCCGTCCGGACCGCATTTGCTGATCTGCTGCCCGACCAGAACGTCCCCTCCCCTCGACCAGCCTGACCGAAGGGGCAGGAAGGGAACAGGCCGCGAGGTCGAGGCGTCGGCCCATGTCGATGTCGATCGTGCCGTAGAGGTTGGCGTTGGACCAGAACAGCGCGGACAGTCCACGCTTGTCGGCGTCGGTCATCTTCTGCTGCCAGGCGGGGCCTTCAGGACGGACTTGATGAGCAGGGTGTTGATGAACACCAGCGCGGACTGGAGCAGGTGCAGGCAGAGCATGGAGACCTCCTGGTGCTCCTTGTCGCTGCCGGGGATGGTGCCGGCGCTGCCGTAAAACAGGTCGGTGCTGGGCGGAGTTCCAGTTCTCCACGACCTGCAGGCCCTCGTGGATCTCGCGGCGCAGCGCCTCGGAGGCGATGTACTCGGCGACGAACACGCTCTTGACCGCCTTGCCGAGTTCCTCGATGACCTTGTAGGTGGGGTGCTTGGGGCCGCCGCGGGTGAAGCGGCGCAGCACCTGCTCGGCCTCGGCCGTCCCCAGGCGCAGGGCGGTGGCGTACTTGACCATCTGGTCGTACTGCTGGGCGATGATCTCCCAGGCGATCGGCTTGTCGGTCGCCATGCCGGTCAGGCAGGCCAGGACCTGGCTGGTTCACTCCGTTCGGAATGGCCTCATTGACGGCCAGTCGGTGAGGGGGCGTGGTTCTTGGAGGCGGCCCTTGCCGGATCGGTCGCCCGCGGTGTGGACGAGCAGGTACTGGTCGCCCGAGAAGACCCAGAAGCGATGGTCATCGCCGGGAACCGGCAGGACCGCGTCGATCCTGTTCGTAAAGCGGTCCAGTCCGCCGAACGTCTTGCGCCACTGCGCGATCGGGCCGGGCCCGCTCACCCGCCGCGCCGACGCCGGGTCCGCGCCTGTCTCGACGACCATGTACTCGCCGCCGGAGAACACCCAGAACCTGCCCCGCACACCCGGAACCGGCATCACCGCATCCACACGATGCGAGAAGCCCGGGGTCCCTCCGATGCTGTTGCTCCAGTCGGTGAGGGGGCGTGGTTCTTGGAGGCGGCCCTTGCCGGAACGGTCGCCCGCAGTGTGAACGAGCAGGTACTGGTCGCCCGAGAAGACCCAGAAGCGATGATCGTCGCCGGGAACCGGCAGGACCGCGTCGATCCTGTTCGTAAAACGGTCCAGTCCGCCGAACGTCTTGCGCCACTGCGCGATCGGCGCGGGCCCGCTCACCCGCCCCGCAGACGCCGGGTCCGCGCCTGTCTCGACGACCATGTACTCGCCGCCGGAGAACACCCAGAACCTGCCCCGCACACCCGGAACCGGCATCACCGCATCCACACGCGAGCCTGCATGGGCACCGGTGGACGTCTGCCCGGGCTGGTCGGGCGAACCAGAACCGGGGTCGTCTCCGGCGACGTATGCGGTCACGCCCGCTCCGCCGAGGAGCACCAGCACGGCGATCATCCCCGTGATCGCCGTGCGGCGCCGGTTCGCACGTGCGGGCGGCACCGGCTGCCGCAGTGTCGCCTGCACTGTTCGGGGAGCGCCGTCAACGATCGACTGCAGCGCGTCCGCGAGGTGTGCTCCGGACGGGCGCTTGGCCGGGTCCTTGTCCAGCAACTGCTCGATGACGTCGCCCAGCGGGCCCTGGACGTGGACGGAGGGCGGTTCGAAGGCGACGGCGAACGAAGTGGCCGTGAGGTCCCCGCGGGCGAAGGGAGTCTGACCGGAGGCGAGGAAACACAGGGTGACGCCGAGGGAGAACAAATCGCTGGCCGGTCCGACGGGTTGATCGCGCAGGCGTTCCGGGGCCATGTACTCGGCCGATCCGACCACGCCCCCCGTGCCGGTGACACCTGTCTGACCGGACAGGGCGGCGATCCCGAAGTCGGTGAGCACGCTGCTGCCGTCCTCGCGCAGGAGCACGTTGGCCGGTTTCACGTCACGGTGCAGCGCACCGGCCGCGTGGACCGCGTTCAACGCGGACAGGACCTCCAGGCCGACGCGGGCCACCTCCACTGGTGACAGGAGCCCGTTCGATCGCACTTTTTCGCTCAGCGAGCCACCTGGCACCAGTTCCATGACGATCCACAGACCGCCGTCGAACTCCACCAGATCGTAGATGTCGATCACATGCGCGTGCGCCACCCGGGCGATCGCCCGGGCCTCCGACAGCACCCGCCGCATCGCCGCCTGCTGCTCGTACCCACCGCCGACGACGTGGAGTTCCTTGACGGCCACCGTCCGCTGCAACAGATGGTCCCAGGCACGCCACACCGTGCCCATCCCGCCGCTGCCCAGTCGGTCGGCGAGTACATACCTGTCGGCGACGACTCGCCGGCCCACACTTCCGATCACGACGAGACAATGTACATGCCGACTTCCAGGGCGATTCGGTGATCACGTGCGGAGCCAGATGACGAGGGCTGCTGCGGTGATGGTGCCCAGGTAGACGTAGCGGCGCTTGTCGTAGCGAGTGCCCACCGTCCGGTGTTGTTTCAAGTCGGTTGATGGCTCGCTCGACAGTGTTGCGTTTTTGTACCGCTCTTCGTCGAAGCCGGGTGGCCGTCCGCCGCGGGGCGGGAATCCTTTCCAGCACGGGCTTGAACTGAGTGCGGTCCGCCCGCTGTCCCGGTGTGACGATCAGAGACAGAGGACGGCAGCGGCCATCCGCGCTCAGGTGGAGCTTGGTGGTGAACCCGCCGCGAGCGGCTCAGGCCCTCACCTCCTGCGCCACCTCCACCAAGCGGGCGACGAGGCTCTGCCACGGCGTTTCGCCCTCGTGTTCTGCCGCTCCCCCTTTGAGGCGGGAGCCGGCGGTGGTTCGGTGCGGGCAATGTGCGCGTCGATCGCGTAGACGTCGTCCTGACGCGTGCCGGCCTCCATCCGATGGTTCGGCAGCCACTTCCCTTCCACGTAGGCACGGAACGTCTGTCTGCCTCGGCGGGCATCCCCGGGATTACCTTCGGCGACGCGCCCCTCGGCCCGGCGACACCGGGGCGGGCGTGAGGCGTGGGCGCACTTCGGCGGGCCGAAGGCGACCGCGCGAAAGCCGCCAGCCGAGCTCGCCCGCCTGGCAGACGGCTGTCACGGGTACGCGACGCGCTCACCACTGAGCGTCGAGCAGCGCAAGACGCCGTCTGAACACTCGGGCATCACGAGGAGGAAGCGCGTTCGCCACGGCCTCAAAGATTCGGCGAAGTTGCCTCCGGCGGGGGCCTCTGGCTTTGGGAAGCTCAGCCCGTACGGTGACGATCGTCAGGGGTGGCAGCCTGGTGCCCCAGGACGGCGAACATTCCGTACGCGCGGGTGCCATCCGGCATGTGCCAGGAACCGGCGACGTGGCCTGTGGCTTCGGATGACAGAACGGGCTTGTTGTCCGGGGCGGGACGCAGGACCCGGTGCAAGCGGAGGGCCTCACCATGCGGTAGAGGCAGCTCAGTGCCCTCTTGGTCGTCGGTGGCGGTGGTGAAGTCCGTGGAGGCGAGGCCGTCACCGATGTAGGAGCGGGTGACTTCTCGATCGGGGGTGTCGCTGATGTTCTGGTCCTGGGCCTGGACCCGACCCTCGATCAGGGCCAGCAACTGGGCGACCAGAACCGGGTCGTGGCAGCCGTCGTAGGCCCAGCGCCGCCCCAGCACCCCGTGTTCCATGGTGCCGACCAGGGCGTGCTCCGCCCCATCGAGCGGGGCACCGCGATAGGCGAGCGGCACCAGGTAGGTGGTCGGCCGAGTGCCGGAGGTATCGGTGACCACCATGAACTCGATCCCGACCTCGCCGTGCGGGTCGTCCAGCCGGAATCCTCCGGCCTTGGCCAAGTCCGGTCCGCCCGCGCCGCCGAGATACCACGGTCGGGAGGGGAGCCAGGAGGCCAGCAGTTCCAGCTTGGTCGGCTTGAGGTCGGTTCGATGGATGACGGCCATGCCGAGGGCTCTCTTCCGTTGAGCGGATGCGACCTTCGCACTTTCCCATCTGCACGGCGCCGGGCCCGCTGAACGCCGCACCGGACCTCGACGACACCGATGCGCAGGCCCGCTAGAAGGTGTAGCGGGTGTGGCTGAACACTTGGCCGTCGTGCCCGAAGCCGTACGCCGTGCCGGGTGCCACCGCGAACAGCAGGTCGTTCCCCTTGCGGATGCTGTCGCCGAAGCCGTAGAAGGTCCCCTCCGGCGAGGTGATGTGGTCCCCGTACTGTGCCTCGAACGCGGCGATGACCTCGTCCTGCCGCGCCGGATCGGTCACCCGCTCCGCCGTTCCCTCGATCACGATGTCGAGACCTTCGGAGAGCGAGTTGCGCCCTGTGGTGAGTACGCAGTGGGCGTTGCCGGCCAGGTTCGTCGCCTTCTGCTCGCCCAGCCCGGTGCTGAAGTGCAGCGCCCCGTCGTGCCAGGCGGCGATCAGCGGCGTGACGTGCAGCCGGCCGTCCGGCCGGACCGTGGTGATCCAGAAGACCTCGGCGGCCCGCATCTGGCGCTGGGCCTCGGCCCAGTCGGTGGCGGTGACGTCCTCCGCGCCCGGGCGCGGGTTGAGCGCGGCACTGTAGCGAGCGTCGAGCTCGGTCTTGGGCTGCTTCGGCGCCATCAGTAACTCCTTTCCCTTGTCTGCAACAAAGGCTACGTGGCCCGGATGGAAGACCAGTCAGGAGGAGCCGGGGAGAACGCGGCCGCGCCCGTGCCTCGGCACGGCCGTCTCCGGTGGCGTTCACGTCGGTGTCGCCCGGCGCCTCGCCGCCGGAGAGCCGCCGGTCGAGATCGTTCAGCAGCCGTGCGGAGTCCCCACGCCACACCCGGAGACGGGACCTCCGTTGTGTGCCCGCGCCACCGCCGATGCCGCATGCTCAAGGGATGGGCACTTGGGTCTACATCCGTGGCTGGTTGGAGTTCTCCGGTCAGAAGGCCGAGGCGAAACGCATCATCCTCGACAACGGCGAAGGCTGGTCCTTCCCCGAGGGCGGATGGCTCGACGCAGCCTGCTATGCCCGCGCCGTCCGCGCACAGCATGCCGACGAGGTCCTTGCCCAGATTCGCAAGGTCGCGGCTCTCTCCGCCAACGAGGACAACGACCATGTGTGCGGGCTCTTCCTCGCCTTCCACGAAGTGGACGGTCAGTTCGAATGGCAGGTCCGCGACGGCGATGTCTTCATCAGCTCTGCACCGGAGCGCTACGACTACATGTCGCGGTAACGGCGCGGCGGTTTGCTGTCACGTGACTATTCGGCCACGTTTGCTCGGGTTTGCGGGCGGTCGCACGGGACTGTGCCAGCATCGCCCCATGTCTCCTGACCCGCAGGCCCCCGCGGACATCGACGTCGAACAGCCTTCGGCCGCCCGCGTCCACGACTACATGCTGGGCGGCAAGGACAACTACGACGTCGACCGTATGGCCGCCGATCAGATCCTGGCCGTGGCGCCCGAGATGGGCGAGGTCGCGGTGGAGAACCGGCGGTTCCTCGTCCGTACGGTCAGGTCCCTGACCAAGCAGGGGCATGACCAGTTCCTTGACCTCGGAAGCGGCCTGCCTACGCGGGAGAACGTCCACGAGGTCGCCCAGGCGGCCAATCCCGACGCGCGCGTGGTGTACGTGGACCGTGATCCCATGGTGCTGTCCCACGCCCGTGCGCTGCTGGGCGCCGGCCCTGACACCATCGACTACGTCCACGCCGACGTTCGCGATCCGGCCGCCGTCCTGGACGCGCCCCGGACGCGGAAGGTTCTCGACTTCTCCCGGCCGGTGGTCGTGCTCTTCGTGGCGGTCCTGCACTTCGTGGCCGACGAAGACGACCCCGCAGGCCTCGTCCGGCGGTACGTGGAGGCGCTCCCGTCGGGCAGCCGGGTGGTCATCGCGTGCGGTTCCTCCGACCATTTGTCCGAGACCATCAAGGAAAAGGTCCGCCAGTACTTCACCGACGTCCCGTCGCCGTTGCGGCTTCGGCCGCGGGCACGGATCGCGGAATTGTTCGGCGATCTGCCGTTGGAAGAGCCTGGGCTGGTCCACGTCACCGACTGGCCGTCCCCCGGGCACGGCAAGCGGCTGCCGATGACGAGCTTCGGCGGCGTCGCCCACGTTCCGTAGCAGGGATGGCCGGACGGTCAGGTGAAGCGCTCGCGGAGTGCGGGCAGAAGATCGGAGCGGGCCCAGTCGCGGAACTTCCGCTGGCGGTCCGGGCCGATCTGGAGGAACGAGATGTGCGTGAAGCCGGCGTCCGCCCACTGCTGGACCATCTGCGCGTAACGGTCGAGGTCGGCGCCGCAGACGACGGCTTCGGCGACGTCCTCGGGACGGGCGGTCTTGGCGCTGGCCTCGAAGTTGACCGGGCCTGGCAGTTCGGCCATGACCTTCCAACCGGTGGTGCCGTGCTTCCACAGGCGGTAGGCGTTCTGAACGGCTTCCTCCTCGTCGGTCCCGTACGAGACCGGGATCTGCCCGTACACCGGCTTGCCCTGGCCTGATCGTTCACCGAAGAGCCGTACCACCTCGGGGACGGGCTGGTCGGAGACGAGGGCGTCGGCGTGTTCGGCGGCCAGTTCCGCGGCGCGGGAGCCGAAGGCCGCCATCGCGATGGGGACGGGGTTCTCGGGCAGGTCGTAGAGCTTGGCCGAGTCGACCGTGTAGTGGCGTCCCCGGTAGTGGACGTAGCCGCCGCCGAACAGCTTCTTGATGATCTCCACGGCCTCGGCGAACATCTCGTGCCGGATGTCCACCGAGGGCCAGCCTCGCCCGACGACATGCTCGTTGAGGTTCTCGCCGGCGCCGAGGCCCAGCGTGAACCGGCCGTCCGACAGGACCCCCATCGTGGCGGCCTTCTGCGCCACCACGGCCGGGTGGTAGCGCATGATCGGGCAGGTCACGAACGTCATCAGCGGGATGCGGTCGGTGGCCTGGGCGAGCGCCCCGAGCACCGACCAGGCGTAGGCGGAGTGCCCCTGCTCCTCCAGCCAGGGGAAGTAGTGATCGGAGATGACCGAGTAGTCGAAGCCCAGCTCCTCGGCCGCGACCAGGTCGGTGACGAGCTGCTTGGGCGGTGTCTGCTCGCAGAGCAGCGTGTATCCGAAGTCCATGCCGACCGCGTACCCGGCTGAACTGCGGGAATGCCAGCCGGGCGCGATCGGCGCGTGATCGCCGGCGGGTCAGCCGTTGGAGGGGTCGAGGGAGTCGACGGCCTGCGGGGTGAGTCCGGCCGGGCGCTGGCGCTGGGGGAAGTGGCCGACGGGGATGCGCGCGACCTCCCTGGCGGTGGCGTAGTCGACCACGGAGATCTGGTTCTTCTGGGCCAGTGAGACGAAGCAGTGCCGGCCGTTGTCGCTGGTCTGCGTCCAGTACGGGAGGGCGTCGGTGTCGTACCGCACGGTGCCGTCCGTGGTCAGGCCGGGCCGGGAGACGATGGAGACGTAGTCGCTGATCGTCCCGGCGACGCACAGCTTGCTCTGGTCGCCGTTCATGGCCATGCCGTGGTGCGCGGAGTTCTGCGGGTAGTCGTCGGGCTTCATCCCGGCGGCCTTGTCGCTGAGCGGCAGCTGGACGGTACGGGTGACCTTGCCGGCGGCCAGGTCGTACTCCACGAAGCCGTTGAGGTAGGACAGCTGGGCGTACATGGTCTTGTTGTCGCTGGTGAACGCGGCGGGCCGGATGCCGTACTCGAAGTTGTAGGTGCGCAGCGGCTTGTACGTCCGCGCGTCCACGGCGGTGACCGACTTGCTGCCCTTGAGCAGGTTCAGTGCCTTGGGCAGCGACGTGATCCCGATGCTGGAGTTGTAGAGGATCTTTCCGTCGGGTGAGTAGTCGTTGGCGTGCGGATAGGTTCCGGTGCCGAACGCGGTCACGTTATTGCCGGTGGCGGTGTCGATGACCTGGGACTTGCTCGCGGTGGTGGCCGAGACGATGAAGTGCTTGCCGTCCGGTGACAGGGCGGCGTGGTCGGCCTTGAAGCCCTCGGTCTTGTGCCGCCAGAGCATCTTCTTGGAGGCGATGTCGAACGCGACGCTGTCGGCGAGGTTGCCGCGCGAGATGTAGAGCGTGGTCCCGTCCGGGGAGACGGCCATGTCGTCGACGAGCTTGCGGTAGCCCTGGGCCGCGTTGACGGCCTCGTAGCCGATCCGTTCCACGGGGTTCATCGCGTCCAGGCGCTGCTGCAGGTCCGGGACGACGTTGATGGAGCCGAGGTTCTTCAGGGTGGCGGTGTCGATGAAGCTGACGGTGCCGCCCTGGCCGTTGCCGATCGCCATCACGGCGCGGAGCTGCGGGGCCGCGTCGGCGGCGCCGGCACCGCCGATCGAAACGGCGATCAGTGCCGCGGCGCTCAGGGCCGCGCTGGTACGGGCACGCCTGCGTACGGGGGCCATGGTCGTCTACCTCCCAGGGGGGCGGGGGTGCCAACTCCGAATACAGTGGTATTCAGATTTTGGCTACTGGAAAGTAACAGGAGTGCGATGCACGCCACAAGAGTCGCGTGCGAGAAACTGTGCCGACGCGAGCTGGGGGGCGGAATGGCGGGCAGGCTCAGGCAGCCGACCGGCAGTTACGGCGGCAGGCCGGCGGCGGAACGGCGGGCCGAAAGGCGGCGGCGGTTCCTGGACGCCGGGCTCGAGCTGTTCGGCGCCGGCCCCGGATACCGCGCCACCAAGGTCGCCGAGCTGAGCAAGGCCGCCGGGCTGTCCACCCGGCAGTTCTACGAGGAGTTCCACACCCTGGAGGACCTCCTCGCCGAGCTGCACCTGCAGATCAACGACCGGGCCGAGCAGACCGTACTGGCGTGCCTGCCCGGCGTCGAGGACCTGCCGCTGCACGACCGCACCACCGCCCTGTTCCGCGCGTACGCCACCGACATCACCGCCGACCCGCGCCGGGTACGGATCGCCTTCGTCGAGATCATCGGCGTCAGTCCCCGGATGGACCAGCAGCGACTCGTCCGCCGCAAGCGCTGGATCGACTTCCTGTGCGCCGAGGCCGCGCGGGCCGCCGAGCGCGGCGAGATGGCCGACCGCGACTACCGCGTCGCCGCCACCGCGTTCATCGGCGGCATCAACGGCCTGCTCCACGACTGGACCGTCGGCTGGGTCGACGCGACCCTGGAGCAGATCATCGACGAACTCGTCCTGATGCTGCTGGGAGCGATGCACCCGCCCAGATCCTGAGCGCGGCAATGCCCGTCCGGACGGACTGCCACCTGATCCGCGAACTGCGAGGATGTCCGCATGTTCGTCAATGTGAGCCTGCCGCCCCGCGGGAGGCCGTACCCCTGCCCGTGCTGCGGTTACCTCACGCTCGAGCAGCGCGGATACAACGAGATCTGCCAGGTGTGCTTCTGGGAGGACGACGGCCAGGACGACCACGACGCCGGGAGCGTGCGCGGCGGCCCCAACCGCGGCCTCAGCCTCACCAGGGCGCGCGACAACTTCGCCGCCTTCGGAGCCAGCGAGCGCAGGCGGCTGCCGAACGTACGGGAACCGCACCCGCACGAGCACCCGCTCGCGCCCTAGCCCTTGGTCAGCGTGGCCATCGCCCGGTCCGGCTCCCAGTGGGCGCGGAACGAGGTGACCAGACCGGCCTCGTCGACCGTGTAGACGGTCAGGCAGTCGATCGTCATGGTGATCCCGCCGTCCATCGTCGTCGTGATGGTGACGACGTTGGCGCAGGCCGGGCCGTTGGCGAACGAGTCGGTCACGCGGAAGTGGAACGTGCGCACCCGGGCGATGTTCTCGTCCCAGAACCGCTCGATCCCGTCCGCCCCCCGATGCCCCTTCCCTTCCGGGTCGAGCATCGAGGGGCCGACGGGGTCCTCGATGACGGCGTCCGGGGCGAACAGCCCGAGCCAGTCCGCTTTCGCTCCACCGGCGGCGGCGACCATCGACGCGCGCGCTGCCCGGCGCGCGGGGTGGTCGCCGTCCGGGGCTTCCCAATCGACCGGGTTCATGCCGCAAACTGTAACGTGTTCTTGTTTGCGGTCAAGCCTTCGCGATCACCGACTCGGCGAACCGCTCCAGGTTCTCGATCTTCTTGGCCAGCGGCTCGGTGTCGGGGCCCTTGATGTACGGCAGCCGGAAGCCGACGATCACATCGGTGACGCCCTTGTCCTCCAGCCGCTTCACCCCGTCCGCCGAGTACGCGTCCAGGGAGATGGCGTGCACCTCGAACGGACGGTCGGCGGTGCCCTGCTCGGCCCGGTGCGCGGCCAGCCGGCCCAGCAGCCGGTCCAGCTCCTCGGCCTCGCCGCCGCCGTGCATCCACCCGTCCCCGAGCCGGGCGGCCCGGCGCAGCGCCGGCTCGCTGTGCCCGCCGACCAGGATCGGGATCGGCTCGGTCGGCGCCGGCGCCATCTTCACCTCGGGCAGGTCGAAGAACTCGCCGTGGTACTCGAAGTACTCACCGCTCGTCAGGCCGCGCACGACCTCGATGGCCTCGTCCATCCGCTTGCCGCGCCGCTCCCACGGCACCCCCATCACCGTGTAGTCCTCGGGCCACGGGCTCACGCCGACCCCGAGGCCGAGCCGGTTGCCGGTCATGTACGCGATGGAGCTCGCCTGCTTGGCGACCAGCGCCGGCGGCCGTACCGGCAGCTTCAGCACGAACGGCGTGAACCGGATCCGGGACGTCACCGCCCCCATGGCCGCGATCAGCGTGAACGTCTCGATGAAGTCCTTGCCCTCCAGGAACTCCCGGCCGCCGTCCGCGGTGTACGGGTAGGTCGCGTCCGACTCGCGCGGATAGACCAGCGAATCGGCGACGGCGAAGCTCGCGTAGCCCGCCTCCTCGGCCGCCTTGACCAGCGGCAGGTAGAACGACGGGTCGGTCATGGACTCGACATAGGTGAACCTCATGACCGGAGGATATAGAACAGGTTCCAGATTGGGTATCGGTCAGCCGTCACCGGCGGCGAGGAACTCCGGCGTCGCAGCGTCCCAGCCCGGCACGTCCAGCTCGTTCAGCGCCTGGACGATCCGCTTCTCCTCGTACACGAAGTGCGTCTCCATCAGCGCCGCGAGGCCGTCCAGCTCGCTCCGTACCGTCACGGGGTCCATCGCCTCCAGCACCTGTTCCAGCCGCTGGAGCGACTCCTCCACCAGCCGGTGATCCCGGCGCAACTCCTCCAGCACCGGTCGCAGCTCCGGATACCGCTCCCCGAGCACGACGAACGCGCCGCCGTCCTCGCCGTTGTGATGCCGCTCCAGCGCCGAGCAGAAGGTCAGGCAGTGCGCCCGCAACTCCCGTGGCCGTACCCCGCCCTCCAGGTAGGCGTCCACGTCCTCGCGCAACGCGTCCAACTGCTCCCGCAACCAGAGATGCACTTCGATCAGCTGATTCCCGAACGCCACCAGGCGCCCATCAGATCGTTCCAAGACCGTCCCAAGCGTTCCGGCGCCTCCATGCCCCGGCCTTCTCCCCACCGAGCCCACGCGACGCGGCGACTACCCCACCACCCCCGCGACGATCGGTCAACTCCACATGCTGGCAGCGGCCCGGCCTACTGCGCTTCCACGGCCCGGCGGCCGCGGAGGCGGGCGGCGTCCTGGGCGGGTGGGAGACCGTAGGCGCGCCGGTACTCACGGTTGAACTGCGTCGCGCTCGCATAGCCGACCGCTTCCGCGACCTGTGCGGCCGTGGTGCCGCCGGCGACCAGCCGACGCCGCGCCTCCTGCAGACGCAGGTGTTTCTGGAAGCGCAGCGGGCTCATGCCGGTGGCGGCCTTGAAGTGCCGGTGCAGCGTGGCGGTGCTCATGTGCGCCGCAGCCGCCACCGCTTCGACGCTGAGCGGCTCGGTGTAGTGCGCGGAGATCCACGCGGCCGCTCTGCGTACCCGCGCGACGCCGGAGTCGGCCAGGGTGAAACGGTGCAGGAAATGGCCGAGCGGGCTGCCGAGCAGCCGGTAGAGGATCTCGCCCTCGATGCCGGACGCCAGCGGGCGGATGTCGCCGGGGGCATCGAGCAGCCGCACCCACCGGGTGACCGCGTCGACGAGTTCCGGCGTCATGGGCGCGGTGTGCCGTCCGGCGGGAGCGGGAGGTGTCCGCGGGTCCGTTCCGTCCAGGTTCAGCAGCAGTTCGGCGAGCACCCGGCCGTCGAGCCGCAGTACCGCGGCGCGGTACGGCACTCGCTCGAACGCGGCGGTAACCGGCATCTCAACCCAGTTGAGGTACATCTCGCCCCGCCCGATCAGCCGGCTCCGATCGCCCGTGATGACGCGCTTGGCGCCATCGGCGATGAAGCAGATCATCGGCTCGTACAGCAGGTCGACGGGGGCGATGAGCTCGTCGAGCGCGACCAGTGTGAGGCGGGGCACCGCGCTGTCGGACCACAGGCCATCGCGGTTCCGGCCGATGGCCGCGGCGAGCGAGTCCGGCACGTAGGGCTCCCTGACTGAGAGGATCAGGCAATTCTATGCGGCATCCGCCCCATTCCTCACGGTGAGCGCGCCTCTAGCGTTGAGGCATGACCGGAAACGACAAGCAGATGCCGAAGCGCTCGCTCGGCACGCAGGGCCTGCGGGTCGGGGCGATCGGCCTCGGCACGATGGGCATGACCATGGCGTACGGCGCCGCCGACGAGCCCGGCGGCATCGCCACCATCCGCCGGGCGTACGAGCTGGGCGTCACCTTCTTCGACACCGCCGAGCTGTACGGCATGGGAACCGGCAGCAACGAGCAGTTGCTCGGCCGCGCCGTGCGGGACTTCCGCGACGACGTCGTGATCGCGACCAAGTTCGGTTTCGACCTGAGCGATCCGCGGAAGGCCGGATCGGCGCTGAACAGCCGGCCCGAGCACATCCGCGAGGTCACCGACAACAGCCTGCGCCACCTCGGCACCGGCCATATCGACGTGCTGTACCAGCACCGCGTCGATCCGGACGTGCCGATCGAGGACGTGGCGGGAACGGTCGGCGAGCTGATCGCCGAGGGCAAGGTGCGCTACTTCGGCCTCAGCGAGGCCGGTCCCGACGTCATCCGGCGCGCCCACGCCGTCCACCCGGTGTCGGTGCTGCAGACCGAGTACTCGGTGTTCGAGCGCGCCGTGGAGGCCGACGTGCTGCCCGCGGTACGCGAGCTGGGCATCGGGTTCGTTCCGTACTCGCCGCTGGGCCGGGGCTTCCTCACCGGCGCGGTGAAGCCCGCCGCCGAGTACCCGGCGAACGACATGCGCAGCTGGGACGACCGCTGGCAGCCGGGCAACTACGAGCGGAATCTGGCCGCCATCGAGGAGCTGACCGCGCTCGCCGGCATCAAGGGGATCACGGTCACGCAGCTGGCACTGGCCTGGCTGCTGGCCCAGGGCGATGACATCGTGCCGATCCCGGGCACCCGCGATCCGCGGCGCGTCGCCGAGAACTCCGCGGCGGCCGGCATCACGCTCACGAAGGAGGATCTCGCGCGCGTACAGGAGATCCTGCCGCAGGGCGCGGCCGGAGCCCGCTACCCCGAGGCGGTCATGCCCTCCTGGTGATTCCCGGCCCGCTCGGTCGAGGATCCCTGCCGGTCCGCGGGCCGACCGGCCCGGCCCAGTCAGGGAGCGGTGGTGATCACGGTGGGGGCGGTGCCGTTGCCGGCCAGGCCCCAGAGGGTGTCGGTTCCGGGGACGGCCGCCAGGTTGGTGACGGAGGTGATGGACGGGATCGTGACCTGCTGCCAGGCATCGCCCTCGCGGCGGAAGATCAGGCTGGGGCCGGCATCCGTCTCGGCGATCAGCCAGAGCGTGCCCGTGCCGTCCACGACCAGGTCGCGCGGCCGGCGGATACCTCCAGGTGAGGGCACCACGGTCCAGGAGCCGCCGTACCAGCGCACCACGGACTTCCGCGTGGTGGCCCAGACCTCGTCCGCCGCGACCGGGGCGACCCTGGCCAGCCGCTCCTCCCGGCCCGACTCGATGTGGGGCGGCACGCTCGTCCAGGAGGTGCCGTCCCAGTGGGCGATCGCCGGGTACTCCTCGCCCCCGTAGGTGTTGGGGGCCGGCTCGGTCATGCCGACGGCCCAGCCGTCGGTGGCCGTACGGAACCGGAGGTCGTTGACCCAGCGAAGGTCGGCCGGAAGCTCCTCGCGCGTCCAGGTGTCCCCGGTACGGCGGTGGACGGCGTGCCTGCCCTCGTCGGTCCAGGTGACGATGCGCATCCCGGCCGGGTTCGAACGCAGCAGCGCTACGGCGTTCGTGCCCGCCGGCGGTGCGGCGGGTACGAAGGCGCGGCCGTCGAACCTCGCCAGGTAGCGCTGGTCCGGCATGTCGAAGCCGAAACCCTGGACCCAGGTCTGCCCACCACCGGACTCGATCGCGCCCATCCGGCCCTGGCCGGTCCAGCCGGTGATCGGGTACTCCCGCCAGCGCGTACCGTCCCAGCGCCGGACGACCGGGTTGCCGTCGCTGTGCACCACGCAGGGGGTCATGGGCATCCACTGGATGCAGAAGGATCCCTGGACTCCGGATATCCAGACGCTGCCGGCCCCCTCGGCCGAGATGTCACTGAAGCCGTAATTGGGCCAGAAGAAGGGCGTGGGCACAGTGCGCCAGGTGCCGGCGGCGGACGCCGGCGGTGCGGATACCGAGAGGACGAGCACGGCGCAGCCAAGGGCCGTCGCCCGGACGATCGCGCGTTTCATGGCGCATAGTGTCCGCCGGACGGGGCGCCCGGCGCTTGTCAGATTCCTATGAATCCCAGTGAACACTGGCAAGGAATGCAGGCGCACGCCTGATCCGCGTGAATGCCCCTGGCCGGTCACGGGGCGCCACCCGCCTAGACTTCGGGCTCCTTGATGTTCCCCGCGTCATCGCGGACGAAGATCACCGTTTCCGATGTGAGCATCACTTCCCGGGCGCGCCAGGCCGCGTCACGGATGGCCCGTCCGAGAGCGGTGCCCTCATACCCGTACCAGTGCGCGAGGTGGTCACGCGCGGACTGGGGCAGCGGCATGCCGATGATCTGTTCGACCTGCGTGAACGTCACCATGATGCTGTCGTGGCTCTGATCCAGCAGCCACTGCCACAGTCGCAGGTACTTGCCGTTGTGCGGCACCTCGGCGGGGTTCAGTACATCGTTGCCGGGCGGCGGTTCGCTGGTCAGCGTCGGCGCGTTCTCCGGAGGCGTCCCCGCGCCCGGACGAGGCCAGATCGAGAGGATGCGATCGATCAGGGCGTCACTGCGCGCCTGCACGCTCTGCTCGTTCCACAGCTCCTGATGACCGGCGACCAGCTGGGCATTGAGCAGGAGTTGGCTGTGACCCAGCAGGTAATCACGCTTGCCCTGGTCTCCGAGGCCACGGGCGGCGGCCTCCTGACCCGTCCACGGCCGGTTGGACATCGCCGGGTTCAGTTTCTGGTTGACCAGCGTGAGGTTGCCCAGAAGATGAACGGATTTCTCCCGTTCGAGCTCCGCCACCTGGTTCCCCACGATCCCGGCGCCCCAGTGCTCCCGCCAGCCCTGAGGCAGGACGTGCTCCACTGTGAGGTTCTTCGGACAGCTCTCGCCCTCACCGAACGGGCCGCGCAAGGAGTCCTCCAGCGCTTCGAGCAACATGCGCAACCGCGGGCGGGTCAGATTCTTGTAGACCGGCTCATCACCCAGGCGGCTGCGCACATGCTCGTCGTCGGGCCAGTAGCGGGAGTCGGCGCGCTGCCCTGACAGCATCTCCTCGACCGCCTCACCAGCGGAGTCCGGCCCCGCCTTGTCGAGCGCCCGCAGCAGCTCGACGATCATGCGGTTGACGTCCTTGGAGGTGAGCCGGCACAGGGCCCTGCGGACCATCCAGCTCTCCAGGGCGCCGAGTGCCTTGTGCAACTGCGCGGCGGGAAGGCCCTTTTCCGACCAGCGCAACAGCCACAGGAGAACCGGTCCGACGGCCGCGGAGTTCAGCGCCTTGATGACGCGGTAGTAGAACGTCCCCGCGACAGTGGCGGCGTCCAGCTTCTCCATCTGCTCGTACACCCTGGCATCGGAGGCCAGTTCTGCCAGCAGGTCCGGGATCTGCGGCTGCATGGTGCGCACGTAGTCGCGAAATTCGCTGAACACCCGGTCGGTCTGAACCTCCCGGAGCAGCTTCATCGTGAGCCAGTAATTCAGGAACACATCGATGCGCGGGCGGAGCCGGCGGCCCTGGGCTATCGGCTGGCGCCAGTAGTCGTTGTCCAGCGGGGCCCAGTGCTCTTTGTAGAGGGCCTCGACATCGGAGTCCTGTGCTTGGGCGATCTGGAAGACCAAATTCTTGACCAGATCGGCCGCCAGCAGCGGGCTCCCCCGGTGGTTGAGGGTCTCGAAGATCACCTGGGCGTTGTCGCCCTTCTCCAGATCGATGACCACGAGTTTGAGATGGTCACGCAGGACGTGGACGAGCGTCTTGAGCCGGGCGGCCGCCTTGTCGGGATCACCTTCGACCTCCGCCCACTCGGCGATCTGCCGGACGAAGAAGGTGTGCGCCTCGACGATTCTGGCCGTCACCATGCCGGGCGGCACGACCGGGTCATCGTCCATGGCCACCCGGAAAGCGGGCTGGTCACGGTCCGTCGGCCATACCTTGTAGACCTCATCCGGGATCTGCGCGATCTGAGGATCATTGCGGACCAGGACCCGCAGCGCTTGGGCGTCCATGGACGCCCCATGGGCCTCGACCACCTTCTGGGCCGCGTCCAGGAGCAGTTGCAAAGTGGTGAGCCGCTGCTGGCCGTCGATGACATGCCGGACGGTGATGAATCCGGCCGGGTTCATCTGCTGGTCCAGGACGATGGCGCCGAGAAAGTGGGGAGGAACCGGCTCGGCGCCATACGCCACCGGCGCGTTCGGCAGCCTCTCGGCGACCACTCGAACGTCGTCCCACAGCGGCTGCCACTGGTCTTCGAGGATCCACACGTACGGCCGCTGGAAGAGCGGGACGACGTAGCGAATATGGTGGCCGAAGATCATCGCGGGGCTGAGCGTCTGCGCCTGCATGGGTTCCCTTCGAGAGGCGTACCGGAGGAGCCGCGTCGATTTCGCCGGCTCACGGTTCGTGAGGTCGGTTCCTCACATGCGGTCCAGGAGTCTGGTCAGGTCGGTGACCTTCGGGTGGTCGGGGCCATTGAGGCGTTGCAGGTCCGTCAGGAGGTCGCGGAGGGTCTGCAGGGCTTCCTCGCGGTGGTCGGCTCCGTAGAGGAGGAGGCCGATCTGGCGGCGCAGGTCCAGGACGCGGTCGTCGGTTTCGCCGTAGACGCGGAGCTGGTCGTGGAGCAGTTCGTCCAGGAGAGTGAGGGCGCGGTCGGTCTGGCCGCTGAGGGCGAGGCTGTTGGCCTCGTGGAGGCGCAGGCCGAGGACGGTTTCGGCGTCGGGGCCTTCGTGGGCGGCCAGGTCCTGGGCGAGAACGCGGAACGCGGAGGCTGCCTGGGAGTACTCGCCGGCCTTGTAGTGGACGTCGGCGAGGTCCTGGCGGAGGCCGATCATCTCCGAGTGGTCGCCGGGCATGACCTTCTCCGCTTGGGCGTAGGTGCTGTCCAGAACGTCGGCGGCCTCGGTGTAGCGGGAGTCGCGGGTGAGGCGTTCGGCCTGGCGGCGGGCTCGGGCGACGTCGCCGAGGCTGAACGGGGCGTCAGCGGGCGGCGCGGTGGCGGCGGCGGGCGCGGGGACGGGCGGGCCCAGGGTACGGCCCGTGATCGCCGCGTACATGCGGACGGCACCGGTCCCGGGGCGTACGGCTCCGGGGAGTTCAGGGAGTTCGCCGATGTGCGGGAGCAGGGCGTCGTACACCTTGCGGGCGGAGGGCGGGCGGTCGAACGGCTGCTTGGCGAGGAGCCGCTGGACCAGATCGGACAGGCCGGGCGGGACGTCGGGGCGCAGGCGGTTCACGGGGGTGGCGTGCTGGTAGATCTGGGCGTGCATGACCGAGGCCTGGGTGGGGCCCGCGAACGGGTCGCGGCCGCTCAGCATGCGGTAGAGGACGCAGCCCAGGGAGTACAGGTCGCTGAGAGCGCTGGGTTCGGCGCCCTGGACCTGTTCGGGGGCCATGTACGCGAGGGTGCCGAGCATCTGGCCCGAGCTGGTGAAGCGGGAGCGCTCGGAGGAGTCGAGGGCGACGGCGAGGCCGAAGTCCAGGACCTTGACGGCGCCGTCCCGGTCGATCATGAGGTTGCTGGGCTTGAGGTCGCGGTGCACCAGCAGCAGGCCGTGGGCCTGGTCGAGGACGGCGCAGGTCTGGGCGGCGACGGCGGCGGCCCAGCCGATCGGGAGCGGGTCCTGCTCGGCCAGCAGGTCGTCCAGCGACATCCCGTCGATGAGCTGCATGACGAGGTAGAGGCGGCCGTCGGCCTCGTCGGCGTCGTACAGGGCCGGGACGCCGGGGTGGTTCATCCGGGCGATGAGCCGGGATTCGCGCAGGAACCGGCCGGTCAGCTCGGGGTCGGGCGAGCTGATGAGCTTGACCGCGACGCGGCGGCGCAGGCGGGTGTCGACGGCGCCCCAGACCTCGCCCATGCCGCCCTTGCCGATGTGGACGGGGTCCAGGTCGTAGCGGCCGCCGAGGGTCGTCATCTCACATCCGTTCGAGGGTCCCGGCCGAACGTAGCGCGTCGAAGTGCTCGGCGGCGCGTTCGGGGGCGGTGCCGCCGTGGACGAGCAGGCCGGCCTCGATGTTGTCGCGCACGCCCGACTGAGTGAGGTTGGCGCTGGAGACCAGGAGTTCGCGCCGGTCGGCGACGGCGATCTTGGCGTGCATCCGTCCGGTGCGGCCGGTGGCGGGCCAGTGCCACAGTTCGACGCCGAGTCCGTGGAACGCGGCGGCGGGCTCGTCGCCCGAGAGGGCGCTGCCGGCTCCCTGGAGCGTCTCCACGACGACCCGTACGACGACGCGGCGGGACACGGCGGCCGCGAGGGCTTCGCGGAGGGGCTCGTACGGGCGGGCCGAGTAGGTCATCAGGAGCAGCTCGCGGGTTGCCTGGCCGACGAGGTGGGTCAGGACCTGAGCCGTGGAACGGACCGGTACGGCATGGCTCGTGGGGCCGCTCCACACCGATTCGACCTGGACCGGCCTGTGGGCGAGCGCGGTCGCGAGCCCGCGTAAGTACGCGGCCACGGCGGCGTCCGGGAGGTCGTCCTCGCCGCTGTAGGCGGCCACGATGGCGGCGACGTCGGCCGCGAAGCCAGGCACGCAGTCGCGTGGGTCATGCCCGCGCTCGATCCGTTCCGCGAGGGTACGCAGGCGTGCGGGACCCAGCCGCAGGGCGGGCTCGGCGGCGGCCTTTTCGAAGCGTTCCGCCGGCTCGTTCACGGAAGCTCCGGGTACAGGGCGAGGTCGCTGCCGTCGATGGGGACGACGAAGCGCCGGTCGAGGAACTTGTTGCCGCGCTCGCAGGTCGTCTCGGACACGAACAGGCAGACGTGGCAGGCGGCGCCGTGCAGGAAGTCGGCGGGCGCGTGCGGGAGCCGTTCGGCGCACAGGGGGTCGGACGAGCAGTGCCGGGCGTCGGCGAGGGCTCGGCGGGTGAGCTGGACGAGTCGTTCGGGCTCGGCCAGGGAGACCAGGCCGCCGAGGGTGCCCTCGGCGTCGGGTACGGCGGTGTAGATGAGGATGCCGCTGCGGTTCGGGTCGTTCTCGGTGCCCGAGTAGATGCGTTCGGACAGGCTGGCGGAGCTGTAGCCGCATTCCAGCGAGATCGTGCGGATCAGCAGGTGCGAGAGGGTGTGCAGGGCGATGAAGCGGGCTCCGGGCCAGTGCGCCATCACGTCGAAGTCGGCCATGCTGGCGATCCGCTCGGAGTAGCGGTTGCCCCGGTAGCGCCCGTACGCCTCGCGGTGGGCGCGCAACGCGCCGGAGCCGGCGATCCGTCCCTCCCACTCCTGGAGCAGGTCCTCGGGCAGCTTGAGGAAGATGCCTTCGCCGCGTACCTCGCTGGCCGGGACCCAGGACGGGCTGGAACGCGCGAGTGGCACCATCTGGACCAGTTCGGCGTCCTCGGGATCGGGCGCGTCGAGCCGGGTGAAACCGATCAGGGCGCGGACCTCGCGAAGCCGTTCGGCCTGGATGACGTCGGCGTAGATGTCCTTGAGCGGCCCGGGGACGCCGTCGAGGTCGCGGCGGAGCGTGAAGTCGTCGCTGGGGTCGGGGAGCTTGGCGGCGGAGAAGACCTCCCATTCGGGGGTGCGCAGGTCCACGGGGCCCTTGGTGTTCTCGTCGCGGTCACCGGCGCCGGCGAGTCTGGCCCGGTGCGCCTCGATCGCCTCGGCGACCTCGTCGTCGGTCCACCTGTCGAGCTCCTTGAACACGGGCGCGTTCTCCCTGGCCCAGTGGTACATCGCGCGCGGGACGTCCTCGATGTTGTCCCAGTGCTGCTCGACCTTGGCTCCGAGGGCGCTCGCGCCCGACTGCGGTACGGCGAGCGCTGCCAGGCCCTGCGCGAACCACTGGTTGGACGCACCGATGGTGAGCATCTTGGGCGCGCGGTCGCAGCCCTTGTCGAAGATGCCCAGGTGGGGGTGCCGGCCGCGGCAGCGCGGCAGGTTCTCCTCGCCGCGCTTGCCCTGGGCGTCGCGGATGTTGCGGCGCTCCTCGCAGTTGACGCACTTGATCTCGACGTTGGCGCCGAGGTTGCCGCCGCGGTCGTCCATGCGCAGCCGGGGGTGGGTGGCGACGGGGCAGTCGCCGCCGCGGTGCACGAAGTGGCTGTACGGGAATTCGTCGAGATGGCCGTTGGTGCAGGACAGGACGAAGCGCGCGGCCACCGCGAGCGGCTTCTTCCGCTTGCACTTCTCGTGGAAGAAGCGGGCCTCGTGCGGCTTGCGGGCCTTGCCGTTCTCGAAGCCGAAGACGCCCGAGTCGAGCGCGCCGAGGTCGTTGCAGGCCGTGCACCGGAACCAGTTGGGGAACGGCGCCACGGGCACGCCGACGCGGGCGGCGGGGCCGTTCGGGTCCTTGTCGAGCCCTTCCATCCACGGCGCGGGCATGAGACTGCGCACGCTCTCGGTGCGCAGGCTCCACTGGACGGCCTTCAGCAGCCGGGGCTCGTTGATCGGCATGGCCTCGGGCAGGCTCTGGTGGCTCCAGTCGTCCAGGCCCTTGACCAGGACGGAGAAGTTGGGCAGATCGACCAGGGCGCCGACGCCGCTGGTGAACATCAGGTGGCTGGGGCGGACGCTGCCGACCCTGCGGCGGAAGAGGGCGTTCTCGGTCATGGTCAGGCTCCCTTGCCGTCGAAGGCGGACTGGCCGAGCTCGTCGCCGGCCGGCTCGGCTTCGCCGTCGGCCTCGGCGGGCGGGCCGAACGACCAGGCGGGCTCGTGGTAGTGCGGGGTGAAGATGGACTCGCCGCCCGGGAAGAGCAGGTTGATCTCGTTCTCGGTCTCCCGCATGGACATCCCGGCGGTCATGGTCTCCCAGCGGCCGTTGCCGGCCGGTTTGAGGAGCCCCACGACCGTCTGCTTGTTCCAGGTGCCGTTCTGGTAGCCGAGCCGGGCGCTGCCGCCGCTGCGGCGCTTGTCCCACTCGTCCAGGACGACCTCGATCCGTTCGGCGAGGTAGTCGCGGCCGCGTGCCTGGGCGACGGCCTCGGCCCGGGCGAGCAGCCGCTTGACGATGCCCTGGACCAGCGGGTCGTCGCGGTCGACGTCGAACGCGTCGTGGTTGCGGGAGTGCCCCTCGACGGCGTGCCGGACCGCGGCGACGAGCGTGCCGGCCGTACCCCGGTCGAGGGACCTGCGTGTGTACGGGGTGACCGACAGCGCCTCGACCTGCCGGTAGAACGTGGCGTGGTAGTGCTCGAAGTCCTCGTAGTGGGCCAGGTCGCGCGGCCGGGACCAGTTGTAGAGGGTGACGACCAGGCCGGGCCTCCTGGCGTCGCGGCCGACGCGGGACGAGGCCTGGATGTACTCGGCCGTGTTCTTCGGCTGCCCGGTCATCACCATCAGCCCGAACCGCGAGACGTCCACGCCGACCTGGAGCATGGAGGTCGCGAGCACCACGTCCACAGGATCGAGCTGGTCGTCGCGCCGCTTGCCGAAGCGCTCGGCGAGCGGGTGCGCCGGTACGGGCTTGGCACCCGACTTGGCGGCGCGCCGTTCGGTGATGAACCGGGCCATCTCGGCGGGGGCGTCGTAGCGGCGCTTGGAGGTGTCGAGCTCGGGGTCGAACTCGTGCTCCAGCCGCTTGAGCACGTCGCTGATGTCGCCGGAGGAGATCCGTGAGGTCAGCTCCTGGATGGCGAGCATGCCGGTACGGGTGACGATGCGGTCCGACAGCCCCTTGGCCTTGCCATGCCGCCGGACCCGGGTGGTGACGTCGTCGTCCAGGTAGCGGCGCATCCCGGCCAGCTCGCGGGTGGCGCTGAAGTAGCCGACCAGGGTCATGTACGGGTCGGCGGGCGCGCCGTAGCGGTCGTAGAGGGTCTGGCCGGCCAGCAGCAGGATCTCCGCCAGCCGGATCTCGGCGGACTTGAACCGGACGCCGTGCGCGCACACGCCCAGGTAGCGGCGGCCCGGGTTCTCGGGCGTGACCGGCTCCTGCCGCGAGAAGAACGTGTCGGAGACGTCGATGACCTGCGGCGGGAACACCGCCAGATCGCGGCCGAAGACGCCGAGGACCTGCTGCCTGGCCCGCTTGGTGGTAGCGGTGGACGCGACGATCTTGGGGCCGGTACGGCCCGTCCCGTACGGCCAGGCCGTCAGCTCGCCCACCGCGGCCTCGAACAGGCCCACCGTCGTGCCGAGCGCGCCGGAGATCAGGTGCAGCTCGTCCTGGATGATCAGGTCCGGGGGCCGCAGCCGGACGATCGGCCGGGCCTGCCCGCCGGGCAGGGAGCCCTTCCTGTGGTGCGAGCCGGCGCAGCCGATCTTCTCGTCCAGGTCATCGTGGCGGAAGCCGTGCCGGTCGCAGCGGCTGCGGGTGCGGCCGAACAGGATCCCCGCGTACCCCTTCCAGGGCAGCTGGGCGAGCTTGTCGACGGTGGCGATGACCAGGCTGGGCGCGTACCTGTAGATCTCCTCGTCGACGGTCAGGATCGGGAGTCCCTCGTCCCTGGCCATCCGCTTGGAGAACGGGCAGGCGTCCTGGCCCTCGCCCCGCGCGCAGTACAGCAGGATCCGGCGGCGGTCATCGTCGATGTGCAGGTTGCGCTCGGCCAGCAACTTCTCGCCGCACCAGGGGCACGCGAGCGTCTGCAGCACGTTGGCGCGGTGCCCGCGCCCGGAGTCGCGCGCCTCGATGACCTGGTCCTTGGCGTCCTGGAACCAGTTGGGCGACACGCTCGCGCCGACCCAGAGCCCGATCCTGAACGGCTCGCTCCCCCAGACCTCGGGGTCGCGCTGCCGCAGCACCTCGGCCGCGCACACCAGCGCAGCCGCACGCTGGAACTGCTGCGCGGTCAGAAGCCGCAGCGTGTAACGCATGAGCACCGCCACGCCCGCGAGCCCGTCGCGGGCGTCCTCGCCGGCGCCCAGCGTCCCCTGGAGCCGCCGGATCGCGAACGTGAACGCGGTCAGCCCGAGGTAGGCCTCGGTCTTGCCGCCGCCGGTGGGGAAGAACAGCAGGTCGACCAGCGCGGTGTGGTCGGCGGTGCGCTCGGGGTGGCCCGGGTCGGTCAGCGACGGCAGGTTGAGCAGCACGAACGCCAGCTGGAACGGCCGCCAGCTCGCCGCCCCCGCACCCCGTGCGGCGATCTCCGCCTCGGCCTCGGCGAAGCCCAGCCCCTCGTCCCGCAGCGGCGCGAGCGCGGTGTGGCGGCGCTGGAGCGCCATCGCCTCGTTCGCGAAGTGGAAGGCCTGGAGCGCCTCGCCATGGAACGGCTCGCCCGGCTCGGAGATCAGCCGCACTCCGGCCGCGATGCGCCCGGCCGCGCGGCGCGCGTCCTGGACGGCGGTGACGGCGGCGCCCTGGAGCGGCCCGGGCAGGCCCGGGATCTCGGCCTCACGCCGTTCGAGCCAGCTCTGGTATCCGTCGATCAGCGGCTGGAGCCCGGCCTTGAGCTCCGCCGGGCCCGCCGTGGCCAGGACGTCCATCGACAGCTCGACATGCTCCAGCGGCGTGCCGGGGCCGGTCGGCGCGATGGTGGCGGGGACGTTGTGGACCGGCAGCCAGGTGGTGGTCAGCCGGTGCGCCACCCGGTCCCCAGCCGCGATGTCGGCGTGGACGGCGACGTTGCGCCCGGCGGCGTAGCGGCGCTCGTTGCGGTAGAGCAGCCGCAGATGGAGCTCCTCGGCATCGTCGCCGACCGCGTCGACGTCGTCGGCCGGATCGTCCACCGGCAGGAAGATCGCCCGCGCACCGTCCAGCGCGGTCACGGTCAGCTCCGGCTGGAACATCCAGGCGGTGTCCTTGTTGGTCGCCGGCTCCTGCTGCTGGTTGATCAGCGCGATCTCGACGACCCGCTTGCCGTCACGCGGCCGCACCGTGACCGCGAGCAGGACGCCGGGTGCGTCCTCGTGCTCGCCGGTCAGCGGGATCCGGTACGACTCCTCTGCGTCGAGCCGCACCACGCGGTCGTACGGGACGGGCTCGCGCGCCCAGGCCCGCGTCTTCTTGCCGTCCTCGGTCTCCTGCTCGTGCTGCTGGTAGCGCCCCCACTCCGCGTGCACGCTGACCGTCTCCACGTCCCCCGGCACGCAGAACGACAGGCCCATCGACGAGGCCCAGATCCGCCCGAGCGCCTGCGGTGTGACGACCTCGGGCAGCTCGCTCTCGGTCCCCTCGTTGACTCCGGTCTCGGTGTCGGGCATCTCGTCGGCGGCCTGGACGGCGGAGGTCGCCGCGTGCTTGGGCCCGAGCATCCCGACCAGGTAGCGCTCGCGGGGCCCCATCGCCTTGGGCTTGAACTCCTCCAGCGGACCGTCCCAGGGACCGAGCAGATCGCGCCGGATGAGCGACTCCAGCTCGTCGCGTACCTCGAAGGACGTCCCGTCGGCGAACGCCTGCGGCTGGTCCAGGGGATGCTCCGCCTTGACCGGTTCGACCGGCCGACCCGGACCTCCCCGCCCCATCGCGAGCTGCTCTCCGTCAGGGTGCGGGAACAGCCCGTCGGTTCCTCCGGTCACGGCGACTCCAGATCTGGATCATGAAACTGCGTGTGTACCGAATACACAAGCACATCCCTGTGACACTACGCCACGCGGAACGTAGGACGCTCCAGCCTCCCGGCCCGTTGACCGGGATCACGGCATGAAGATCGGTTCTTCCGCACTGGACGGCGGCCGCACCCGCGAGTGCATCGACCCGGATCCGGCCGGAAGTCGACTCGAACGATCAAGCCGGCGGGATCCAGTCCGGCTACCAACAATGGTTAATAGTCAATTCCTTTACTAGTGATATCGGCACCGTGCCAACGCGGCCCGGACGACATCGCGCGGGTCTTGACACCCACGCCAGGACCGAATGGTTGATCACGCTGCCGCATGATCCCTTCTGGAACGCGCCATTTGGCGGTGGTATGCCCGGTGATCTCAGCGGCTTCTTGATCAGGCGGAAAGAATCACCTTGCTTTCTCGGGTGAATCCTGGAACGTGCTCGCGGAGTAGGCCAAACTCGAGGACCATACGAACCCGGAGGGCGAGACCGCCCGCATCGGAAGGTGTGGCGATATGGACCCGGCCCTGGCGGGCCTCGCCGGCGCTGCGGGAGCCGCGCTGGTGCAGGCCATGGCCACGGACTTCTGGAGTACGGCCCGCGTGCGGTTCGCGCGGATGGTCGGCCGCGCACCCGATGCGGTCCCGGAGGAACTGGTCGGTGAGCTGGAGGAATCGGCCCGCAGGGTGACCGGGGAAGTCCATCCGGAAGTGGCCGTTCAGGCCGAGCGGGAGAGATGGACCGCCGTGCTGGTGAGGTTCCTGGTCGAGCATCCCGAGGCCGCGGCAGAGGCACAAGAATTCGTCCATAGTGTGCAGCGCGGGGTGAACACGGAAGGCTCGCAGAATGTGAGCGCCGGCCGTGATGCGTTCATCTCCGGCCGGGACCAGCACATTTCCTTTCGTGCGGGCGACGATGAGCGATGAGATCGCCGGAGATGTCGTAGCCAGGCGGGACGCCTTCACGGCCATGCGCGACATCTATGTGACGGCCGTGCTGGGCAAAGCCGTCCTGCCGGACAATGTGGTCGATTACCAGCGCGAACGGCCTGTCTTCGTGCAGTACACCAATCCCGAGGTCCTCGCCTGCTATGGGCGGGACGTCTCGGGAACGCATGGCGACCTCATGCTGGCCCAGGCTCTGGACGCCACCCGGCTGGCGGTCCTGCTGACCGAGAGCCACCTGGTGGTCCCGGCCTCCTACCTCTTCGAGATCCCCTGGTACCGGATCTTCCTCGGTTGCCTCCAGCCGCTGATCGACGCCGGAGCCGTCCGCTACACCTCGCCGGTGCCCGATCTGGCCGCGTACCAGGAGATGAAGGCGGCCGAGTACCGGCGTGATCGCGTCAACACCTACCTGGGCGCGACCGCGCCCAGGTATCCGGGCCTCATGTGGGCTCCCCGGCATGGTGGCGGGGTAGCCGGTGATATCGGGGAGCTGTGGCGGAAGGCGCTGCTCCCTGGTGGTGACCTGCATGGGGTCGTGACCGGCACCGCCCGGAGGTGGCGCCGGTCCCACCTCCGGGCGGAACGCATGCTCGCCAGGACGCCCGAACGGCTCGAAGGGCAGGCGTTCATCGCACGGTTCGTCGAGCCCACGCTGCCGACTCCACCGGCCCCCGCGGAACGTGCCCTGCTCGCGTTCTTCCTCTCCCGCGCCTATCTGCGCGGCTACCTGCTCGGCCTGGACGCCTCGCTCCTGACCGATCTCCCAGTAGGCGACCTGACCTGCGGTCTCAGTGGAATGGACGGCCGGTTGCTGTCGGCACGCCGGATGGAGCCGGCGCTGCACTGGATCAGGATCCACGAGTTCGTGCACAGGATCGCGAGCTGGGAGGAGTTGCTCCGGCTCAGATCGCTGCCCGAGTTCGGGTTCGTCATGGAACGCCTCTTCGGAGAGCGCTCGATCGGACCGCTGAGGATCGCGGCGCTGAAGGCCAGGCGATCGGCCCGCCTCCAGCGCGCGGACGGCTATGCCGGGGCGAAGGCGAACGTCTCGGCGGTCGCCGAAGCACTTGCCGACTACTAGCGACCACCCTGCCGCGACCACCGACACGAGAGGGACCACCGATGACCATTTCCGTCTACTGCTCAGGATCGATCTCGAAGGGGGCTTCGGACGAGAAGAAGCTCTGCTGGTCGGACATCGAGAGGTTCGAGGTGGCCAAGGGCGCCGCCCCGCACGAGATCGTCTTCCTGAATCCGGACGATCCCATCACCGATCCGGAGAACACGCTCGGGCAGTTCGGGCGGGACATGTACCAGGTGATGGTGGCCTCGGCGATCATCGTGGACGCCCGGGAACGGCGCGGCCTCGGCATCGGGGTCGAGATGACCGCGGCGGCCATCCTCGGCACGCCGCTCATCGTCGTCGCCCCCCGCAACTCCAAGTACCGCGCCGACGAGCTGGAGTATCGCGGCGTCCGTGTGCGTGACTACGTCCATCCCCACGTCGCCGCACTGGCCACGGAGGTCACCGAGGACTTCGTGCACGCCGGCGAGGCGCTCGTCCGGCATGCCCGGCCCTCGGCGCCGTCCGCGCGGCCATTGCCGGAGTGGCTCGACCGGGCCGTCACGGAGTATCGGACCAACGTCCTTCCCGGCGACCCGCCCATGCAGGAAGCACTGAGACGGCTGGAGGCGGGGGCCTGCGGCGGAAGAGTCTGAGGTGATCGGCGATACGGGATCGAGCACCGCCGAACTCATCGGGGACGGCCGATGCGAGCCGAGGATGTTCCTCGTTCACAACACCGCTCTCGAAGAGCTGCTGTTCGACCGCAACCTCACCGGGGTCGCCTTCCGAGACGCCTGCCTGCGCTCCAGCCGGCACTTCATCGCCCACCTCGCCGACGAGTACCGGCCCGCCGACACCGCCGAACTGATCATCCTGAGCAAGGGGCTGGTCTACCAGCTCGCCTCGGCGGTGGCGGCGGAGACCGGCCACAACCTGCCCGCCAACATGATCGCCACATCCCGGGCCGCCGTGTCCGCGCAGCAGGCCCGAGTCGAGGTGCCGTACGAGCAGTTCGATGCACCGGCGGACGTCCTGCTCATCGGCGACACCGTGGCCTCCGGAGCGACGATCGTCACCGCGCTGCGGCACTTCCTGGACGCGCACCCGCTCTCCCAGGTCTACGTCGTCTCGTACGCCGGGACCCTGCTCGGCGCCGGCCGGATCGCGGAGTTCTGCGCGGAGCGGCAGGTCGGAGTGACGTTCCTGTACGGCCTCGCCGCGTTCGGTCTCGGTGACAACGGGTTCGACCTGTCGTTCCTGCATCCGGGCACGGTGACGTCCGACCGCTATGTCGACAGGGCGCAGCGGCAGTTCTCCGGCAAGCCCGTGTCGGCGGTCGGCTGGGACTTCGGTTCCCAGAGCATGGCCCCCGCCAAGTACCGGCGGCTGTGCTGGGTGGAGGCGGAGTTGTGGGACCTCCACGAGTCGGACGGCCTTGCCCTTACAGAGAGACCCGGCGACTGGGCCGAACTCGTCCACGAACGTGCCGCGTTCGAGAGCGCCCTGGAGACGCTCGACGCCGCCCCTCCAAAGTCCGAGCGGCAGTAGCCCCGGTAACGGTCCCCCGTCACGCCCGGGAGCCCGCGAGGCGGCCGTCATGACACGGATCCGGGCGCGGCTTCTGGTCGCGTTGCATCGGTCGGCGCCGGCCACCGACCGGAAGGTGAACGAGTGGACCTGGGCCTGGACGCCACCGGCAAGGGTGAACGTGCGGTGCACGGCGGCGTCCAGGTACACCGTCGACCACGGAACGACGCAATTCACAACCAGGTCGAGGACGCTCAGCTGGTTCTCCAGACCGCGTTCGTACCGGTGGTACAGCTCGCCCGCCGCAGGTCAGAAGCTGTCTCTGAACCGAGACCATCGGTTCAGGGACTGCTCCTCCTTGCTAACCCGTGACGGCCTGCGTCTCCCGCCGGGACATCTCTTGCAGCGGCACGCCGTCGATGTTGCTGAGGATGACCCCGACCCAGCCGGTGTCGGGGTAGATGGTCCAGTTGGCGCCGACTCCGGGGTTGCCGCCGCCGCGGCTCCACGCCCACTGGCCGTTGACGATACGGACCGGCATCGAGTAGGCGTTGAACGACGCGTCGGCGGTGGCGGCCTGGACACCCTGCCTCTGGGGCGCCTGGGGGATCTTGGCCCCGGTGAGCAGATCGGCGTAGTGCCGGTCCAGCAATGTGCCGTCGCGCAGCGCGTTGCCGAACCGGACCAGATCGGGCGCGGTGGCGAAACCACCGTCCCCGAGGGAATCGATGAAGGCGCGGCCCGGATTCTTGCCCAGCATGGCCGGGCTGCCCTTGTCCAGGTTGCGGATCGCGTCCACCTGGCTGCCATCGGCCAGCGTCATGTACGGATGCGCGATGTGCTCGCCGGTGAGCCACTGCGGCCTGGTGCAGAACGCCGAGCCGGTCATGCCGCAGCGCCCGAAGATGTTCTCCTGGACGTAGTCCCAGTACGTCTTGCCGCTCACGGCCTCCACGATCAGCGCGGCCATGACGATGCCGGCGCCGCCGCCGCTGGTGTGGCCCTGGCCGGCCGAGCCCGGGGGGACCACCAGCTTCGCCTGCCGGGACCACTGCTGGTAGTACTCGTGCACCTCCTCCCTGCTGTTGAAGACGCGTTGCACGTCCAGCTCCGGGGCGTCCAGCCCGGCAGTGGCGGTGAGCAAGTGGTGGATGTTCACCTGCTCGGCGATGTCCTGGTCGTAGCCCTGCAAATGGGTGCCCACCGTGTCATACAGCTTGACTTTGCCCTGCTGTGCCAGCTGCAGAATGGCCACCGCGAGGAACGGCTTGCCCGCCGAGCTGAGGGTGAACGCGATGCCCTGATGATTGCGGATCCTCTTCTCCTTGTCGGCCATGCCGTAGCTGCGCGACAGCACCGTCCGGCCCCGGTGCGACAGCAGCACCACGCCGGAGAACTTGCCCTGCGCGGCCAACTCGGCTACGTACCGGTCGTAGGCTCCGCCGGGCCGGGTGTCCGGCGGGACATCGTGGCCGGTCGGGGCCGGGTCGGCGTACCCGGGCCGGGAGCCCGCCATCTGCGCGCCGGCCACCACGCCGGCGGCCGCCAGCCCGCCTCCCCACCCGAGCAGCCGCCGCCGGTCGACACCGCGTACAGAATCCTCGTCCATGATCATGGCCTTTCCTGATCGACAAACCTGATCACCATCCGGCCCGCACCGTTCTAGCCAACCGACGGTCACAGCAGGGTGCCGACAGCTGTGACGCGGCTGTGACTCGGGGCTGCGGGAGGCGCGGACTCCGCGGTGGCCTCCGAAGCCGGGGACACCATGCCCCTGGCCATGGCAGGTGCTGGGGCGACTCGTCGGCAAGCTCCGCAGTGCCAGTTCGCGATCTCGCACTGAGGTTTCAAGAACCCCTCTCAGCGCCCTCGACCTTGGCGGGCAGGACCGCGGCAAAGCTCAGCGAACACCCTGAATCCCACTTCTACCAGGGCGTCGAGTTCCCTAGCCGAAGACTGGCTCAACGGGGGGATCGGTGTCGGGCCAGATGTCAGGGCGACCCTGCCGAGCGGTGGCTGATCTGATCGGACCATGGCGCGCCCATGGGACGATCTGCGAGTGGCGCGCTGTGAGCGTTTCGTGGAGGAGTTGCTCGACTTCCTACTGACGCGGCTGGATGAGGCAGGCTTCGAACGACTCGTGGTGCATGAACCTCGGCGGATGTCAGCCGCATACGTCTTTGCCGACGGCGGTCGATGCGAGACGCGAGTGGCGCAGTTCACCGGCTGCAGGAAGTAAGAGCGCAGAGGGAGCTCACCTCAGTAGCGCACTTGAAGGACCCCGGAATTGATCGGGAAAAAGGCTCTACGGCGTGGCCCCATCTAAGTAGCCCGAGCCCGGTTCGTGTCACCGCCGTGGGCAGCACCTCAACGAGACCGGCCATCGTGAGCCCCGCCGCCATGAGCAGTTCCTGGACCTCGTCGATGGTTCGGCAGTAGCCGCGGGCTCTGGCGGCACCCGAGGCGGCGGACGCGCAGCCACTCGACGCCATCGAGCTTTATCAGCTCCACGTCCCAGCCGCTATCTGGGGTGGAACGGGCTGTTCGGCGCGTCTTCACAGGTGGCGCCGTTGCGGTCGCGTCTGTCAGCAGACGGGCAGGCTCAGAGATTGACACGCCGCTGTCCCGCGTCCATGGAGCGCGCGTCGATCGCTTGGCCGAGCGCGGTGGTGGTCAGGTTCGGCGTAGTTCGGCGAACCGGACTCGGGCGGCGCTCATCCGCGGTAGGTCGAGAACGTGGCGGCGAAGCGGTACGAGGAACATCGAGCCCGTCCAGACGGATACCTGGCCGATGCCGCAGATCCCCAAGACCCAGGCCTCGAAGGCGGACGGGGATTCCTGGAAGAAGGCCTTGGCGTCGGGTACGAACAGGAGGAAGAAAGCGAGTCCCCCGGCGAGCGGCAGGGCAGCCGCCGTGGCGAGTGCGGCGGCGGACCAGGATCTGAGCCGCCAGGCCCCTGCGGCGGCCAGGACCGGCGTCAGCATTCCGAGGCTGACGAAGCCGAGCACGGCCCACCAGGCCGTGCTCCACCAGGATCGGTGGACGGGACGTTCCACCTGCGGGTACTGGTCGAGTTGGAGTAGTGCTCTCGTTCTCGCGTCCACAGCGGCTCCGCCGTAGGCCACGGAGTGGAGTATCCCGTTGTAGACCAGGTTCCACAGATCGCGGTTCCGCATGAGCGCTCTGGCGTCGATCGATACTCTGCTGCCGCCGGAATCGATGAGGAGGAGGATGGAAGTCTCGCTATATCTGTTGACGGACACTCTTACCAGTTCGTAAGTGTCCACCCGGCTGTTCCCGTAGCGCAGCCAGTCCGCGCCGGCCGCCAGCCAGAGCTTCCGGTAGAGGCCGGCTGCGAAGGCCACCATGGCCACCAGCGCCGGCAGCCACAGCAGGGGATTGGGCATCCAGCCGTACGCCTCGGTGCCCAGCATGGCGATGAGGCCGTCGAGTTCCGATTCCAGGCCCTGGGTGATGGTGATGTAGATCAGCGTGGTGGTGAATACGGGAAGGCCGACCGACACGGCGATGAGGCCGATGACGTCCCGGCGGCGCGGGTTGAGCCAGGCCAGCGCCGGTCCGCGCCCGTTCGGGGAATCGAGTTTCGCCCCACCCGGAGAGTTGTCGCGTGCACGGGGCTCGCCCTGCAGCGGCGCGTCCGGTGGCCGCGGTCGTCCTGTCAGGGGATCGGGGCGGGGCGGAACCGGCAGGTGACTCACGCCGGAAACGATACTCGGCATTCACATTCCGGCACCCTGGGAAATTGCAGGGCATCCGGTTCGCGAATGCCGACATTCATTACGCGGCCAAGACAGTGCCACTACGGTGGGTGATCGGCGCCGTGGTCACGGCCGTCGCTCAGGAGCGTCGGGCAGCCCGTACTGCTGATCCTTGGCGGCCGAGAGTTCCACCCGACACCGATGGCAGTCAACGGAGTCGATCGAGTGCCACCGCGCGAGCCGTGGCTATAGGCCGTTCAGTTTCCTGCGCTCGCGTTCGCGCCGACGCCTGTACTTCCGTCGCGCCCTGCTATTGAGAGGCTTGGACGCTGCCGGGTCACCCGCCATCTTCTGGAGGAGTTCCGTCTCCAGAACCTCCCGACGCGAGTCACGCTCCAAGGGCTCGCCCACACTGCCATTCCGAACGACGGCGCGCTTGCGCCGTCCATCGGACCAGTACTCCCCCATGCCACTCCCCACCCAGGCACCACAGAGGGGCAACGTACAGGCGGTGTCTCAGGACGACAAGATCCCGCCGCGAAGAAGGAGCAGCGGTACGACCTGGGACGGGACAGTGATCACCGGCACCGCAACACTCGGATGCCTGAGGCGGGCACCGACTGCATTTGCCGAAGCCTCGCTGTAGACATCCACGCTGCGCGCAGGGTCGCCGCTACCGCTGGAGCATCGACACGGAGTACCGGGCGGCGGAGGCGCAGGGCCCTCCGATGGACGAGGGGGAAGCGCGGCGGCGCGCCCCGCGCGATCGTCTCGGCGCGGCACTGCTGGGCGCGGCCCTCGGAGCCGGCGCCACCCTGGCCGGACGACACCTGAGCAGGACGATCCGCCGCACCGCTCCCCTCGTTGACCCGTGGCGTGTTCGCCCTATCCCGTACGCGAGAAGGCGAACACGCCACGAGTCAACGGGCAGGAACGGGCCGGGGGCGAGGTCAGGAGGTGGACGAGCTGTGCTTGATCTGCTCAACCAGCCCGGCGAACTGATCAACGGACAGGCTCAGATGCCCACCAGCCGGGTCCTTGGAGTCCCTGACCCCCACACTCTCTGCAAGCTGTGCCAACTCGACGCACTGCTCGTCGTTGACACCGCCACTGTGGGAGCTCTTCCGCCAACTCGGCATCATGTGTAGTTCTCCAGGTACTGATCGACAAGACCGACCGAGGCATCTTCGGGCAGCGCCTTCGCCCCGATGCGGTCGAACATAGTCGAAAAGTGCCGAGTCTCGCCGGGGGCTTCGATCAACCTCCCACCGTTCTGCGCCCCCGCGAATGCGACATCTCGGCCCTCCAGGCTGACCACCTGGAACGGGCCGTCTAGCCCCCAGTGAGGTCCGGCCGAGGTGGGGACGATACGCATGATCACGTGCGGCAGACAGGCCATCTTCCGGAGATGCTCAAGCTGAGCCCTCATGACCTCCGTTCCGCCGACCGGGCGGGCCAGCACGCTTTCGTCGATGAGCAGCCACAGCAGCGGCGGATTTTCACGCTCCAGGATGACGTTCTGGCGATGCATGCGCCGAGTGATCTTCGCCTCTGGATCTTCTGTGGGCCAACTGGCCTGTACGAGCCCCCGAATGTAGTCCTCGGTCTGGAAGGGCCTCGGTATGACCTGGCCGTGGTAGATCTTCATCGACGTCGATTGCTTCTCGTACCCCATGACTTGGCGCGCCCAGTCGGGATCATGCGCCATGCGGGCGTACCAGAGCAGGAGTTGGAAGAGCAGGCCCGTCCCGTACTTCAGGTCGAGCATCCGCATCCAGTCATCATGGGGCCGCTGCCGACCTGCCTCCAGGTTGGAAACAGTAGAACGGGCGGCTCCGATGATCTGTCCGCACTGCGTTAGGGACAGCCCCTCCTTCTCGCGCCACCAGCGCAGGTAGAAGGCGAGGAAGTGATACATCGAGTCTCTGGGGTCGAGTGGATCGCGGACGAGCGGCATTGATCCTCCGCTGTTTTTGGGTTCTTCGAGTACCCGGCGAGCGTAGAACGCACGCCCGAATCTTGTGCACAGGAAATCGGGAACTGTGTCCAGGAGGCGACAATGCTGGCACCGAGGACAGACGGCCTGTTCATGCCGATGCTAGGCTCCCCCGCCGCAGTCGGGTTGGCGCGTACACTTGCCGATCAACGGCTACGCAAATGGGACTATTTTCACATTCTCGACGATGCTCTACTTATCGTCGCAGAACTAGTAACCAATGCCGCAGAGGCAACCCCACTCCGCGAGATCCGCCTTCAACTCAGCCGTGACGTCGAAGGGATCATCATCGCCGTCTGGGACTCCAGCCGGCGGCTCCCCAAGCCCAAGCCCATCGTCGAACTCACCCTCGAAGATCTCGATCTCTCCGAAGAGTCCTTCGACAACAACGGCGGCTGGGGCCTCCCCCTCGTACAGGCGCTCTCCACAGCCTGCGGCTACACACTCGACCCCAACGGAGGCAAATGGGTCTGGTCCCGCATATGCCCATAAAGCAAGCCAGCGGTGACCGCAAGCTTCACCGCGCGGCCACACCCTTACGTTGACTCGTGGCGTGTTCGCCTGTTCCGCAACCTGGAAAGGCGAACACGCCACGAGTCAACGTAGCTGGGCGAGCCGATGATCTCGGTCAAGGCAGGTGCCCACCGCACCAGCCGACAACCTCAGAAGAGCCCGCCCTGCTCGGACACCTCGGCCCGGGCACTCTTCTTGCTCTTCTTCTTGTCGTGCAGCCCAGCCGCAACCTCAGCTGCATATCGTTCATGGTTCAGCTCAAGCAGCCGCTCCACAAACTCCTGCTGTACTGCCGCCGCTACAGTGTAACGAGTCTCGCGGCCAAGATCATGGTGTCCGTGATCAAGCAGCGGAACAAGGTCATCCCAGCCATACGCGCGGCAAACGGCTTCGTCGATTGCCTTGTGGATCGCTCGCAACTCCATGATGCCCACGTCCAGGCAGCTCAAATCATGGACCAGATTGTACGTCTTCGTCAGCCCCCATCGGCGAGCCAGCATGAGTTTTCGCCGATAGGTATCGAGTCGAGCACCCAAGTCTCGCATCTCTTGCGACATATCGGGCAAGGGCAGCGTTTCATAAACATCGGACGGCGTGTAGCGCAAGTCGGTCTTCATTGACGAGGCATTCGCCACTGCCCACCAATAGTGAGGGGCACTGCTCAACAGCGCCATCATGGCCGCGTCTTGATCTACGACTACCACGACTTGGTCGCTCAACACTTGATTGGTGGCAACGAATACGGGCATCACCGTCTTCCCTACACGAACAATCGCGCAAACTTTTTCAAGCCCGGCCATTGACTTATACAGTCCCGCAGCCAGCTCGCCATACTGCCACCATCGTTCACGGCGAACCTTTCGCTTATTCCTTTCCCTCTCAGGCTTAACAAGTGATGCCACACGTTCATAGCATGCAGCAAACTCCACGGCTTTTGATTCCGGCCAGTCATAGAAATTGATGACCCATCGACTGGCGGATGAATCCGCCCGCGAGGCGACGTCTCGCCCGATCAGATACGGGGAAAGAACCGCCGAATATCGAGCATCCTTATCGAGCAGTTCTGCAGCCCACTGCGAGTCGACAATGAATCCAGCCCCCTCGACCTTAGACCCCAGGAAGGATCGGCCACCGTTATTCGCCAATCGAAAAGGGCGGCCCGAAGCCCGAGTTTCTCGATTCAGGGAGGACGAGATACCCGGAACAGCCACTCCGTCCAGAATACGAGGAGCCAGTTCATCGAGTTTCTCGCCACTGGTCCAGATCGCACAGTACTCAAGGGCGGCGGATTTCGATGGCCATGGCCTACTCTTGATCGCCTGCCTCAGGGCAATGCCACTCATCAAGAGTCGGTCGAGTCCTACCTCGCGAGTATCTCCCTGGGCAAGGGTGTTGGTGGCGACCAGCCCAGTCTGACCCCTCCCATCACACAAGGCATGCGCCTTCAGGATGAAATACGTCACCAGATCAGCATTTCCGCGTTCTCCTCCGGATACGCTTTCCACCAAATATTCTCTATAAGCGATCCCGGCGGCTGCGGTGATCCTTGAACCATGCAGAAAGGGCGGATTGCCGATGACGGCGTTGAAGCCGCCATTCTCGAAGACCTCAGGGAAGACCAGGGGCCAGTGGATGGGCTGGCGGCGGAAGGCTCCAGCGGGCAGGTCCGTCTTGAGCCACAGGGCGAGCTGGTCACGGGCGATAAGCTCCGCCTCCTCGCCGCCCTTGGCCAGGGTCTCGGCGACCTTGGCTGACCGCACCGAGGCCTTGTCAAGGCCGGAGGCGCCGTCCTTGGCGAAAGCCAGGGCCCCAGCGGTGGCCAGGTCGGCGTAGAGCCAGGCGCGGTTGACCTTCTCTCCCGTCTCCGCGAGAAGGGCTCGCTTCTGGGCGAGGGCCTCCAGGGTCGTTCCTTCAATGTCCACAATTGCGCGGCGCTGCTGGGCGATCTCGCCGGCTACTTCGCGGGCTCCGGACGTCCAGTCGAGCATTGCGTTCTCGTGCACGGCACGGCCGCGCTTGGCGTCCATGTGCATGACTTCGAGCTGGTCGAGGGACGTGATCCCGAGCAGCGAGTCTCCGACAATGAGGCGGTCGTCCAGGAAGGTGAACGGCCTGCGCGGGTCCATCGAGACGAGCCACAGGGAGAGCTTGGCCATTTCGACGGCCATCTCATTGATATCCGCGCCGTACAGGCAGTGCTCGATGATGTGGCGGCGGGCGTTGACGACCACAGGGTCCTCGTCGGCGTCGACGGCGAGGTCTTGGGACTGGCCTCGATATCCCTGGGCTCGCTCGTCGTCTTCGCGGATCCAGGCGTTGACCAGGTGGTCGGCCAGGAAGCGGCAGGCGGCCACCAGAAACGCAGCCGAGCCCATGGCGATGTCGGCGACCTTGAGGGCCAGGATCTCGTCCGAGGAGCGGGGCTTCCACTCACTCTTATCTGCCGTCTGGAGGGGGCCGGGCGAGAAGACGAGGGGTTCGAGGGCTCCTTCTACGACCTGGGTGGCGAGGAACTTCGGCGTGTAGTGGGTGCCGGTGTTCTTGCGCAGCGACGACTCGGTCACGTACAGCGCGTCGGTGAGGATGACGACCGGAAGGTCTCGCAGGTCGGTACGGATGATGTTGTAGAACGGCAGCAGGCGGCGGGCCAGGAACAGGTCTCCGCCGGTGACGGCCAGGAGTTTGCGTTCGGCTTCCTGGGCCTCGGCCTTCGACAGGGGGGCCAGGCGCTTTTCCAGGGTCTTGGCCGAGCCGATTTTGGAGTCCTTGTATTTGACGGCGAGGGCTTCGGCCAGGGCCGGTACGTCGTCGGCGGAGGCGGCGACGGCCTCCAGGGTGCTGAGCGCTACCTCTTCCTCAATCCCGGCCTTGCCGATGAGTCCCACAAAGGTCTCGTCGGCGTAGAAGCCCTCGAAGGAGAGCAGGCCCTCGTAGACGTAGCCGATCTGCTCCACGTCCAGGGCACGGAACGAGATCTTGCGCGGCTCGCGGGACTTGCCCGTACCGATCTCGACGGTCTGCACGGCCTTGAGCATGTGCAGAACGGTCCGGTCGTCGATGGCGTGCGGCAGCCAGTCGAAGGTCTTGGGATCGAAGATCGAGCCGTCGTGGGCGTGCATCGGCATGTCGGGGTGGTCTACGCCGTAGTAGACGGCGTTGAACAGCGCGAGCAGGCGGTGCCAGCCGGTGTAGGTGTGCTCCAGGTCCACTTCGCTGCCGTCGCGGGCGCGCTGTTCGAGTTCGGCGCCGAGGAGGCCGGCGGAATAGGCCGAACGGTAAAGCGGCTTGTCGGCGGGGAGCAGCCCTCGCTCTTCCGCGAACAGCAGGAAGACCACGCGCATCATGACCGCGACCGCGCCGCGGTAGACCTCGTGGGCGGTCACGTTCCCGATGCCGGGGCCGCCCTGGGCGACGTCGGCGGTGTGGGCGCGTCCGATGGCGGCGACGAGCAGTTCGACGGCCTGGCGTACCTGGACGCCGAGGGCCTCGGTGATCTCTTCCTGGTTGTCCAGGCTCGCCTTCAGCAGGGCGGTCGGGGTCTCGTCCTCGGGTACGGAGAAGAAGCGCGAGCGTCCCAGGATGGAGACGAAGGCGCGGACGACGTCGCGTTCGGCCTTCTCGTGCCAGTTGACCGAGTCGAACACGGCCGTGGTGGTGACGCCGCCGCGCGGTGCCCACACCAGGGCCCACCAGCGGCCGTCGGTGGCCAGACCCAGCTCGACGTCGTGATGACGGCACAGGTGGGCGAGGCGGTCGACGGGGGTGGCGGCCCAGGCGGAGTCCTTCACGCGCTGGGTGGGACGGTCCTCGCAGACGAGGCCGAGCAGCCGGACGGTCTTGGCGTCGCCGTCGTGCTTGGCGCCCGGCTCGCGCAGGGCGAATGACGGAGTAATCGTGGCGTCGTGCTCGGGGACGTCGATGGACAGCTCGTCCACCCCGCCGCCCTCGGCGTCCAGGAGCTCGTCCCAGCCGAGCAGCTCGTCCAGGACGTAGTCGATCCAGTCGCGGCCGGGCATGGCCGCGTGCTCCTGGCGGAGGCGTTCGCGGGTCGGCTTGTCGAGCGGGTCCAGGGTGGGCCAGACGCGGCGCAGGACGGGGACGCTGAGGAACGGGCCCGAGACGTCGATGAGTTCGAGCCAGGTGGTGTGGTCGAAGTCGTCCCTGTGCTGGGGGCGGCCCTTGTACCGGGTGTTCGCCATCTCAGATCGCCTCTCCCCTGGGTACCACGAAGATCACTGCGACAGGGAACGAGTGCGGCTCGGGCCGCGCGTAGCGGGCCTCGATCTGCCGCAGTTCCAGGTCCTTCTCGGCGTCGAGCCGGTCCAGCCGCCTGCGCCACGACTCGCGGTCGTTGCGGTACTGCCGGATCTCGTCCTGGCTGAGGGCTTCGATCTCGGAGAACAGCGAGTCGGTCTCGTCGCCCTTGGCGAGCTGGCGGCGGAGCGTACCGGCGAACTGGTCGATGTTGGCGGTGATGCGCTTGGACTCGGCCTCGTTCCGCTGGGCCAGCTGCCGTTCCAGGGATTCGAGCCTGGTCTTCTTGCGGGCCTCGATGGCCAGCTCCAGGCCGGGGCGCATGGACTCGAACCGTTCGGCGAGGCGGGCATGGACGCGCGGGGGCGCGGGCGTACCCGAGGTGAGCGCCCGGTCGAGCAGGTCACCGAGGCGGAGCACGCTCTCCCAGCGGCGGAACCGGCCGCCCTCGGGTGCCCAGCCGCCGGCGTGCAGGACCTCCTCGTGCAGCCGCACGCCGTCCGCGCCGACCAGGACGAACCGGGAGAACGCGCCGACGAGCGTCGTCTCCAGCTCCGGATCGTCGCTGATCACGGCGGTGACGCGGTTGAGGTCGATCTTGTCGTTGGAGACGGCGGCGCGCAGCAGGCGGGTGGACATCGCCACCAGCGGGTGCCCGAGGTGGGCCGTCACGACGTCGTCGCGTCCCTTGGCGACCTGCTGGTCGAACGTCACCGGGAGCTGCCTGGGCTGCTGTCCGTCCGGGGGAAGCTTCTCCCAGAGACCGGCCGAGGCGCGTTCCCAGGAACCGGTCAGGACCGGTACGTCATAGACGCCCGGGTCGGGGTCGACCGCCTGGGTGAGCGGCTGCTGCCGGGCCAGTTCGAGGGCGGTGTCGACGACGCGCTTGATGCCGACCGGGGTGATGCGCAGCTCCCGTACGGTCTCGTCGAGGGTGGCGCGCAGCTTGCGGACCTGCTCCCCCACATCGCCGTCGACCGGGACCTTGTCCTTCGCGGTGGCCTTGGCGGTCTCGGCGTCCACGTCCACCCGTTCGCCGAGCAGGCGGCGCTGCACGGCGTCGGCGAGGACGGCATTCACCGAGCCGAGGTCCTCCTGCATCCGCGCGACCTTCACCGCCACCCGGGACAGGAACTCCAGGTCCGCCTCGTAGGAGTCGACGGCCTTGTCCCAGCCGGTCCCGACGAAGTGCCGGATCTCGGGGACCTTCTTCTGCCCGTACCGGTCGATCCGGCCGATCCGCTGCTCCAGCTTGTTGGGGTTGAACGGGATGTCGTAGTTCACCAGGCGGTGGCAGTGGTTCTGCAGGTCGATGCCCTCACTGGCGGCGTCGGTGGCCAGCAGGATCCGTACCGGATGCTCGGCGGGCGACTTCTGGAACGCCAGCCGCAGCCGCTCGCGGTCCTGGGCGTTCACGCCGCCGTCCAGCTCGGCCACCCGGTCACCGCCCAGGCCCTGGGCGCGCAGTAGCTCGCGCAGCCAGTCCTTGGTGTCGCGGTACTCGGTGAAGACGATGACCCGCTCGTTGGTCCACTCGCCGCCGTCGGGCCGGCAGATCGCCTGAAGGTAGGAGATGAGCTCGGCGGCCTTGGCGTCCGGCCGCGCCTCGTGCGCCGACGCCCAGTCGTACATCCGGCCGAGCAGCGTCAGCTCGTCGTCCTCGCCGCCGCGGTCCCTGCCCACGACCAGCGCGTTCGTCCGGGCGAGCGCGTCGCTCTCGGCCTCGTCCAGCGACTGGTCGTCGAGCGTGGCGGTGTCCTCGAAGAAGTCGTCCAGCCACTCGTCCTCGGTCGGCCGCCAGGGCTTGGACGCCGCCTTGAGCGTCTCGGTGTAGACGCCGACGGTGTGCGCGAACGCGGCGGGGCTGGAGAACAGCCGCTTCTTCAGCAGCAGCGTCACCAGGTCGGCGGCCTTGCGGCCCCGGGTCTGGTTGAGGCGCTTGCGGCGGGCCTGCGCGAACCGCTGCAGCAGGCCGTGGATCTCACGCTCGCTGTCGGGATAGCGGACCGGGATCTCACGGGCGTCGCGGGCGACGAAGCGCGGCTTCCCATCGGCGTCGGTGATCTGGCGCTTGAGCCGCCGGACGACCGTGTCCGCCACGGCGGCGGGGTCGGGCTCCATGCCCCGGGCGAAGCGCTGGTCGTCCAGGATCTCCAGGAGCGCGGTGAAGCTCGCCTGGTAGCCGTTGTGCGGGGTCGCCGACAGGAACAGCCGGTGCGTGAAGTGCGGCGCGAGGCGCCGGATCAGCTTGGTCTGCTGCGAGTCGACCGCGTACACCTGCTTGGGCGCGGCCGGTGCCGCATGGTGCGCCTCGTCCAGGATCAGCAGGTCGAACGTGCGGGGGTAGGTGGGCCCGTCCGCCGGGAGCACCTCGTCCAGCAGCCGCTGCGCCTTGGCGCCGCGCAGCCAGGGCAGCGACACGATGGCAAGGGGGTAGACCTCGAACGGGTTGGCGGCGCTGCCGTGCGTGCGGCGGACCTCCGCGCACCGCTCGGAGTCGATGACGGTGAACTCCAGGCCGAACTTCTCGGCCATCTCGTCGCGCCACTTCACCGTCAGCCCGGCCGGGCACACCACCATGATCTTGCGGCCGCGCTGGCGCAGCAGCAGTTCCTGCGCGACCAGGCCCGCCTCGATCGTCTTGCCGAGCCCGACGTCGTCGGCGAGGAGGAGGTTGACGCGGGGCGCGTCGAGCGCGCGGGCGACCGGTTCGAGCTGGTAGTCCTCGATCGCGACGCCGGAACGGAACGGCGCCTGGAGGGTCTTGACGTCGGCGGACGCCACGGCGCCCCAGCGGACCGCGTCCAGGAACGCGGCGAGCCTGTCCGGCGAGTCGAACCGTCCGGGCGCGATGTCGGGGAGAGAGCCGCTGGGCAGGAGGCGGCGGCCCGGCTCGACCTCCCAGATGACCGTGAGCGTGTCCCCGTACCGGCCGTCCTCGACGCTCTGCAGCGTGACGAGCGTGCTGCCGCCGCGCGAGTCGTCCACGTCGCCGACCACCCACCGCTGGCCGCGTACCTGGACGAGGGCACCGTCGGCGGGCCGTTCGTCCGGCCGCCCGGCGGACTCGGGCCGGTCGGGGCGGCCGGGGGGCCGCGCGGCGGGCTGCTCGGTGGTGGATGTCACCGGCGCATCGCTCCTCTTGCTGTCGTCACGCTTCTCGGAACGCTCGGCGCGCTCGTCACTGATGAGCTGCGCACACTTCGTAGCACAGCGTCCGGTCGCGGGGACGGGGCACGGCCCGTTCCGGCCGTACGCGCCGTCCCGTGCTGCTCCCGTGCTTTCTGTGCTCCCGTGAGCCACCGTAGAATATCGAAGCACATGACGTCTACCGGTGGTTTGTATGTGAATTCGATATACAAGCACCGTGGTGGCGACGGGTCGGGTGCGCACTGCGCCGTTCCGGTGCCAGGTCGCGGGCTGGCTCGCCGCTCGCGAGTTCCTCCGCGTCGGCCGCTGGGTCCGCCTGGAGAACTCTCCCCGTTCACCGCGTCACCATCAACGTTGACTCGTGGCGTGTTCGTCTCGACGGGCGACGGCAAGGGCGAACACGCCACGAGTCAACGGGGAGAAGGCCGGCCGGTGAATGTCGGTGGTCAGCGCATCAGGCGGTGTCGGGGCGCTCCTGCTGGGGGTTCGGGCGCTCGTTCGCTTGGCGTAGCTCGGCCTGGGCCTGTTCCAGTTCCTCTTGGAGGCGGGCCACTCGCTCGTTCTGCGCCAGCAGGGGCAGCCAGGCGGCGACGATCGGGTCCTCGGCCGCGATGCGGCGGAAGGCGCTCGCCACGCCGGTCGGCGGGAGATGCCGGACGAACTCCGTCGGCAGGCCGAGCAGCCCGGCCAGCCTGACCCGGCTGGTCACCTTCGGCAGTTCCTCCTCCGCCAGCGGAGCGAGGACCTTCCTGGCCACGTCCGGCCGGGAGGTGACGCTGCCGAGCGGACCGGCCGCCGCCTGTGCCAGCGCGGTCAGGGTGGCTCCGCGCCACCAGATCTCCTCGGTGATCCGCTGCGGCCAGGCGCGGCCGACCGTCGCCAGCACGGTGGCCCTGGCCCCTTGCGGGGTGAACGGAAGGCCGGCGACCATGCGGGACACCGCGTCCAGGTCAATGGACTCTCGCTGCTGTTCCGGCATCGCGGCCAGGCGTTCCCCCACGGCCTTGGCGACGCGGTCCAGGACGTCGAGTGCGTCCTTGCCCACCTCTTCGGTGACGGCGGCGGCCAGCCTGATCAACGCGGGCAGGCTCTCGTCGGGGACGGCGCGTGCGGTCAGTCTCTCCAGCAGCCGGACGGCGGCCGGACCGAGCGCGGGGTCGGTCGGCCGTGTCCGGAGTTCGCCGGCGCTCGCCGCCATGACGGCTGCGAGTACGGCCGGGTCGGCGTCGGCCATGCCTGCGGTCACCGGCGCGGCATTCCGGGGAGTCGCGGCCAGTCGCGCCAGGGCCGCCGGACGGTCGTCCTCGCGGATGGAGGCCAGCAGCCGTTCGATCGCGGCGTCGTTGAGGCGGTCCAGGCGGACGGCTGTGGCCAGCGGGGATCGGGTGTAGAGCGCCTCGTCAGCGAGGGGGGCGTCTTCCAGCGCTGCCGCGAACGCGTCCTGCCAGGTCGGGGGCTCTTCCGGCTCGGGAGTCGTCTCCGCCGGAGCGGCTGCTTCTGTGGTGGCGGCCTCGATCGGAGCGGTCACCTGAGGCGGAGCAGCGGCCTTGGGCGGAGTGGTCGCCTTGGGCGGAGTGGTCGGCTCGGGCGGAGTGGCGGGTGCCGGGGACGGCTTCAGGAACGGGCTCGGTGAGCCGGTGTTCGTGGCCGCGCCTGGCGCGGGCGGCGAGGCGGCTTGCGCTTCCGCCGGGGCCGGCTGGGGCTCAGCGGCGCCCGGCTGGTCTGGCCGTGGTTTCCGCCACCGGTACTTGCCGCGCCGGAATTCCACCTGCTCGTGGTCCTTGAGCTTGGCCTGGGCCCGCCGCCACGCCTTGTCCAGGGTCGCCTGGTCGACCCGCAGCTCAGCGAGCTTCGCCTTGAGTTCCAGGGCGGTCAGGGCCGGTCCGTACTCGCGAACGGCCTGGACGTAGACGGCCGACGGCTCGGTCTCGAGCCGGTCCTTGAGCCCGTCCAGGTCCACGAAGGCCTGGTGGCGCAGCGTGCCCGGCACCACGAACGTCGCGTCAGGGGAGATCCGGACGTCCTCTTCCCGCCCGTCCTCGTCCCAGCGGACGGTCATGATCGATCCGCTGCGTTTCAGCAGGGCGCCCGTTCGTACGCGCCCGCCGTCCCCTGGTGACCTGCTCACGACGATCTGGTGCTGATCCACGGCTGTCACTCTAGGTGGCCGCGCGAGCGGAAGGGTCACCCGGTCAGGTGGGTCCCGTTCCGGCGAGGACCTGGTGAGGCCGGTGACAGCGGGACGGGCCGTGCTGCGCGGTTCTGTCCGGTGAGCGGGACGGGCTCTCGCATGGACGTGCCGCATGGGAGAACGTCAGGGCGACGCTCGACGTTCACGGTCCCGAACGGGCCACGAAGCCGATCATTGTGACCCTTGTTACTTACCGCCTGGAAGGTATAGAAACCTGGGTACATCGTCGGTGAGGGAGACATTGATGCGGCGGATTCGAATGTCCGAAGGCAATTCTCAACGGAATCGGTTGCGTGCGGGCAAAATCGCACTGACGGCGGTGGTGGTGGCCGGGGTGGCGCTCGTACCAGCCGGGGCGAGCGCGGACAAGGTCCGGCCCGGGCACGGCGCCGACTCTCTGGCCGGCAAGCGGATCCTGCTGTCCAACGACGACTCCGTCCAGGCGGCGGAGGCGGACGGGGCGGACGGGCGCGGCCTGTACATCCTGCGCAAGGCGCTGTGCGCGGCGAAGGCCGACGTCGTGGTGATCGGCCCGTGGGGCCAGATGAGCGGCGGCAGCCGGTCGGTCTCGGCGGCCCGGCAGGTCAGCGTCGCGCCGCCGGTGGCGATCCCGGCCGGGTACGCTGGCGACTGCGCGACCGCGCCGTCGAAGGGCCTGGTCGTCGGCGCCTGCATCGGCCCCGGCGCGTGCACCCCCGAGTCGAAGTCCGTCACGCCCGCCGACTCGGTCGAGCTGGCGCTCGGCACGATCCTGGCGGAGCGGGCCGGCTGGACCGACGGGCCCGACCTGGTCATGACCGGGACCAACTCCGGCGCCAACATCGACGTGGCGGTGAACATGTCCGGCACCGTGGGAGCGGCGACGGCGGCCACCGAACGCGGCGTACCGGCCATCGCGGTCAGCGCGGACGGGAAGGGCGGCGCCCTGACCAAGCCGTCCGACCCGACGTACGAGGCCGCCGCCGCCTACGCGACCAAGGTCGCGGCGCGCCTGCTCGGCCGCCGCGGGGCGAGCGACCGGCTGGCCCGGGAAGGGCTGCTGCTCAACATCAACGTCCCGCACGCCGAGGCCGGCCAGACCCTCTCGCCGCGCTGGACCGAGGTGGGCCAGAAGGCCTCCGGCCGCATCACCTACGTACCGGACGGCAAGGGTGGCTACCGGATCAGCTACGCCCCGGTGAACCCGGCGCCCGAGATCGACCCGCGCAGCGACACCGCCGCGCTGCACGACGGCCACATCAGCATCGGTGCCGTCTCGATCGACCGCAACGGCAGCGCCAAGTGGCTCCGGTCTCTCAACTTGACCGGCTGACCTGTCCATACGTACGCGGGCACCGGTTCGCGCCGGTGCCCGCCCGCCGTTCGGGCTTGAGCGTTCCCGGGCGAGCGTCAGGCCGCCAGCTCTCCCGGCAAGTGGGCGTTGTGCAGGACGGTGAGGGTCGAGACCGCCCGGGTCAGCGCCACGTACAGGCGGGCGAGGCCACCGCTCTCCGCCCCGGCGATACTGGCCGGTTCCACCACGACCACATGGTCGTACTCCAGGCCTTTCACCGCCGAAGCCGGGACGAGGAGGACCCGCTGCTCAGCGTCGCTGTCGGAGCCGAGCAGCCCGTACCGCAGGTTCGCCGCCGACAGCGTCCGCTCATGGGAGTCGAGGTCGGCGTCCGCGACGATCACGCCGATGGAGCCCTCCCGTACGAGAGCCTCCCGCACCGCTTCGACGATGGCGTCCTCGAGGTGGGCCACCCGCCGTACGGTCAGCGCGCCGATCCCGGTACGGAGCGAGCGCGGAGCCGTCAGCTCCGGAGCGATGGCCGGCAGCAGCCGCGCGGCGAAATCCAGCACGGCCCCCGGCACCCGGAAACCGACCGCCAGCTCGGTGACCTCCCCCTCCTTGCCCAGGTGGCCGAGGACGTCCGTCCAGGAACGCGCGGCCCATGGCGTGGTGCCCTGGGCCAGGTCCCCCAGAACGGTCGCCGACCCGGTCGTGCAGCGCCGCCCGAGCGCGCGCAACTGCATCGCCGACAGGTCCTGGGCCTCGTCCACCACCAGATGGCCGAGTGACGGGGTGCGTTCGATCAGGTCCGCGAGCTCGTCCAGCAGTGCCCGGTCGGCCGGCGTCCACTTGGCCGAACGGTGCGAACGGTACGGCTTGGCCGGACGCAGCATCTCCCGCTCGGCATCGGTCAGCACGCCCTCGGTGGCGGAGGCCAGCAGTTCGTCCTCGTGGTAGAGGCGGTACAGCACCTGTTCCGGGACGAGCTTGGGCCAGACCCGGTCGATGGCCTGCTTGACCGGTTTCGACCGGGCGACGGCGTCCTGCACCCGGTCGTCGGGCGCCCCACCGCGCTCCTCCATCCGGACCAGGATCTGGTGCGCCAGCTGCTGGGCCAGCGCGGCACGCCCGGGACCGTAACGGATGGTGCCGCGCCGGACCGCCACGGTCTCCCGCACCTCGTGGTCGGACAGCCGGTAGCGCGCCGCGCCACGGGTGAACACCAGGCCCTCCTCGGCCTCGCGGACATGCCACCACAGCGCCCGGCGGACAACCTCGGCCATCCGCGCGTCGCCCTTGAGCGTCGCGGTCCCGGCGTCCTCGTCGGCGGTGGCCGCGCCGAGCAGGTCCTCGATGGTGGCCTGCTCGACCCGGATCTCGCCGAGGGCCGGCAGTACCGCCGAGATGTACGACAGGAACGCCCGGCTCGGCCCGACGATCAGCACGCCGGATCGCGCCAGCCGCTCGCGGTGGGCGAACAGCAGGTACGCGGCCCGATGCAGGCCGACGGCGGTCTTCCCCGTGCCCGGCGCCCCCTGCACGCACAGCGTCTGGGACAGATCGGCGCGGACGATCACGTCCTGCTCCGGCTGGATGGTCGCCACGATGTCGCGCATCGGGCCCGTCCGCGGACGCTCGATCTCGGCGGTCAGGATCGCCGAGACACCGACCGTCGAGCCGTCGAGCGGCTCGTCCTCGAACGCGGTCAGCGCGCCGCCCTGGAAGCCGAACCGGCGGCGCCGCCACCAGCCCATCGGCTCGCTCGGCCCCGCCTGGTAGAAGGCCCCGGCCACCGGCGCCCGCCAGTCCAGGACCAGCAGCCGGCCCTGGTCGTCCTGCACATGGCGCCGCCCGACATGGATCGTCGCGGGCAGCTCCTCATCGCGGCCTTCGGCGTCCGCGTCCATCCGGCCGAAGAACAGCGGCGTGTCGGGCTGATCGGCGAGTGCCTCGACCCGCCGCTGGAGAGCGGCCGCCAGCACGTCCTGCGACACCTGGTCCGCGGCGGTGACGGCGGACAGGCTCTGCGCCTGCTCGCGCATCTGCCGCAACGCGGTCTGCGACCGCCGCAGATGGGCCTGCTCGGCCGCGAGCACGGCGGACGAATCGTCACCCCCGGGCGTCTCCGGGGCCTGCGGTTGCGACGCCGCGACGGACATGCGAGGGAACCTCCGGCGAGAAGCGGACAGGACAGCGAAACCGCGGAGGTTCCCCGCATCGAACACTGCGGCTGCTCGGTCCCCACGACCGAGACGGCCCGAACACTTTAGCGAAGCCATGCGGTGAGAAGGACGCACCGGCGAACGGCGCATGCCGTTCCGGTGTCAGGCGCGCAACCGGTAGCCGCCGCCGGCGCCCGGGACGGCCAGCTCACGCTCGACCAGGTCGTCCAGGACGGCCGTGGCCTCCCGGCGCGGCCACCGGAAGGCCCGCGACAGCTCCCGGGCGCCGGCCTCCACCACGGTTCCCAGGAAGATCCGGGTCGCCGCGCGCCGGCGGGCGGCGACCGGACGGCCGTCCCTGCCGGGGAAGGCACGGCCGGTCAGCTCGATGACGCAGCTGGGCCAGCCCGGACCGTCCTGCACGGTCCCGTAGTTGGTGACGACCAGGGCGCGGCCGAGCTCGTCCAGCAGCCGCTGGCCGGTCCGGGAGTTCAGGCCGTAGTCCTGACGGATCGCGCGCATCGAGGTCGGGCCTTCGGCTTCGAGCCTGCCGGCGACCTTCCTTCCCAGCGGGGACAGGGCGTCCGCCGAGGGGGTGTCGCCGATGAGCAGTGCCAGGAGCCGGGGAGACAGCAGCGACTGCTTTCCGCAGACGAAACGCCCGACCCACGCGTGGCCCTGGACGGGCAGCTCGTCCTTCCAGGACCACATGCGCTCAAGGTCCTCTCCCCATCCGGCCGCAAGGCGAGGGCTCGCGTCGTCCCTGGCGGCCTCGCGCAGCGCGGGAAAGGCGGCCTCGGAGTCGCCGAACAGCACGGCGAACCCGACGTCGTCGATGAACGACGCGGCGGAGTCGAGCGTGCGCAGCGGCGGGCGATCCATCCCCCACCGCTCCAGCCGCATTTCGTGGACCGTACCCATGACTTCTCCCGCGGTGTGCGGTGATATCGGCGACCGCCCGGACGGCGGTCACCTGATGGAATCACTGCCCGCGTGCCGGGGTGAACCCCGCCCGAGCCCGGCGGCCTCATCGCCGCCGGGCCGGGAACGGGTGGATGCGGTCAGGACTTCTGCGCGGAGCCGGTGGACACCTCCTTGGAAGGAGGCTTCGTGTCGGCCGGCGGCTGGGCTCCCCGCTGCATGTGGCTGAGTTGCGCCGCGTACGCCGCGTGCGACTCCTGTCTCAGTCCCTTGGCGAGGCTGAACATCATGAGGAAGCACAGCAGGAAGATCGGGAGCCCGATCACCGTGATGACCTGTTGCAGGGCCTTCAGCGCCTCGTCGCCGCCGAAGACGATCAGCGACGCGGCCAGGGTGCCTTCGGCGATCCCCCAGAAGAGGCGCTGCCGTACCGGGCCGGGATCGCCGTCGCCGGTACAGAGCATGTCCACGACCAGTGACGCCGAGTCCGAGGACGTCGCGAAGAACAGCGCCACCACCACGATCGCGATGCCCTGGATCAGGGTCACCGCCGGATAGTTCGAGAAGAACTCGAACATCGCCAGCGGGATCTGCTCGTTGGTGACGACCTCACGGGTCAGATCGCCGCCGTCGCCGCCGATGCCGTCGATCCGCATGGCCGACCAGCCGAAGATGGCGAACCAGACCACGGTGAACAGGGAGGGCGCGACCAGGACGCCGCCGACGAACTGGCGGATCGTGCGGCCCTTGGAGATGCGCGCCAGGAACACGCCCATGAACGGCGCCCACGTGACCGTCCAGGCCCAGTAGAAGACGGTCCAGCCGCCCTGCCAGCCCCAGCCGCCGTCCTTGGTGTAGCCGGCCATCGCGTCGTTCCACAGCGAGAGCCCGACGATGCTCTCCAGGTACCGTCCCGTGCTCTCGAAGATCTGCCGGAACAGGAAGACCGTCTGGCCCCCGGCGACCAGCACGAAGATCATCAGCCCGACGGCCATCAGGATGTTGAGGTTCGAGAGCCGCTTCACGCCCTTGTCCAGGCCGGCCACGATGGAGCTCACCGCGACGGTGGTGAGCACGACGATCACCAGGACCCGCGTACCGACGCTGTCCGACAGCGGCGTCAGCGCACCGAGACCGGCCGCGACCTGGGAGGTGCCCAGGCCCAGCGAGACCGCCAGCCCGAACAGGGTGCCCAGCACGGCGAAGATGTCGATCGTCTTCCCGATCGGGCCGTAGATCCGCTGCTTCAGGAACGGATAGAACACCGAACTGACCCGCATCGGCAGGCCGTAGCGGTAGATGAAGAACCCGAACGCGAGGCCGGGCAGGGTGAAGATCGCCCAGGTGTGCAGGCTCAGGTGGTACAGCGAGAAGTTCATCGCCTCCTGGGAGGCCTCGACCGAGTGCGGCTCCACCCCCGCCTTCGGGGGCTTGGCGAAGTGGGTGATCGGCTCGGCGACGCCCCAGAACATCAGCACGGTGCCGATGCCGCCGGCGAAGAGCATCGCGAACCAGGAGAGGTTGCTGTACTCGGGACGGGACTCGTCACCACCGAGCCGCAGGTTGCCGTACCGGCTGAGCGCGGCCCACGCCAGGAAGACCAGCCAGGCGGTCACCCCGAGGATGAAGAACCAGCCCAGATTGGTGACGATCCAGTCCCGGCCGGCGGTGAAGACGTCGTTGATCTGCCCGGGGAGCAGCAGCATCAGGATCAGGAACACGACCATCAGCCCGGCGGAGACGAAGAAGATCACCGGGTCCGTGCGCAGGCCGAGCCTGCGGCTGAGCCGGCCGAGCGCGCCATCACCGCCTTCGGGCGGCGGGTCAGCGCTGGGACCGCCTTTGGTCTCGGTACCGCCGTTCGGATTCTTCGCCATGCCAGGACCTTTCGTGCGGTGTCAACGGATGGTTCCGGGGGGAGCTACATGCACGGAAGAGGACTGTACGGACCCGATGTCACCCGTTGATCAAGATATTGACACCACGTGACAAGGCGGCGGCGAAGGCGGACACCGTGGGAACTTCGTCAACGAACTCCATTGGGAGGCGTATAAAGCCGCTGAGGCGAATCAGCGGTTCCAGCAGAGTTCCGGGTGTGGGCCGTACCTATCCCGGCCCGCCGCCGGTCCACGATGTGCCCGGTCCCGCCTTGTTCACGGGATGCCGAAGACGCGCGCGCAGAGGTCCGAGCACTGGTCGGCGAGTTGCTCGACCGTGGCCTCGAGCCGGCCGCCGAGCCACATGGAGATCAGTTCGAGGACGCCCGCGACGCAGAAGCGCACCGGCGCCCGGACGCTGTCGGCGTCCATCGGGCCCTCGGATACGGCGGTGATCCGTGCCGTGATGAGGTCGGCGATCGCGTCCAGCGCCTCGTGCCTGCGCCGTTCCAGCGCCGGGCTCCCGCTCGTGTCGCTGCGCGTGACCCTGGCCAGGCGCGGGTCCGCGTCGAGGGCGGCGAACACGGCGGTCATCGACGCCCTCATGAACGGCCGGGGCTCGCCCTCCCAGGGGACGGCGGCCATCGCGGCCATCAGATCGGCCAGCGCCTGGTCGAAGACGGCGAGCAGCAGCGCCTCGCGGCCGTCGAAGGACTCGTAGAAGTACCGGTCGGTGAGTCTGGCCCGGGCGCAAACACCCCGTACCGACACTCCGGACCATCCGCACTCGCCCCACATGTCCAGGCCCGCGACGATCAGGCGGGCACGGCGCTCGGCGACACGTTCCTGGGGGCCTCGCCCTCGGTGGGGACGGGTGCTCACGATGTCATTCCCTCCGGCGAGCTATTGACGACACGCGTCCTCAAAGTCAAAGTAGAGGACGCCTGTCATCAACATAGCGGAGGACCGGGATGGCATTCGGTGCGGCACTGCCCCTGCTGGAGGAGTACGACTACGACGTCCGGGAGATCGAGGGAACGATCCCGGCGGGCCTGTCCGGCACGCTGTACCGGGTGGGGCCCGGAAAGTGGCAGGTGGGCGACACCCCGCTGGACTGCCTGCTCGACGGGGACGGCATGGTCTCGCGGTTCGTCATCCAGAACGGAAGGGTCCACTTCCGCAACCGCTACGTCCGTACGCCGCAGTACGTCCACGGGCTCTCATCCAGCGACCTCAAGTGGCGGAACCTGGGCACTCCGGCACAGCGGGCACGGCTCCCCTGGCCGGTCGCCAACACCGCCAACACCAACGTGTCGTTCCATGCCGGGGACCTTCTCGCGCTGTGGGAGGGCGGCAAGCCGTACCGGCTGGATCCCGACAGCCTGGAGACCCTCGGCGAGCACGACTTCGGCGGGCGGCTCAAGGGCATCGGCATGTGGTCGGCGCATCCGAAGTTCGACCCTGACACCGGCGAGATGTTCAACTTCGGTACGCGGCTGTTCCCGACTCCGGGCCTGTACTGCTACAAGGTGTCGCGCCAGGGCCGCTTCCAGCGCATCGCCGACCTGCCCATCCGGCGCATGCCGTGGAACCACGACTTCGCCCTCACCGCCGAGCACCTGGTCTTCTTCCTGGACCCGATCCAGCCCGATCCGATCACGCTGCTCCGCGGCACGATGCTCGACGCGCTGCGGTACCACCCCGAACACCCGACCCGCGTGCTGCTGGTGCCCCGCGACGGATCCCGGCCGCGCATGATCGAGCATGAGGCGCTCGTCCACCTGCACATGACCAACGCCTACGAGGACGGCTCGGACACCGTCGTCGACTTCGTCGAGTTCGACGACTTCGAATGGCTCAAGACGTCGTCCCGGAAGTTCCGCGAACCCGGCGCCCTCAGGACGCCGCCGAGCCGGCTGATGCGCTACCGCATCACCCCCTCGAAGATCATCAGAACGGAGCTGGCGAGCTTCGCGGCCGACTTCCCCCAGTTCGACTGGCGCAGGTCCACCCGCGAGCACCGCTTCAGCTACGCCACCGGGAACCCTGACGCGGGCGCGGGGGGCTCCTTCGGCAGCGTCATCAAGATCGACAACGCGACCGGCAAGGTCACCTCCTGCGACTTCCGGCAGGGCGATCTCCCCGGCGAGGCGATCTTCGTCCCGCGCACCCCGGACGCCGCCGAGGACGACGGCTGGCTGCTCCTGGTCGGCTACGACGAGACCGAACACCGCTCGCGGCTGGTCATCCTGGACGCCGCCGACCTGGAACGGGGCCCGCTGGCCGTCGCGCGGCTCCCGCACCACATCCCGTTCGGCTTCCACGGCGGATTCACCCGCCGGGTGGCCCGCCACGGCGCGCCCTGAACAGGGTCGGCCGGCGGCGAGAACGGGGCTCCTGATCACATCAGGCCGTTTCGCCGCCGACCCGAGAATGTGACGCCTCCCTGGGACACGTGGCGGCAAGCCGTCCGGCACGGCAGGACCGCCGAGCAACGCGTTCCATCGTCGACACCGCCGCTGCGGGTGCTCTTCCACTCCACGGTCATGTGGTCAAGGCGAAGCAGTGGCGAGCGATGAGTTCCGGGGCGCGGGTCAGGTGACGGCGGCGACCACCATCACGGCCGACGCGATCGTTCCGATGCCGGCGAGGAGGAGGCCGAGGGCGAGGAACAGCGAGCCGTGCACGGTGCCGCTGCCGCCCGGGCCGTCCAGGCGGGCCCGCTTGGGCTTTTCCGGGTCATAGATCACGGCGACCGGCTGCCCGGCCCGGACGGGCGACGGGTTGCTGCCCAGGTCGGACTCGGTCGTGACCTCCGTACCGTCCCGCGTGCGGAAGCGCAGGACGGGGTAGTAGTTGCCGCCGCCGTGGTCATTGCTATCCCAGCGGAGCCGTACGACGACGCCCGGGACCCGGTGCCCGAACCGCCGGAGGCGGCGGCCGATGCGGATGACGTGCACACCGAACGCGGCGAAGGCGAGCCCGAAGAGGATGAGTCCCGGGGGAAGCGCGTACGTGGCGAAGTCAGGATCCATCGGACCACCTCTTCCGGCTTCGCCGCATGATAACCGCGTGCTCGCAGGCCTGGCGGAACCTCCGCACGGCCGGCCGGGCCCGCCGGGAACGCGGGTCCGGCCCGGCGGGTCAGCGGTATGCGTTCAGTTCCCACGGATCGTGGGCGCTGAAGACCGAGACCTCGTCGCCGTGGTCGCGTACGAGTTCGCGCAACCGGGCCTGAGTGCCGAGCCGCAGGTCGCGGTCGACCTGCGAGTGGGTCTGAACGAGGTCCAGCACGGGATGCGGATGCGGATCGTTCCCGACCTCCCGGTGGTAGTAGTAGGCGTCACCGCAGTGCAGGAGCCAGCGGTCGCCATCGCGTACGGCGACTCCGGTGTGGCCGTCGGTATGGCCGCCGAGCGGGACCAGCCGGATCTCCGGTGGCAGGCCCTCGGGCTGTACGGACGTGAACCCGAACCAATCCTCGCCAGGCTCGGGGCTGTAGGTGACCCACTTCGGGCCGTGGGCCCAGTGGGCGGTGGCATAGCGGGAGCCGGCTCCCTCCGCGGTCGCCGCCTTCAGTTCGGCCGCGAGGACATGCACCCGCGCGTCGGGGAAGTCGGGCAGGCCACCGCAATGGTCGACGTCGAGGTGGGTCACGATGACGTGCCGTACGTCGCCCGGCGAATACCCCAGGCGGGCGACCTGGCGTACGGCCGTCTCGTCTTCGGACAGCACGGGCTCGGCCATCTCGATCCAGCCGGCGCCGAGGCTGCCGGCGGGATCGCGGACATCGCCGAGGCCGAGGCCGGTCTCGACCAGGACCAGGCCGTCGGAATCGGTCTCGACCAGCAGGCAGTGGTTGACGGCATGGGCGGGCGGCGGGCCGTCGTAGGTGGCCTCGATCCGCCGTACGGACCCGCAGTTGAGGTGATGGATCTTCATGGCGGCTAGTCTCCGACTTGAAGCGCGGTTCAAGTCAAGGAGCCCTGATGGTCGAAGCACAGCTGGACATCGCCGAGGTCGCCGAGCGTTCCGGGCTGGCGCCCTCGGCCCTGCGGTTCTACGAGAGCCGGGGCCTCATCGCCTCGGCGGGCCGCAACGGCCTGCGCCGTACGTACCGGCCCGACGTCCTCGACCGTCTCGGGCTCATCGCCTGCGCCCGCGGCGCCGGGTTCACGATCGCCGAGATCGCGACGTTCGTGCTGGCCAGGCCCACCGATGTCGAGTTGCGCGCGCGGATGGCGGACAAGGCGCGCGCGATCGATGACGACATCGCCCGGCTCGTCCGGATGCGCGACGGCCTCCGCCACGCCTCGACCTGCACGCACGCGCCGCTGGTGGCGTGCCCCGACTTCACGCGCGCGTTCAAGGGTTCCTGACCGGTGGCCGGCCTGGGGGTCCCGGTTCGCTCCCCGGCCGGCCACCTCGCCAGGAGTCGTGGCGCCCCCTCGAACGTCATCCTCACCGGACGAACCGCGCCACGACTCGACGAGGCACGTCCCACAGAGCGGGGGGTGGGAGCGTGCCTGATCCGGTCGGTCAGTACGGCGACCTCACCGACCGTCAGGATCAGGCACACAGCGTACGGGTCCGGCAGCCTTCCGATGGGGATTTCCCGCGAAGAACGGTGCGTGTTCGGATATGAGAATCACGCCCAATCGGATCCCCGCTATCAACACCGACGTTCCACCCGTCCAGAATGGTATTTGCAATGCTCCGGCTGCGGACGGATTGCCAATACCATGGACCTCTTTGAGAATTCCACGACCAGGCCCCGGCACTGGCCGACTTGGGGCAACGTCCCCGCTCGCGGCCGGCAGGGAGCGCATACTGCGGGAATGAGCGACTACTCGCTGACCCTCAGCGACGCGGAGATCGCCCGCTATCACCAGATGGCCGAGGCCGCCCGCGAGGACGAGCACGCACTGTGGGAGGCCGCAGGCATCCGGCCGGGAGCGCGGATCGCGGACGTGGGATGCGGTCCCGGCGCGATCACCATCGTCCTCGCGGAACTCGTCGGGGAATCCGGCGACGTCCACGGCGTGGATCGGGACGAGACGGCACTGGCGACCGCCCGGGAACTGGCGGCGCGATCCGGCCTGTCGAACACCCGTTTCCTGGCGGGCCCAGTGGACGCCACGGGACTGCCGCCCGCCGCGTTCGACGTGGTGATGATGCGCCACGTGCTGGCCCATAACGGAGGCCGTGAGCAGGCCATCGTCGACCACCTCGCCACCCTGGCCAGACCCGGCGGGACGGTGTACCTCGTGGACGTCGACGCCGATCGGCTGCAGATCAAGCCGGTCATACCGGAGCTGGAGGACCTGAACGCGGCGTACCTCGCCCTGCACGCCCGGCGCGGCAACGACCTGTCGGTGGGACGCCGCCTCCCGCGACTGCTGGCGGCGGCCGGTCTCGAGGCGGTGGAGTTCCACGACCACAGCCGCGTGATCACCCCGAGGCCCGGCTCGAGACCGCCCGCCTGGGCCGCCCGCGAGACCCTGGTCACCGAAGGCCTGGCCACGCGCGACGACCTGGCCAGATGGGACCGGGCCCTGACCGCCTTCGACCGCGACGACGTCCCGCTGGAGGTAAGCCTCTCGCAATTGTGCGCCTACGCCCGCCGCCCCACCTGACGCCCCACCGCTATCCGGACCCGCTGCCCGGTCTCCAGCGGAAAACGGCATCGAGAGCCGTAATCGCCGTCCAGCACAACGGCCGGATCGCGACGCTCGACGTCCGTACTTCCCTGTCGCTGCATCCGTGCGCCGATACTGACTGCGCGGTGCGGCATTACGGGTTGCCGGAGCCAACCCGGGGCCGTGCAATTCGCCCTTGCAGTTTCGGGTCGTGATGCGGCGAATGGCGGGTCGAGCGCCGTCCGCGCATACCTGGGTCGACGGCGCGGTCAGCAGAATCGTCACAGGCTCAGCGGCTGACTTCGTCCGCTCCGCTCAGCGGACGTCGATGACGGCTTTGCCCGGCACGCGGCGGCCTGCCAGTTCGGCGGCCGCCCACGCCAGCTGCGTCCAGTCGGCGCGCAGGGCGAAGTCCACTGCTGATCCCATGACGATCCTCAACCGTGTGTTGAGAGCCGGCTGAGCCTTCCTCAAACAGAATGGCGTTCTGTACGGTGGGCCGCATGGGCGACGTCTTCGATGATCTGGCGGACGAGTACGCGTGCCTCGGCGGGGTGCTCGCGGGCCTGGAGCCGCACATGTGGGCGCTTCCGTCCGCGGCCGAGGGCTGGTCGGTCGCCGACGTCGTCGTGCATCTGGCGCAGAGCAACGAGTTCGCCGTCGCCTCGGCCGGCGGGGAGCAGGACGCGTTCGTCCGCGAGGACGGCGTCGCGCTGGACGAGTCGATGGACCGCCTGGTGGCAGCCGTCCGGGCCACCGGCCCCGAGGACGTGCTCCGGCGGTGGCGGGACTCCGCGAGCGGATCGCTGGAAGCGCTGCGGAGCTGCCCGCCTGGCGCGCGGCTGGCCTGGGCCGCCGCTCCCCTGTCGCCCCGTACGCTCGCCACGACCCGGATCGCCGAGCACTGGGCCCACGCGCTGGACATCACCGTCCCGCTGGGCCTCGCGTACCCCGACAGTGCCCGGCTGCGGCACATCGCCTGGCTGGCCCACCGGACGCTGCCGTACGCGCTGGCAGCGGCCGGTGAGCAGGCCAGGCCCGTACGGTGCGAGCTCACCGGCCCTGCCGGAGAGCACTGGCTGTACGGGGACCCGGAGGCGGCATCAGTGATCCGAGGCTCGGCCGGCGAGTTCTGCCGCGTGGGCGCGCGCAGGCTGCCCGCCGAGGAATCGTCACTCGAGACCGAAGGCCCTTACGCGGCGGTCTCACTGCGGCATCTACGCAATTACGCCCTCTGAGGCGGTATTCAAGTCACGGCCTCCTCCTGGTCGCGGAAGAAGATGCGCAGGCGGCCGGACAGGCGGCACACCGCGCGGGACACGTACGCCGAAGGGCTCCGTTCGCTGGTGAACGGGCTGCCGGCGGCGCCAGGGTGAGGTCGATGTCACTCCTGGCGCGTACGGTTCGATCACCTGCCGGAGTCCGCTAGCGTCTGGGTTGCTCACGGTGGCTAGCGGAAAGGACCACATGGCCGAGAAGGTCATCCTCGTTGACGACATGGACGGCACCGAGGAGAGCGACGTCGCCAAGCGTGACTTCGACGTCCTGGGACGGAAGTTCACGATCGACCTGAGCGACGCGAACGACAAGCGGCTGCGGGACGCGCTCGACACGGTCGAGGCGTTCGTCGGCAAGGCGCGCGAGGTGAAGGCCGCCGGCCGGGGCCGCAAGGCCGCCAGCCCGGCGAAGATCAAGGGGTACACCAACTCCGACGTGCGGGAATGGGCCCGCCAGAACGATGTCGAGGTCTCGGCCAAGGGCGTCATCGCCGACGAGGTCTACGCGTCGTTCATCGAGGCCCATCCGGACGCCGACCCGGACGCCAAGCCGGACGACGGGCCCGAGGCCAAGTCCGACGAGTAAGGGTGGGGAAACGGGCGGTACGGGGCTCCCGTGCCGCCCGTTCGCGTTTCCCCCTTCCGGGGGATCTCGTTGACCTGAACGGGTGAGCCCCTGGGGCAGGGCAAGGCCAGAGGATCGAATCGTTCGGGCCGACGGGGCCCGGAGCGATTCCAGGGGGTACGACCTTGCGCAAGCTACTGATCCTCGCCGCGATTGGTGCGTTCGCCGTAGTGGGCGGGACCACCGCCGCGTACGCGATGCCACAGGAGGCCCCTGCCGGGCCCAAGACGGCGAGCGTCCAGGGGTCCGCCGAGTTCCGGCTGACGTTCTGGCCTGACAAGGATGTGCGCAGCTTCACCTTCGACGCGCGCGCCACCCCGTACACGCGCCCGATGCCCGGCGCACCCCACGGGCTCCCGTCCGACGCCACCGGAACGGTGAAGGTCTCCCACTACCTGGACTCCGAGGACAAGACGGTCCGCTTCGAGGCCGTCGTGGACTGCATGACCACCAGCCCGGGCAACGCCGCGCTGACCGCCAAGGTCGTACGGGGGGACGACGAGGTGAAGGAGTGGGTCGGCAAGCGGCTCGGCTTCAGCGTCCAGGACGCGGGCAAGGACCACAAGGGGCGCAGCCAGGACCGGGTGGGCCTGTCCTGGGTGGTCGGCAACGCCGTCGAGAACGACAAGGGCGAGTGGGTGGAGGGCACAGTGGGCACGTGCCAGGCCCCGGCGGCCTTCGCCCCCGTGACCCGCGGCGGCTACACCGTCAAGCACGCCGAGATGGTTCCGGCTCCGAAGGGCTGATCAGGGCCTGTGGTGCCTGGACGGCCCGTCCGCTCTTCTCGGGCGCGGCGGGCCTCCGGGCCCTGCCGGCGGTGATGACGACACCGGCGGAGGCGACGCTGACACAGCCGATGGCCACCCATTGCGACCAGGACAGGTGCTCCGCCAGCAGGACGAGCCCTGCCAGCGCGCCGGCGGCGGGTTCCAGGCTCACCATGACGGCGAGGACGCGTTCGGGTAGGCGGCGCAGGGCGGCGAGGTCGAGCGACCACGGAATCACGGCCGACACCAGGGCCGTCCCCGCGCCGATGAGCAGAACGTCAGGACGGAGCAGTTCCGTACCGGCCGCCACCGGTCCGAGCGGCAGCGTCAGGATCGCGGCGAACACGACCGCCCATGTCAGCACGGAGCCGTCCGCCGTACGGGCGCCCGCGCGCTTGTTCAGAACGAGATAGGCCGCCATGAACCCGCCCGAGGCCAGCGCGAACGCCAGGCCCGTCAGCGACGGCATGTCTCCCCCAGGGCTGTAGACCAGGACCACTCCCAGTCCGGCCAGGGCCACCCACACCAGGTCCGCCGGCCGCCGCGACCCGGCCAGGGCGAGCCCCAGAGGACCCAGGAACTGAACGGTCGAGGCGATCCCTATGGGAAGGAGTTCCATCGCCGGATAGATGAACTGCATCCCAGCGATGGCCACCCCCAAGGCGGCGATGACCGGTAGCGCGTCCCTTTCAGGCAGGCGCGGCCTCCACAGCAGGAACAGGAACGCCGCCGCGAACACCAGCCGTAGCGTGACGACACCGAGCGCCCCGATCTCGCCGAACATCTGCTTGCCGAGCGCCTGCCCCGTCTGTACGGACACGACGCTGCCGAGCACCAGGACCGGTGCCGGAACGCGGCGGCTGTCGAAGAGGGCCATACGACGAGTCTGCGAAGCCCGTACCGTGCGAGTCCATCGAAAGATCTCGCATGGGACCGTGTTAAATTGCCACATGATCGATCCCCGGCTGCAGGCGCTCCGCGTCCTGAAGGAGCAGGGCACGGTCACCGCCACCGCGGAGGTCCTGCACCTCACGCCCTCGACCGTGTCCCAGCAGCTCCGCCTGCTCGCCCGCGACCTCGGCGTGGAGCTGCTCGAAGCCCAGGGGCGCCGGGTACGGCTCACGCCCGCCGCGTACACCGTCCTGGACCACGCCGACGCGCTCTTCGCCCAGTGGGAACGCGCCCAGGCCGACCTGGCCGCGCACCGCACCGGGACGTCCGGCCGGGTGCGCTTCTCCTGCGTGTCCAGCGCACTCGCCGCCATCGTCACCCCGGCGGCCGTCCTGCTCCGCGAGGAGCACCCGCGGCTGACCGTGCGAATGAGCGAGCAGGAGAGCGAGGACGTGTTCCCGCTGCTGCTGGCCCGGCGCACCGACATCGCCGTCGTGATCCCCACCTCGGACGGCCCTCCCCCGGACGACCCGCGCTTCGATCAGCGCCCGCTCCTGGACGAGCCGCAGGACCTCCTCGTACCGGCGGGCCACCCGCTCGCGGCACGCGGCACGGCGGAGCTGGCCGAGGCCTCGCGCGAGCCCTGGATCGGCTCCCCGGATCGCGGCGACCAGCACCACCTGCTGCTCACCGCGTGCGCCGCCACCGGCTTCACCCCCCGGATCGCCCACCACGCGAACGAATGGTTCGCGGTCGCCGCCCTGGTCGCCGCCGGGTTCGGCGTCGCCCTGGTCCCCCGGCTCGCGCCGCTGCCGCCCGAGCACGAGGCCGTACGGGTCCCCCTGCGGGGCGAGCCGATCCCGTCCCGGCGGATCATCACCTGCGTACGCCGGGGCAGCGACCGCCAGCCCGCCATAGCCCACGCCCTCAACGCCCTCCACCGATCCGCTGCCGAACGCGCCTGACCCGTCCGCCCGTCACGGCAGATCACCGGCCGCCCGGCACTTCGGCGGAACATCTTGCGCGGAGAACGGCAGTGCCGACGGGGATCGGCGCGCTATCATCGCGATGCACGTGCATTAGGCCGTGCATATGCATTCGCGAATGCATGAGCGTTGGGCGGTGACGGACATGGCCGACATGGCGCCGGCGATGCACCGGGCGATCGTGTGCGTGGACGTGGCGGGATACTGCGATTCGCGGCGCACCCACCGCGACCAGATCGCCGTACGCGAGGGCCTCTACGGCGCGATCAACGCGGCGTTCGACAACTCGGGCGTGCGCTGGCGGCGCTGCCACCATGAGGACCGCGGCGACGGCATGCTGATACTCGTCCCCTCCGAGATACCCAAGGAACTGCTCGCCGGGCCGCTCCCCGTAGAGCTGGCCGCCGCCCTGGAGCGTCACAACCTTGACGCCTCGCCCGCGACCCGCATCGAACTCCGCGCGGCCGTCCACGCAGGGGAGGTGCACCACGACCGGCACGGCGTGGTGGGCAACTCCATCAACATGGCGTTCCGGCTCCTGGAGGCGGAGCCGCTCAAGCGGGCCCTGCGCGGATCTCCCGGATCCCTCGCGCTGATCGCCTCGGACTGGTTCTACGACGAGGTCGTGCGCCACCATCCGGACAGCGAACCGGCCGCCTACCGCGCAACGTACGTGTCGGTGAAGGAGACCCGTACGCACGGCTGGATCCGCCTGCCGGGCGTACCGCAACCTCCGCTACCGACCGTTCCGCTTGGGCAGCACGAGCCGCTCGTCGACCTCTTCACCCCCGACTACGAGGGCTGGTGATCCCCCACCTCGCACGACAGCGGCCGGCGCCGCGCGCTATATGCGAACGGCGCGTTCCGCATCGTTGGACGTGCGGAACGCGCCGTTCGGTGTCCGGTGGGGAGTCAGCCTTGGGAGCGGCCGCGTTCGTCCTTGCGGCGGGAGGTTTCGGAACGTGCCGGGGCGTCGTCGACGCCTCGGCGGCTCGCGACGTCCGTGTGGGCCGTACGGGACGCCGCCGGAGCGGGTTCCTTGAGGAGGCCGGCGCTCTCCACGTACTGGAGGCCGCGCGGGGTGATGTCCCAGGCGTTGTGCCGCCACTCCTTGCGCTTCCACACGACGCCGGCCGACAGCAGCCTGCGGCCGACCCGGCTGACCTCGGTCTCGTCGGTGCCGAGCACGGCGGCGAGCTCCTGGTTGGACATCCCCTGCCGGCGCGCCACCGCCGCCAGGAAGCGCGCGGCGTGGCCGTCAGGGTGCAGGCCGAGCTGAAGGCCGGAGGGAAGCCGCTGCAGTGCCCAGTGCGCACAGTCGATGAGGCCCAGGATGCGGCCGCGGTGCTCGCGCTGGTCGCCGTCGAGCGCGGGCGTGTCGAGGTAGTTGCGGTGCAGCCACTGCAGGCCGTCCTTCACCTCGGCGAGCGCCGGCTCGTCGGCGTTCAGGGAGGCGTCGGTGATCAGCATCCCGAGCGCGCTGAAGTGGCCCTCGGTGACCTCCTTGGCATGCTCCATCGCGTCGATCAGCCGCCTGGCCTCGCTGCGGCGGTCCCGGCCGAGCTGCGGCAGCTGCGCCTTCGTCTCTGCCCTCACGTTCACGGCTCACCCCAAGGTCGTCGAGGAAGGGCGGACCACTCCAGAGTGCGCCGGTGCCAAGTGAATGTCAAGTGACGGATTGCTCCCGTTCCGGGGAGTTTGCCGCCGGGACGCCGCGCGCGGACCGTGACCGTTCCGGAATCCACGATCGCCAACATCGGTGGCACTTTCTGTATCAGATGGCACTGATGGGCCGGACTCGCGAGAGTTAGCATCGATCGACCACCCGTGACCACCCGTGTCAACCCCTTGGGGGACCTCTATGACGGATCAGTTGGCGGCACCTGCCCGAGCGGCGCATCCGGCCGAGCCTGCTGATCTCTTCATCCGCCTCTACGACGCCCTTCCCGACCATCTCTTCCAGGGCTGGACGGCGACGATGTGGTACGACGACGCGCGGGTGCGCAGGCAGGCCCAGGAGATCTCCGAGATCGTGCTGGCGCTCGGCCGGCTCGACCCCGAGATGACCGAGGAGATCGTCGAGGCGGACGGCGACCGCGGCCGGTTCGCGATCCTGCTCGGGCTGGACGGCGCGCTCGCGCACGCCAACCCGTACGGCCCGTACCACGACGCCCCGGCCATGACCGGCGCGCTGGTCACCTACCTCACCGAGGGACGGCTCAACAGCCACGAGCGCGAGGGGGCGCTGCTGCCGCGCTGCGCGTTCCCGGGACGCCCCCGCGGCCGCCGTACGAAGGCCGAGTTCTTCGGCGTGCACCGCGTCCCGCCCCAGGAATGGGCCCGGGTCGAGCATCGCGTGCTGCCCGCGGTGAACGACGCCCACTTCAGCAGGGACGAGCCGGTGAACGTGGGCTGCGCGCCCATGCTGGAGACGTACGACGACGTCGAGATCGAGTTCGAGCAGCGGCACGGCACGACCGTCTACCGGCTGCGCCCCCGTGACTCCTCCAAGCTGCACACCCGCGTCCGGTCGCTCATCCGCCGGCTGGACGAGGCGGGCGCGCAGATCGCCGTGCTGCCCGAGATCTCGCTGTCGGACTCCCTCCTGGAGCACTGGAAGGAGGTCGCGTTCGACACCGCCGACCGGCACCGCACACCGCTGCGCTTCATCCTGCTCGGCAGCGGCCCGCTCGGCCCGGGCGACCCGCCGCCCAACCGCGCCGTCCTGCTCGACCGGTGGACGGGCCAGGAACTGCTCGTCCAGGACAAGCTGTCCGGTTTCACCCTGACCGCCGAGCAGATGCGCCTGTGGCGGCTGCCGGGAGCGCCGCCCGCCGGAACGGCCGACGAGTACATCACGCCCGGCACCAGGGTCGCGCTGCTCGACATGGCGCTCGGCCGGCTGGCCACCCTGATCTGCGAGGACCTGAGCCGCTCGGTCGGCTGGGAGCGCGAGCTGCTGTCCTGCGGCGTCTCCCACCTGCTCGTCCCGATCTTCTCCAAGCCGATCCTGCGGTACCGCTGGGAGCAGCAGAGCGCCGAACGCCAGATCGCCACGCTGGGCAGCTGGGTCACGGTGTCCAACAGCCTCGTGGTCGGTGCCGCCATCCCCGAGGGCGAACTCGACGGCGAGGGCTACACCTGCCTGGTGGCAGGGCCCCTGGGCGCCGAACGGGACACCTACAGCGACACGACCCTCTTCGCCAGGTCCCCCACCGGCGACCAGCCCGCCGTCCTGGACCCCGCCGAAGACGGCACGCGCTCACTCCCCACCTTCTTCCCCGGCGCCGCGTACGACCTGTGGCACGACCACTGGCCCGACGCCGAGTAGCGGGGGTCATCAGCCGTCCTCGCCGGTACGGCCGCGTTCAGGTCACGGTGAAATCGGTGGGGCTGATGGCCGTGCCACCCGGGGTGTTGACGGCGAGGCGGCCGGTGGCGGCTCCGGACGGGACGATGGCCTGCAGCCTGTTGTCGGTGACGTCGGCGGCCGGTGCCTCGACCTCGCCGAAGCGGACGGTGGAGGCCGAGCCCAGCCCCACGCCACGGATGATGACGACGCTGCCGGCCGTCCCGCTGATCGGTTCGATCGAGTGGACCTGTGGCGGGAGCGCCTGGTCGCGCCCGGCCTTGGCGGGCGACAGGAGGGTCTCGAACACGGCGCGGAGCTTCTCGGCGGTCTCCTGCGAGAACAGCCCGACCAGACCGGCGATGGCGGTCACCCCGTACGGGTTGACCTCGGTGAAGCCGCCGGCCGGCGATGTCAGGCCGCCGCGCAGCACCAGGTAGACGATCAGGCCGAGCAGGGCGCCGGTGAGCGGCAGGAACAGGTACATCATCAGCCAGCTGCGGCGCAGCGAGCGATTGCCGACGTACCAGTACAGCGAGCGCAGCGCGTGGACGATCGCGCCCAGCGCCCCCGCCGCCAGCACGATGAGGAACAGGCTCGACTCGCGCGACAGGCGCGGCCGCCAGCCGAACAGCCGCAGGGTCACCTCCTTCACCGGTGCCTCCGGCCGCCCGTCGGGCGCCATCTGCGGTGCGGGCGGCCAGGCCTGGACGAGGACGGTCACCAGCGCGGCGGTGAGCAGCAAGAGGAATGCCGCGACGAGGACGATGTCACGCGTACGGGCGTATCCGGTGCCTACCGACGATTCGTCCCCCACCGGCGCGCCCCCTGATTCTCGAATGTGCCCAGCCTAGTTATCGAGGCCTTCGATGTCGGCGTTTCGTCACGCGTGATCGCGAGTCGGGAGGAGGGCTTCGATCAGATCGGCGGCTCGGTGGGTGCCGCCTGCCTGGAGGTCGGTGCGGATGGCGGCGAGGCGGTCGAGGGCGTCCTGGTCCTGGGTGAGGTCGAGGAGGGTGGCGCGGAGGGCTTCGGCGGTGGCGGCCTCGGTGTCGAGACGGCGGCCCACGCCGAGGTCGACGATCGCGTCGGCGTTCATGAACTGGTCGACGGCCTGGGGTACGGCGATCATGGGGACTCCGCTGGTGAGGGCCTCGTTGACGCCGCCGCTGCCGGCGTGGGTGATGAACGCGTCGGCCTGCTCGAGGATGGCGGGCTGCGGGACCCAGCCGTGCACCTCGACGTTGGCGGGGGCGGGGCCGAGGGCGGCCTCGTCGACGTGCTTGCCGATCTGCAGGACGACGTGCCAGCCGGGCAGGTCGCCGAAGGCCTCGAGGCAGGCGCGGTAGAAGTCGGGGCGGTCGGTGAACGCCGAGCCGAGGGAGATGAGGAGGATCTTGTCCGTGCCGGCGGGGCGTTCCCAGCTGCCGCGCTCGCCCAGGCAGGGGCCGATGAACGTGTAGCGGTCGGGGTCCACGCGGTCGGCGTTGGGCTGCATGGCGCGCGGGATCAGGGCGAGGCCGCGCTCGGGGTAGGCGATGAAACGGGTCATGTCGGTCTCGGAGGCGCCGTTCTCGGCCAGCCAGGCGGAGGCGCGGCGGTAGTAGCCGGGACCCCGCGGGTCGCTGCGGATGGCCTCGACCTGGTCGGCGGTGTCCTCCTCGTAGCCCTCCCAGGCGACCGCCGACGGGGAGAGCTGCATGTACGGGACGCCCCACTCCTCGGCGAGGATCCGGGCCGGGTAGCCCGTCATGTCGTACAGGAACAGGTCGGGGCGGTCGTTCTCGTACGCGGCGCGCAGCTGGGGCAGCATCGCGATGGCGTCGTCGAGGAAGAGGGACAGCTGGCCGACGAGGTCGTCGGGGGCGGGCCACCGGGAGGGGTCGTCGACGGCGGGGATGGTCGAGTCGTACGGGACGGGCTCGGCGCCGGCCGAGGCGGCCTTCTCGGCGTAGGAGGGGTCGTTGGCGTAGGTGACCCGGTGACCGCGCGCGGCGAGTTCGCGGATGATCTCCAGGCTCGGGTTGACGTGGCCGGGGGCCGGGATGCTGACCATGGCGATGTGTCGGCGGGTCATGAAGCTCCTTTCGGCGAGACGATCCGTCTCGGCTTGACGAGACGATACGTCTTGCCTCGCACGGCGTCAAGACGAGACGGCTCGGGTCAAGACGAGACGGTTCGGTTCGTGTACGTTCAGGGTCATGAGTCCTGATCCGACACGCCGCAGCGAGCGCTCGCGGCAGGCGATCCTCACCGCGACGCGCGAGCTGGTGTTCGATGTCGGGTATCCGAGGCTGACCATCGAGGGCATCGCCGCGCGGGCCGGGGTGGGCAAGCAGACGATCTACCGGTGGTGGCCGTCCAAGGGCGCGGTCATGTTCGAGTCGCTGCTGCCGGCGCCGGCGGGGGCACCGGAGCTGGCGCTGCCCGACACCGGCGACATCGAGGCCGATCTGCGGACCGTGCTGCGGGGCGTGGTGGAGGAGTTCAACTCGCCGGTGCTCGACAAGATGACGCGGGCGCTGGCGAACGAGGTGCACCACGATCCCCGGCTCGGGGAAGAGATGATGGAACGGCTGCTCAAGCCGCAGTTGGAGGCGACCAAGGAGCGGCTGCGGGCGGCGATGGAGGCGGGCCAGATCGCGGCCGGCACGGATCTGCAGGATGCGGTGGAGCTGTTCTTCGCGCCGGTCTTCTACCGGTGGATGCTGCGGATCGGGCCGCTCACCCCGGAGTACGCCGACCGGATGGCGGCACTGGTGGTCAAGGCACTGCGCCCCTGAGCACCTGCCCCTGATCGTCCGGCCCTGATCATTCATTACGAATCAGTGGAGTCTTCACCAGTAGGTGGCCAATGGGCGATTAGTCCGGCTTAACCTCCGGCGCATGCGCCGAAAAGCAGCGACATTGTCGACCGTCCTGGCCGCCGGGTTCGTGACCGTGGCCGGTACGGGGGCGGCACAGAACGCCTGTGAGACGCCCGCCACGCACCAGATCGCCCAGGTCCAGGGCGCCGGGGCCGGCACGCCCCTGAACGGGCAGGACGTCCGGGTCGAGGGCGTCGTCACCGGGGACTTCCAGCGAGCCGACCAGCTCAAGGGGTTCTTCGTCCAGGACCCGACGCCCGACGACGACCCGAAGACGTCGGACGGGCTGTTCGTCTACTCGACCACGGAGGTCTCGGCGGGCGATCGGGTCCTGGTCACCGGAAAGGCCGTCGAGTACAGCGGCCTCACCGAGTTGTCACCGGTCAGCGCCGTGGACGTGTGCGGCGGCGGGTCCGTCAAGGCCGAAAGGGTGACGCTGCCGCTCGACGCGGAGGCGCATGAGGGAGTGCTGCTGCGGTACGGGCAGCGGCTGACGGCCACCGAGACGTACCAGCTCGGACGGTACGGCGAGGTGACCGTATCGGCGGGCGGGAGGCTGTTCCAGCCGACCGACGGGCATGGGTCGGACCAGGCCGGCAACGACCGGCGGCGCCTGCTCGTCGATGACGCGTCGACCGTGCAGAACCCCGAGAACGTGCCGTACACCAGTCCGAGGACGGTCCGGATCGGCGACTCCGCGGTCGGGCTCACCGGGGTACTGAGCCAGGGGTTCGGGGCCTACCGGCTGCAGCCGACCCGTACGCCGCGTTTCGCCAGGACCAACCCGCGCCCGCCCAGGCCCGCGCATGTGGGGGGCGACGTCAAGGTGGCGAGCTTCAACACCCTGAACTGGTTCACGACGCTCGACCGGCGCGGGGCCGACAGCGTGGAGGAGCAGGAGCGGCAGATCGCCAAGCTCGTCGCGGCGCTCAAGGGCCTGGACGCGGACGCGGTCGGCCTGATGGAGGTCGAGAACAACGGCGACACCGCGGTCAAGGCCCTGGTGGACCGGCTGAACGCGGCCGTCGGCGCCGGGACGTACTCCTGGGTCAGGCACCCGTACCCGGGTACGGACGAGATCCATGTGGCGCTGATCTACAAGAGCGCGAAGCTCCGTCCGGTGGGCGCGCCGGAGTCCAGCGCGGACCCGGTGTTCGACCGGCCGCCGCTGGTGCAGGCGTTCCGGGGCCGGACGGGCGCGCCGTTCACCATGATCATCAATCACTTCAAGTCCAAGGGCTGCGGCGGCGCGACCGGGCCCGACCAGGACCAGGGGGACGGGCAGGGCTGCTACAACGCCCGCCGGGTGAACCAGGCCAAGGCGATCGCCGAACTGGCCGAGGGTGAGACCAACCCGCTGGTGCTGGGCGATCTCAACGCCTATGCCGCCGAAGACCCGGTGAAGGTGCTGGAGGACTCCGGGCTGGTCGGGCAGACAGGACGGTTCGTACGGCCGGCCCAGCGGTACTCCTACGTCTTCGACGGCCAGTCGGGAGAACTCGACCATGTGCTGGCCGGGAAGAAGCTCTCGGCGCGGGTCACCGGGGCCACGATCTGGCACATCAACAGCGATGAGCCGCTGATCCTGGACTACAACACCGAGTACAACCCGCCCGGGCTCTACCGTCCGGACGCGTACCGGTCCTCCGACCACGACCCGCTGCTGGTGGGGCTGCGCCTGCGCTGACCCGGCCCGGCGGCGGCTTTCTTCTGATCACTGGGTTGATCACTTTCGGGCGGCTTCGGGCAAGCGTATGATCCAGGTCACATTCGAGTGATCGGGAGAACGCCATGACCGAAGCCGCCCCGGCCGCCCCCTTTCCCGCCTACGCCCTCACTCCCCGGCTCGCGCCCGGAATCGGCCCGGACGGCACGTACACCCAAGCCGGGCAGATCGTCGCCTTCCTGTGCGGCCTGTGGGCGATGGTCGCGTTCTTCCCGATGCTCGTCCTGGCCGCCCTGCTCTACACCTGGGCCGAGGACGGGTTCGCGCGGGATCCGGAGCGGTCCCGCAAGCTCGTGATCTGGTCGTGGCTCTGCGTCACCGTGGGGCCGATAGTGGGCGCGCTGGTGACGGCGATCGTGGTCGGCGTCGTGTGGTTCGCCGTCTCCAGCATCGTGGGGTGAGCCACCCGAGTGGGCCTGCCGGGAAGACGAGCGCCGATCGCGGGGTTGCACGCACCATGAGCGTCCCCTTCTCGGTTCTCGACCTCGCCCCTGTGGTGAGCGGGTCCACGTCCGCCCAGGCCCTGCGCAACACCCTCGATCTGGCCCGCCGTACGGAGGCGCTCGGCTTCCACCGGTACTGGCTGGCCGAGCACCACGCGATGCCCGGCATCGCCAGTTCCGCGACGGCCGTGCTCATCGGCCAGGTCGCGGCGGCGACGTCCCGGCTGCGGGTGGGGTCGGGCGGGATCATGCTGCCCAACCATCCGCCGATGGTGGTGGCCGAGCAGTTCGGGACGCTGGAGGCCCTGCACCCGGGACGGATCGACCTCGGCCTCGGCCGCGCGCCCGGCACCGACGCCAAGACCGCGCGGGCGCTGCGGCGATCGCCCGACTCGCTGTCGGTGGACGACTTCCCCGAGCAGGTCCAGGAGCTGCGCGCCTACTTCGGCGACCGGAGCATCGTGACCCCGGCCGCCGGGAACGAGCCGCCCGTCTGGCTGCTCGGCTCCAGCGGCTACAGCGCCCGGCTCGCGGGCCTGCTGGGCCTGCCGTTCGCGTTCGCGCATCACTTCAGCGCCGAGAACACCCTTCCGGCGCTGGCGACCTACCGCGAGTCGTTCCGGCCGTCCGCCGAGCTGGAACGCCCGTACGCGATGATCGCGGTGTCGGTCACCGCCGCCGGCACCGACGAGCGGGCGCGCGAGCTGGCGGCCCCGCAGGCGCTGTCGTTCCTGCGGCTGCGGCAGGGCCGTCCGGGCCCGCTGCCGAGCCCCGACGAGACCGCCGCCTACCCGTACACGCCGATCGACCGCGAGATCATCGAGTCCCGCATGTCGAGCCAGGTGATCGGCTCTCGCGAGACCGTGCGCAAGCAGCTGGACGCGCTGCTGGAGCAGACCGCCGCCGACGAGGTCATGGTCGTGACCTCGACGTACGAGCAGGCCGACCGGCTGCGCTCGTACGACATCGTCGCCGACCTCTACGAGCTGAGTGCCGCCGAAGCCGTGGTCTGAGCCGCGAACGCCGCCTCGATGAGGTCGAGCCCCTCCAGCAGGAGGTGCTCCGGGATGACCAGCGGCGGCAGGAACCGCAGGACGTTGCCGTACGTGCCCGCCGTCAGCACCAGCAGCCCGGCGGCGTGGCAGCGGCGCGCGATCTCGGCGGTGAGCTCAGGGTTCGGGTCCTTGGAGCCGTCGCCCCTGACCAGCTCGATCGCGGTCATCGCGCCGCGCCCCCGGACGTCGCCGATCTCGTCGTGCCGTCCGGCCAGCGCGTGCAGGCGCGGCAGCATGAGGTCACCGATCATGCGGGCCCGGTCGACGAGCTTCTCGCTCTCGATCTCCTCCAGGACGGCCAGCGCGGCCTCGCACGCGACCGGGTTGCCGCCGTACGTTCCGCCCAGGCCGCCCGCGTGGACCTTGTCCATGATCTCGGCGCGGCCGGTCACGGCGGCCAGCGGCAGCCCGCCCGCGATGCCCTTGGCGGTCGCGACAAGGTCGGGGACGATCCCCTCGTGCTCGCAGGCGAACAGGTCCCCCGTACGGGCGAACCCGGTCTGCACCTCGTCGGCGATGAACAGGATCCCGTTGTCCCGGCAGAACGCGGCGAGCGCGGGCAGGAAGCCGGGCGCCGGGTCGATGAAGCCGCCCTCGCCCTGGATCGGCTCGACGACAACGGCGGCCACGTTCGCCGCGCCGATCTGCTTGGTGATCTGGTCGGCGGCGAGCGCCGCCGCCTCCGGGCCGCAGTTCTCGGGGCCGCCGGGCCAGCGGAACGGGTAGGCCATCGGCATCCGGTAGACCTCCGGCGCGTACGGCCCGAAGCCCTGCTTGTACGGCATGTTCTTGGACGTCAGCGTCATCGTGAGCAGCGTCCGGCCGTGGTAGCCGTGGTCGAACACCACCACCGCCGGCCGCCCGGTGGCATAGCGCGCGATCTTGACGGCGTTCTCCACCGCCTCCGCGCCGCTGCTGACCAGGATCGAGCGCTTGTCGTGATCGCCCGGGGTGAGCCGGTTGAGGGCCTCGCAGACCTCGACGTACGACTCGTACGGCGCGACCATGAAGCAGGTGTGGGTGAACCGCGCGGCCTGCGCGGCGACCCGTTCGGCGACACGCGGGTTGGCGTTGCCGACGTTGGTGACGGCGATGCCGGAGCCGAAGTCGATGAGCGAGTTGCCGTCGGCGTCGATCACCACCCCGCCGCCCGCGTCGGTCACGAACACCGGCAGCACGCTGCTCACCCCCGGCGCGACCGCCGCCGTACGGCGCTCCTGCAGGGCACGCGAGCGCGGCCCGGGGATCTCGGTGACGACGCGGCGCTCCTGTGGCAGGCGGTGGGTGCCGGCCGAACCGGCGGGACCGTCGGTGATCTGGCTGCTCATGGCGTGAACATAAGCCGGGCAGGACCTACGCTGAACCGTACGGACCGGCGAATCGCGCCCGCTCCGTTGGACATCCCGTCCCTTCGGACGCAGTGGACGAGAACGGCAGGGGTCGCCAGATGCCTCCCACGCTCGGCAAGGTGGCCGCGCTACCGCAGCTCGGGCTGCGCCCGCTGACCGAGGTGCCCCGGGACGCGCCGGTGCGCTGGGTCGCGGTCAGCGAGCTGGAGGACCCGACGCCGTTCCTCGAGGGCGGCGAGCTGGTGCTCACGGTCGGGATGCGGCTCACACCCGAGGGCGCCGGGCCGTACGTCGCGCGCCTGGTCGAACGGGGCGTGGCCGGCCTCGGCTTCGCGGTCGGCGTCATCCACGAGGCGGTGCCGCCCGAACTGGTGGACGCGGCGCGCGAGCAAGGGCTGGCGCTGCTGGAGGTACCGCGCCCGACGCCGTTCATCGCGGTCGGCAAGGCGGTCTCCCGGATGCTGGCCGCCGAGGAGTACAGGGACGTCACGCGCTCGTTCCAGGCCCAGCGCGAGCTGACCCGCGCCGCGCTGAAGGGTCCGGGCGCGGTGCTCGCGCGGCTGGCCCGCGAGCTGGACGGCTGGGCGCTGCTGCTGGACGCCTCCGGGCAGGTCCGGCACGCCGAGCCCGCGAAGGCCCGCCGGTACGCCGAGGACCTCGCAGGGGAGATCGCGAGGCTCAGGCCAGCCCAGGCCCGGCGTTCCGCGTCCGACCGGGGCGGTTCTGCAAGTAGGAACGGTCCGGCAAGCAGGGGCGGTCGAGCAGGAAGTGGCGGTTCAGCAAGGGGGGACGGTCCCGCGAGCGTCGCACTGTCGGGGGCGGACGGGCATGTCGTGGTGCAGTCGATCGGGCTCGGCGGGCGGCCGCGCGGGTTCCTGGCGGTCGGCACCGACGATCCGCTTCCCCCGGCCGCGCACACAATCGTGGGCGCCGCCGTCTCGCTGCTCACCTTGCAGTCGGAGAGCCCGCGCAACGGGCGGCGGCTGCGCGCGGCGCTCGGCGGGCTGCTGCTGGGGCTGCGGCCTCCCGGTGCCGCGCTCCCCGAGCCGCCGCTGCGGGTGCTGGCCTGCGGCGGGAACGTCCTGGACGTCCTGGAGACCGATCCGGCGGGTGAGCACTGTCTGGCCGTTCCGCTAGCGGAGTTCTGCGCGGTGATCGTTCCCGATCGGCTGGCCGGGCAGGTGAGCGCGCTCGCCCGTACGAGCGGGCCGGTCGGGGTGAGCGGGCCGGCCGCCGACCTGGAGTCGCTCGCGCACGCGCTCTCCCAGGCGGAACGGGCGCTGGCCGCCGCGCGGCGCGTACGGGAGGGGCACGACAGCCCGCACGGCGTGATGCGGCACGAGGACCTCCCAGGTCAGGGACTTATCGGGCTGCTTCAGACCGATCTCGCGCAGGGGTTCGCCGAGGCGCTGCTGGCTCCGCTGTACGCGGAGGATCCGGCGCTCGTCATCTCGTTGCGCGCGTACCTGGCGGCGAACGGGCAGGGCGAGGCGGCGGCGCGGGCGCTGGGCGTCCACCGGCACACGCTGCGGGCCCGGATGCGCAAAGCGGCGGAATTGCTCCATCGCGACCTGGACGATCCGGCGGCCCGCGCGGAGCTGTGGGTCGCGCTCGCCGTCACGGCCAATCAGGACTTCCCGATTGGACACGCTGGAGGCTCCCCGAACGGGCCCGCGGGGATACCGTGAGCCCATGGACGTGACCCCATTCTGGCTGGCCGGTCGGCCCGCGACCGGTGACGAGGAACTGACCGTTACCCACCCCTACGACGGACGCGTCGTCGGGACCGCCGCCGTACCGACCCCGGATCAGGTCGAGGAGGCCGTCGCCGCCGCCGACGCGGTGCGCAGGCAGGCCGCCGCGCTGCCGCTGCACGTCCGCGCCGAGGCGCTGGCGCACGTGTCCCGGCGGCTGGCCGAGCGGTCCGAGGAGCTCGCGCGGCTGATCACCGGCGAGAACGGCAAGCCGCTGCTGTGGGCACGCGGCGAGGTGGCCCGCGCGATCTCCACGTTCCGGTTCGCCGCCGAGGAGACCCGCCGCTGGAGCGGGACGACCCAGCGGCTCGACACCGACCCCGCCGCGACCGGGCGGATGGCCTACGTGACCCGCGTGCCCAAGGGCCCGGTCCTCGGCATCTCCCCGTTCAACTTCCCGCTCAACCTGGCCGCGCACAAGATCGCGCCGGCCATCGCGGTCGGCACGCCGATCGTCCTCAAGCCCGCGCCCGCCACCCCGCTGTCGGCGCTGCTGCTGGGCGAGCTGCTCGCCGAGACCGACCTGCCCGCGGGCATGTTCTCGGTCCTGCCGGTCCCGAACGACCGCGCTCCCGCGCTGGTCGACGACGCGCGGCTGCCGATCGTCTCGTTCACCGGCTCGGTCCCGGTCGGCTGGTCGATCCGCGACCAGGCACCGCGCAAGCACGTCACGCTGGAGCTGGGCGGCAACGGCGCGGCGGTCGTGCTGCCCGACGCCGACCTCGACTGGGCCGCCACCCGGATCGGGCTGTTCTCCAACTACCAGGCCGGGCAGAGCTGCATCGCGGTGCAGCGCGTGCTCGTCGACCGTTCGGTGTACGAGGCGTTCGTGCCCAAGCTGGTCGAGGCGGTCAACGGCCTGGTGACCGGCGACCCGTGGGACGACAAGACGCAGGTCGGCCCGCTGGTCAGCCAGGACGCCGCCGAGCGCGTCGAGGCCTGGGTGAACGAGGCCGTCGGCGCGGGCGCCAGGATCCTGGCCGGCGGCACCCGCGACGGCGCCGCGTACGCGCCGACCGTGCTGGCCGACGTCCCCGCCGATTCCAAGATCGCGCGCGAGGAGGTCTTCGGGCCGGTCATGTTCGTCCAGGCCGTGGACGGCGTGGACGAGGCGTTCGCGGTCGTGAACGACTCCACGTTCGGGCTCCAGGCCGGGGTGTTCACCCGCAACCTCGACATCGCCTTCCGCGCGCACCGCGAGCTGGACGTGGGCGGCGTGATCATCGGGGACGTGCCGTCCTACCGCGCCGACCAGATGCCGTACGGCGGAGTGAAGGACTCCGGTGTGGGCCGCGAGGGCCTGCACTCGGCGATGACCGACTACACCGAAGAGAAGGTCATGGTCCTCACGGGCCTCCCCCTGTAGCAGAGGAGTCCCCCCTTGACCGGCGTACCGTACGAGGAATGGCGCGGCCGGGCGGACCGGCTCGCCCCGTACACCGACCATCACATCGACGGCACCTTTTCTCCGAGCACCGGCTCACCCAGCACCGGCTCGCCGGGCGAGATGACGATGCCCGTCGTGTCCCCGCGTGACGGCCGGACGATCGCGCACGTCGCCGCCGCCGGCGCGGCCGACGTCGATCGGGCGGTGGGCGCCGCGCGGCGCGCGTTCGACGACGGCCCATGGCCACGGCTCGCGCCCGCCGAGCGCAAGGCCGCGCTGCTCCGCTGGGCCGATCTGGTGGAACGTGACAGGGAAGAGCTGGCGCTGCTGATCAGCCTGGAGATGGGCAAGCCGATCTCCGAGGCCGACGGCATCGAGCTGCGGGCCGTGATCGGCTGCCTGCGCTGGTACGCCGAGGTGGCCGACAAGCAGCTGGACGAGTCGCCCCAGACCGGCGAGGGCTCGCTCGCCCTCGTCACGCGCGAGCCCACGGGCGTCGTCGCGGCGGTCGTCCCGTGGAACTTCCCGCTCACGATGGCCGCCTGGAAGATCGCCCCGGCCCTCGCCGCGGGCTGCACGGTCGTCCTGAAGCCCGCCGAGGAGTCGCCGCTGTCGGCGCTGCACCTGGCCGCCCTGGCGGCCGAGGCGGGGCTGCCGCCCGGCGCGTTCAACGTCGTCAACGGGGCCGGCGAGATCGCCGGGCGCGCGCTGGGCGAGCATCCCGGCGTGGACGTCGTCGCGTTCACCGGCTCCGCCGAGGTCGGACGGCATTTCCTGCGCTACGCGGCCGACTCCAACCTCAAGCGCGTCTGGCTGGAACTGGGCGGCAAGTCGCCCAACATCATCCTGCCGGACGCGCCCGATCTCGACGCCGCCGCCGACACGGCCGCCTGGGGCATCTTCTTCAACGCCGGGGAGATGTGCACGGCCCCGTCCCGGCTGCTGGTGCACCGCTCGGTCGCCGACCGGGTCCTGGAGCGGATCATCGCGCGCGCCGGAACGCTCAGGGTCGGCGACCCGCTCGACCCGTCCACCGAGATGGGCCCGCTGGTCTCCGCCCGGCACCACAAGCGGGTGCTGTCGTACGTGGCGGCCGGTCATGACGACGGCGCCCGCCTCCGCACGGGCGGCCCCGGCGACGGCCTCTTCCTGCAGCCCACGGTGTTCGACCAGGTCAAGCCGGGGATGCGGATCGCCCGCGAGGAGATCTTCGGTCCGGTCCTGGCGGTCCTGGAGTTCGACGACGCCGACGAGGCCGTCCGGCTGGCCAATGACACCGACTACGGCCTCGCCGCCGCCGTGTGGACGTCCGACCTGTCCTCGGCGCACCGGATCTCGCGTTCCCTCAAGGCCGGGACCGTCTGGGTCAACTGCTACGAGGAGGGCGACATGAGCGTCCCGTTCGGCGGGATGAAGCAGTCCGGGCACGGCCGCGACAAGTCGCTGCACGCCCTCGGCAAGTACACCGACCTGAAGACCACGTGGATCACGCTGTGAGGCCGCTGATCGCGGTGCCCGCCCGCTTCTCCGCGAACGCGTCCGCGCTCCGCTACGCCGCCGAGGTCGCCGCCCGCGCACTGGTCGAGGCGGTGTGGCGGGGCGGCGGCGAGCCGTTCATCATGCACCCCGCCGACCCGGCCGACGTCGCCGCACGCCTCGCCCGCTGCGACGGCGTCCTGCTGCCGGGCGGCGGCGACCTGCACCCCCGCCACTACGGCGCGGGCGACGAGCACGAAGCGCTGTACGACATGGACGACGAGCAGGACGCGTTCGATCTGGCGGTGGCCCGGGAGTCGCTGTCGGCCGGGATCCCGCTCCTCGCCGTCTGCCGGGGCCTGCAGATCGTGAACGTGGTGCGCGGCGGAACGCTCCGCCAGCACATGGACGCCGAGCACCGCCATCTCGTCCATCCGGTCACGATCGTTCCGGGCACCCTGCTCGCCAAGATCGTGGACGCGGGCGAGACCGCCGCGTCCTGCTACCACCACCAGGACATCGACGTCCTGGGCGCGGGCCTCACCGCCACCGCCCACGGCGCCGACGGGACGATCGAGGGCGTCGAGCTCACCGGGGACGCGGGCTGGTTCGTCGGTGTCCAGTGGCATCCCGAGGACACGGCCGCAACCGACGCCGCCCAGCAGGAGATCTTCAGTGCCCTCGTGACCGCCGCGCGTCAGCGGTAACGCCGGGCGTTAGCGGTAGCGCTGAGCGCGGGCGGCGAGCCGTTCCGCCTGGCCGAGCCCCACCAGGGCGTCCAGCGAACGCTCGATCGCCCCAGCCGCCCGGCGGCAGAACTCCACGGGCTCCCCGGCCGCGTCGGGACGCTCGCCGACCACCTCGTCGACGATCCCGTTCCGCAGCAGGTCCCCCGACCGCACGCCCTGCGCCTCGGCCATCTCCGCCGCCCGTTCGACCGTACGGTGCACGATCACCGACGCGCCCTCGGGCGGCAGCGGGGCCAGCCAGCCGTGCCGTGCCGCCAGCACCCGGTCGGCGGGCAGCAGGGCCAGCGCCGCACCGCCCGTCCCCTCCCCCATCAGCAGGCACAGCGTCGGCGCGGACAGCGTGAGCAGATCGGCCAGGCAGCGGGCGATCTCCCCGGCCAGCCCGCCCTCCTCCGCCTCGGCCGACAGCACCGCGCCCGGCGTGTCCACCACCGTGACCAGCGGCGATCCCAGCTCGGCCGCCAGGCTCATCCCCCGCCGCGCCACCCGCAGCCCGGCCGGCCCGAGCAGCTGCCCCTCCCGCTGGCTGCGGCGGTCCTGGCCGACCACGACGCACGGCCGCTCGCCGAACCGCGCCAGTGCCAGCAGCAGCCCCGGATCGGCCTCGCCCTGCTGCGTCCCCGACATCGGCGTGACCGCGCGCGCCCCGTACCGCAGCAGTTCCCGCACGCCGGGCCGCTCAGGACTCCGTGACCGGACGATCGAGTCCCATGCCGAGCCTTCCTCATGCTCCGGTTCCGGGACGGCCGGACGCCGCCGTTCCACGGGCGGCAGGGGAGCCACGGCGGGCGGACTGCCCGTACAGAGGACGTCCAGGGCCCTGGCGGCGATCTCGCTCAGATCGTCGATCCCGACCACGGCGTCCACGAGCCCCTTGTCGAACAGGTTCTCTGCCACCTGGACGCCTTCGGGAAACGGCTTCCCGTACAGGCCCTCATAGACCCGAGGCCCCAGGAACCCGATCAGCGCCCCCGGCTCGGCCGCCGTCACATGCCCGAGCGACCCCCACGACGCGAAGACCCCGCCGGTGGTGGGATGCCGCAGGTAGACCAGGTAGGGCAGCCCGGCCGCACGATGCCGGGTCACCGCCGCGGTGATCCGCGCCATCTGCGCGAACGCGAGCGTCCCCTCCTGCATCCGCGTACCTCCCGACGACGGCGCCGCCACCAGCGGCAGTCCCTCGGCGGTGGCGCGCTCGACCGCCGCCACGATCCGGTCAGCGGTCGCCAGCCCGATGGACCCCGCCAGGAACCGGAACTCCGACACGACATAGGCCACCCGCCGCCCGCGCAGCAGGCCCTCGCCGGTGACCACCGCCTCGTCGCACCCGCTGCGCTCGCGGGCCGCGGCCAGCTCCGCCTCGTACACCGACCCCGCCTCGGCGACCTGCCGCGGCGGAACGTCCCAGGACGCGCGGCCGCCCTCGTCCAAAACCCGCCGCAGAACCTCTTCAGCTCCCACCATTCCCACCTCCGCCTAGCGCCCCCCACGGTGACGGCGGGGGGGGTGGGCGGGGTTGGGGGGGGGGGGGGGGGTGGTCGCCTGTTTTGCAGGGCGGGAGGGGCGAACACGCCACGAGTCAACGGAGTGAGACGAGCCGATGATCTCAGGCGAGGGGGAGGCGGAGGACGAGGCGGGCGCCGCCGCCGCGCCCGCCCTGGGGGTCGGCGTCGGCGTCGCCGACGATGAGGTTGCCGCCGTGGGCGATGGCGATGTCACGGGAGATGGGCAGGCCCAGGCCGGTACCGCCGGCGTCGCAGCGGCGGCCCTCGGCCAGGCGCTGGAAGCGCTGGAAGACCCGCTCACGCTCCTCGGGCGGGATGCCCGGGCCGTCGTCGGCCACCATCAGCAGGGCGTTCCGGCCGTCGGTGCCGACGGCGACGCGGACCCAGGTCGCGGCGTGCCGGTCGGCGTTGTCGAGCAGGTTGGTGAGCAGCCGGATCAGATGGATGCGGACCCCGGACACCACCACGCCCTCGTCGGTCTCCAGCTCGATCGGGATCCGGCCGGAACGGCGGGCGGTCTCGGCGGCGACCAGCTCGCCGAGATCGATCGGCTCGCGGTCGCCGAGCACGCCCGCCTCCAGCTTCCCCATGGTCAGCAGGTCCCCGATGATCCGCTGCAGGCGGTCGGCGTCGGTCAGGGCGGCGCGGGCCACCTGGGGCCAGTCCTCGTCCTCGGGGTGCTCCAGGGCGAGTTCCAGCTGGACGCGCAGGCCGGTCAGCGGGCTGCGGAGCTCGTGCGAGGCGTCGGCGACGAAGGCGCGCTGGCGCTCGTTCAGGCGTTCCAGGCGGCGCAGCGTCACGTTCACCGAACGGGCCAGGTCGGCCACCTCGTCATGGCGGCCGGGGACGGTCACCCGGCGGAACGCGCGCTCCTCGCTGATCCGTTCCAGTTCGGCGGTCATCGTCCGGACGGGACGCAGCGCGCGGTCGACCGCGTGCCAGACGACCCAGGCCACCAGGGACAGGGCGAGGACGAAGCACACCAGCGAGATGGGCAGGTGCTCGTCGCGGAAGTAGCTCGCGGGGGCCGACACGTAGTAGAGGAGCATGCCGAGGGCCAGCAGCACACCGACCACGGTGGTCGCGGTCGTCGTCACCCTGGCCCGCACCGACCGATGCCGGTGCAGTACCGGATCCGGCATCCCGGCCCACCCTCCCGTCCCTGGTCCGGCGCGTCACCGCGCGTCCAACGCCTGGGGGGCAGCGGAATGGAATTCGACTACCTTCGCTAGAACTGGTTGTAACCCTGTCATTGCCCTGCGAAACACTCCGCTGATCAGCGGCATCCGGGCACGCCGATGTCCGCGCGGAACGGTGCCTCCCACCCCTGGGGTCCCGACCGCGCGGACATCGCCTTCGGTGCCGCCGACCGCGGGCCCCGCGCGCCGAGGAGGATCCACCGGGGCCGGACGGTCGCCGAACTGGAGATAACTCTGCCCTGTCCTCATGGCATCGGAGCAACATCGACGTGACGAACACGTTTCCTGCGAAGCGTGTTCATACGGCACCATACTGTTGCCATGATCGGGGACATCTAAGGACCGACGCGACGAAAGGGGACGAGGGGTCAAGCATGGACGGGCACGCCACCGATTCCACGGCCGACCACGTACATCCCCTGGAGGCCGGCGATCCGCCGATGGTCGGCGGCTACCCACTGATCGGCCGGATCGGCGCGGGCGGGATGGGAACGGTCTACCTCGCCCGCGAGCCGGGCTCCGACGGCCGGGTCGCGGTGAAGACCATCCATCCGCATCTGGCCGCCGACGCCGCGTTCCGGCAGCGGTTCCGGGACGAGGCCGATCTCGCGGGCCGGGTCGCCTCGTTCTGTACGGCCCGGGTGGTCGCGCACGGCGAGGAGGACGGCCGCCCGTACATCGTCAGCGAGTACGTGGGCGGGATGTCGCTGCAGCACCGGATCAGCTCCGGCGGGCCGCTGCCGGGCGCGGACGTGCACGGTGTCGCGGTGAGCGTGATCTCGGCGCTGGCCGCGATCCACTCCGCCGGGCTGGTGCACCGCGATCTCAAGCCCGCCAACGTGATGCTCACCTTGTCCGGCTGCCGCGTGATCGACTTCGGGATCGCCCGCGCGCTGGACGCCACGAGCACGCTCGCCTGCACCGGTACGGTCCTCGGCACGCCCGGCTGGATGGCCCCCGAGGTACTCAGGGGCGGGACCGCCACGCCGGCGGCCGACATCTTCGCCTGGGGCTGCCTGATCGCGCACGCGGCCACCGGGCGGCTGCCGTTCGGTGACGGGCAGGCGACAGCGGTCGCGGTACGCGTGATGCGCGCCGAGCCCGACCTGTCGGGCCTGCCGTCCTCGCTGCTCCCGGCCGTACGGTCCGCCCTGTCCAAGGACCCCGGCAGGCGCCCGTCCGCGCCGAACCTGCTGCTCGGGCTCGTCGGGCAGTCCGGGACCCAGTACGGGCCGTCCCCGCGCCGGAACGGGTTCACCCGGAAGAACGGGGCCGCTGCCGCCGCCCGGGTCCCTCGGCCGCGCCCGGCGTCCGATGATGACGGAGGGCCCGACACCGCGGCGTTCACCGTGATCACGCATGTCGGTGCGCGCTCGACCACGCGCACGCGGCTGCTGGCAGCGGTGGGAGCGGCCGCGGCCACGGTACTGGCCGGCGGGCTGCTCCTCGGGCTGAGCGGCAAGGACCGCGAGGCCTCCCCCGTACGGCAGGCCACGGCGCCGCCGTCCGCCCCGGCGGCCGTACCGTCGAAGTCACCGGTACGACGCGCGGTCCCGGCCCAGCCACGCCCGCCCAAGCGGATCCCGGCCCAGAAGCAGCAGAAGCAGGACCAGAAGGGCAAGAACAAGGGGAAGGGCAAGAGCGGGAAGCGCGGCTGAGCCCGGTGGTCAGTTAGCCCGGGGTCAGGGAACTCGGTGGTCAGGGAGCCCGGTGGTCAGGAACCTCGGCGGTCAGGGAGCCCGGTGGTCAGGTGCGCCAGATGAGGATCAGGGCGCAGTCGTCGTCGCGGGTGGCGGCCATCGTCTGGACCAGTTCCTTGGCGCCCTTGCGGAATCCCTCGGGGACGAGCCGCTCGGCCTCGCCCAGCAGCCGGTCGATCCCCGCGTCCAGATCGCGGCCGGGCGACTCCACCAGGCCGTCGGTGTAGAGCAGGAGCGCGTCGCCGGGACGCAGCTGGCCGTGCTCGGGAACGCAGCGCAGGTCGGGCACCACGCCCAGCACCACGCCCTTGGCGGGACTGACCTGCCACGTACCGCTGCCCGCGTCGAACTGGACGGCCGGCGGGTGGCCCGCCGACTCGACGGTGTACTCGCCCGTGGACAGGTCGAGCACCAGGTGGACGGCCGTCACGAAGCCCTCGTCCCAGCGCTGGCGCTGCAGGTAGACGTTGGCGGCGGGCAGGAACTGCTCGGACTGGAGCGATCCAAGGAGCCCGCCGAAGGCTCCCGAGAGCATCAGGGCCCGGGTCCCGGCGTCGGTGCCCTTGCCGGAGACGTCGACCAGCGCCACCTCCAGGATGTCGCCGTCGCGGACGGAGACGACGAAGTCGCCGCCGAACGACGAGCCGCCCGCCTGGAGCAGCACGATCTGGGAGTCCCAGCCGTCCGGCAGTTCGGGCATCTCGCCCTGGCGGCGCAGCCGGTCGCGCAGCTCCAGCAGCATCGAGTCGCCGCGCAGGCCCTGGACGCCGAGCTGCTGGCGGGTCCTGGCCAGGGTCAGCGCCAGCACCGCGGTGATCACCAGGGTGGCGATCAGGCCGGGACCGACCTCGCGCGGATCGTGCCAGTTGTTGTAGCCGACCATGATCACGACCACGACGAGCAGCGCCAGCAGGGCGCGCACCTTCAGCAGCAGCCCGCCGCCGAGCACGGTCAGCACCAGGGCGCTCGGCGGGGCCCAGGCCCGCGACACGGTGGCACCGACGCCGAGGACGACCGTCAGCAGCACCAGCCCCACGAACATGTTGCGCTCGCGGGTGAGCTTGCCCATCCGGAGCCACCGGTAGAACCGCACGAGCAGGGGAACCCGGCGCAGGAGCGCGCGGATTCGCGGCGGGAGGAAGTGGACCAGACGTTGCAGCATGACTCCGGCACTGTATCGAGCATCCGCCCCGCCCGGCGCGCATCCGCGCCACCGATCACCGGTTGCAACGGTCCAGTCCCGGAACGCGTCTCCGGCGTCGCCCCGGGAGGGGAGACGATCACGTTCCGTGGCCGGCCCCGCCGGGGTTTCCCGGCGGCCGTAAAGGGCGAGAATCGTAGAAATGTCGAGGTGAGGGAGGCGGCGCCATGGGCGGTCGGCCGGGCATGCGGATCACACCGGACGCGGCGATGCGGGCACGCGAGGTGTCACGGCCGCGCCCGGACGGCGAGGAACCCCCGCCGCCCAGGCCCGCCACCGCGCCAGGACCCGAGGCCGAGCCGGGCAAGCGCAGCAAGGCCGCCAAGAACGAGCGCCGCAGGCTGGACAAGCGCGGCCCCCACAAGCCCGGCCCTCAATAGACCGGCCCTCAGTGGATCGGCCCTCAGTGGATCGGCAGGGCGCTACGGCGCCGGGATCTCGCCGGTGTCCTCGTAGCCGCCCAGCATCTCGATGCGGCGGGTGTGCCGCGGCTCCTGGGAGTACGGCGTCTCCAGGAACAGCCGCACGAACCCGGTCGCGGTGTCGGCGTCGTGCTGGCGCGCCCCGAGGCTGATGATGTTGGCGTCGTTGTGCTCGCGGGCGAGCCTGGCGGTGTCCTCGTTCCAGACCAGGGCGGCCCTGGCCCCCTTGACCTTGTTGGCCGCGATGGCCTCGCCGTTGCCCGAGCCGCCGATGACGATGCCCAGGGTGCCGGGCTCGGCGACGGTACGCTCGGCCGCCGCCAGCACGAACGGCGGGTAGTCGTCGACGGCGTCGTACTCGAAGGCCCCGCAGTCGACCGGCTCGTGGCCGCCGGCCTTCAACCAGGCGAGCAGGTGCTCCTTCAGCTCGAAACCGGCATGGTCGCATCCAAGAAACACGCGCATGCGCCGATTGTTCCAGGTGTTCCGGGCCGCCCCGGCGCCGGGGCCGGGCTCAGCCCGCGACCGGGACGGGGAAGCGGAAACCGTGGTCGACCTGGGCCTCCAGGTCCTCCCCCACGGCCCTGCTGGCCCAGCTCCGCGCGTTCTTGACGTGGAACTCCACGCCCTGCCGCCGGAACCTGTCCCAGTCGCGCTCGCGGGCGTCGACGGCGGCCAGCATCCGGTCCAGCGCGGCCTCGTTGGACCCCTCCAGGGCGACGTGCCCGCGCCCCTGATCCATGGCCCGTACGGCGGCGGACTGGCCCAGCCAGGTCAGCAGGTCGCCGCCGACGTGCTCGCGGAGGTACGCCACGTCCTCCTCGCCTTGGACCTTGTTGCCCACGACGGTGATCGCGACGTCGTAGTCGCGGGCGTAGTCGGTGTACTGCCGGTAGACCCCGACACCCTTCCGGGTGGGCTCCGCCACCAGGAACATCAGGTCGAACCGCGTGAACAGCCCCGACGCGAACGTGTCGGCGCCCGCGGTCATGTCGACCACGACGTACTCGTCCGGGCCGTCGAGCAGATGGTTGAGGTAGAGCTCCACCGCACCGGTCTTGGAGTGGTAGCACGCCACGCCGAGGTCATCGTCGTTGAACGGGCCGGTGGCCAGCAGCGTCGCCCCGTCCACGTCCTGGCCGAGCGCGTGGATCGGGTCGTCGCCGCCGATCCGCAGCAGCCGCGACCCGGCGCCGGGCGGGGTGGTCTTGACCATCGCGGCGGCCGAGGAGATCCGCGGATTGTCGCCGCGCAGATGCTCCTTGATCTCCGGCAGCCGGTCGCCCAGCGCGGGGACCTTGGCCGCGCGCGCCTCGTCCAGCCCGAGCGCCACGCCCAGATGCTGGTTGATGTCGGCGTCGATGGCCACCACCGGCAGCCCCTGCGCGGCCAGATGCCGGACGAACAGCGACGACAGCGTCGTCTTGCCGCTGCCGCCCTTGCCGACGAACGCAACCTTCACGAAAGCCCCCGTTTCGGATATGAAAACCGTTGCCATTTCGGGGAACGAGTCTTCCCGACCACCGATGGCGAAGCAAGCGGAATCCCCGAAGAGGGTCAGACGCGCGGCGGGACGGCCGCCGGGTCGAATCCGAAGGGGAGTTCCAGGCGGTGGGCCGACAGGAGGTCGGGGTCGGCCAGGAGGTCCGGGGTCGGCGCGTCGGCGGCGATGACGCCGCCGGAGAGGATGAGCGAGCGCGGGCACAGCTGGGCCGCGTACGGCAGGTCGTGGGTGACCATCAGGACCGTCACGTCGAGGCCGAGCAGGATCTCGGCCAGCTCGCGGCGGCCGGCCGGGTCGAGGTTGGAGGACGGCTCGTCCAGGACGAGGATCTCCGGCTCCATCGCCAGGACGGTCGCCACCGCGACGCGGCGGCGCTGGCCGAAGCTGAGGTGCTGCGGGGGGCGGCCGGCGACGTCCAGCATGCCGACGGCTCGCAGCGCGCGTTCGACGCGGAGGTCCAGTTCCGGGCCGCGCAGGCCCAGGTTGGCGGGGCCGAACGCGACGTCCTCGCGGACGGTGGGCATGAAGAGCTGGTCGTCGGGGTCCTGGAAGACGATGCCGACCCGGCGGCGGATCTCGCGCAGGGCCTTCTTGTCCTTGGGGTCGACGAGCATGCCGCCCACGTGCACCGAGCCCAGGCCGCCGTGCAGGATGCCGTTGAGGTGCAGGACGAGGGTCGTCTTGCCCGCCCCGTTGGGGCCGAGCAGCGCCACGCGCTCTCCCCTGCCGATGGTGACGTCCACGCCGTACAGGGCCTGGGTGCCATCGGGGTACGCGTAGGCCAGGCCGTGTACTTCCAGGGACGGGGTCATGGGGACATCCAAGCGGCGACGGCGATCAGCGCGGCGGCCAGGGGCAGTGCCGAGGCGGCGGACCACTGGCGGGGCGAGGCGGTCACGTCGTACAGGACGGGCATGCGTCCTTCGTAGCCGCGGCTGACCATCGCCAGGTGCACGCGCTCTCCCCGTTCGTACGAGCGCAGGAAGAGGGCGCCGATGGAACGGGCCAGGACGCCGGCGTCGCGGAGGCCGCGCGCCTCGAAGCCGCGGGCAGCGCGGGCGGTCTTCATCCGGCGCATCTCGGCGGTGACGACGTCGCCGTACCGGAGCATGAACGCGGCGATCTGGGTGATGAGCTGCGGCATCCGCAGCCGCTCGATGCCGAGCAGCAGCAGGCGGGGCTCGGTGGAGGCGGCCAGGAGGACGGACGCGATCACGCCGAGGGTGCCCTTGGCCAGGATGTTCCAGGCGCCCCAGAGGCCGTTCTCGCTCAACTGGAGGCCGAGGAACTCCGTCCTGGGTCCGGTCGCGACGAACGGCATGAGCACGGCGAACGCCACGAACGGGATCTCGATCATCGTGCGGCGCAGGACGAGCCCGTACGGGATGCGGGCGACCGTGGCGACGGCGGCGAGCAGTACCGCGTACGCGGCGAAGGCCCAGAGCCGTTCGCGTGGTGTGGCCACCACGACGAGGACGAACGCCAAGTGGGCAACGAGCTTGCACTGGGGAGGCAGCCTGTGCACCGGTGAGGTGCCCGGGATGTAGAGCCGGTGCACATGGCCTGCGCCCATTAGGAATCCTGGGAGGACCGGCGCCGCAGAACCCAGAAGAGGCCGCCGCCTACGCCAAGGACGGCCACGACACCGATGACGCCGGACAGTCCGCCCGAGAGCCTCGCGTTGTCGACGCCCTTGAGTCCGTAGTCGCCCAGTGGTGAGTCCTTGAGCGCGTGGTCCTTCTCCTGGGCGTTGATGCCCTTGTCACCGGCGACCTTCTCCAGTCCGTCGGGATTGGAGCTGGCGTAGTAGCTGACAAGCCCGGCCAGGACGAGCGACACCAGGAGGGCCGCGGCGAAGAAGCGCTTGGTGGTCACACGGCCTCCTTGGTGCGGAGCCGCACCGGCTTGATGAGGCCGCGCGCCCCGTACACCAAGTCCGGCCGTACGGCCAGCACGCTCGAAACGGCCAGGCCGGTGATCAGGCCCTCGCCGATACCGATCAGCACGTGCACCCCGACCATCGCGGTGGCGACCGTCCCGATCGGTACGTCGGTAGTGCCGCCGACGGCGTAGATGAGCGTGAACGCCAGGGCCGAGGCCGGTACCGAGACCGCGGCGGCCACGAACGCCGCCCCGCTCGCGGCGGGCCGCGTCTTCGGCAGCACCCTCAGCAGCAGCCGGAACAGGCCGTACCCGACCGGAACGGTGACCAGCGCCATCAGCGTGACGTTGACGCCGAGCGCGGTGACCCCGCCGTCGGCGAACAGCAGCGACTGCATCAGCAGCACCACCGACACGCACAGGACGCCCGCGTACGGCCCGACCAGGATCGCCGCGAGCGCGCCGCCGAGCAGATGCCCGCTGGTGCCCGAGGCCACCGGGAAGTTGAGCATCTGCGCGGCGAACACGAAGGCGGCCGTCAGCCCGGCCAGCGGCGCGGTGCGGTCGTCCAGCTCGCGGCGGGCGCCGCGCAGCGAGACCGCCACGCCCGCGACGGCCACCGCACCCGCCGCGAGCGAGACCGGCGCGTCGATGAACCCATCCGGTACGTGCACGCTCATCACCATCCCTACTGGAATGCAGGCCCCTGCAGGGGTCTGGACCAGTTTGCGGCGCAGGGATGGCAATTGCAAGATTGTCGCAATAGCCTTACCGTCGCGAGAGGGTGGCGTCCCCTTCCGACGGCCGGCGGTCAGTCGAAGATCGGCTCCCTGTCCCGGGTGCGCTTGAGCTCGAAGAAGCCGTCCGTGCTCGCCACCGCCAGGACGCCGTCCCAGAGCTTGGCGGCGGCCTCGCCGCGCGGGATCGGCGTCACCACCGGGCCGAAGAACGCGCTGCCGGCCACCTCGATCACCGGCGTGCCGACCTCCTGGCCGACCCGGTCGATGCCGTCCTGGTGGGAGGCGCGCAGGGCCTCGTCGTACTCGGTGGAGTCGGCGGCCTCGGCGAGCGCCGGGTCCAGGCCGGCCGCCTCCAGGGCGGCGGTGTACGTGGCCTTCTCGTGAGGCGCCTGCTCGTGGTGGAAGCGGTTGCCCAGCTCGGTGTAGAGCCGGCCCAGCACCTCCGCGCCGTACTTCTGCTCGGCGGCGATGCAGACGCGCACCGCTCCCCAGGCGGTGTCCATCATCACGCGGTACTTCTCCGGGATGTCCTTGCCCTCGTTCAGGACGGACAGGCTCATCACATGCCAGCGCGGCTCGATGGGACGCAGCTTCGCCACCTCGTGCACCCAGCGCGAGGTGATCCAGGCCCACGGGCACAGCGGGTCGAACCAGAAGTCAACAGGGGTGCGCGATTCCTCGGACGACAAGGTCAGCCTCCTACGGGATATGAGCGGTACTTCACCAGCGGCAACCCGCGGAGGGGCGGCCCCATTCCCGGCCGCATTCCCGGTCCGGTCCCGGCCCGGTCCCGGGCGCCAGGACCGTACGGACGGGGCGGGAAACCGACAGAATCAGGTGGCCGCTCCCGGCCCCTTCACATCCGCAACACCGGAACCGATGGACGCGCCACCGCCCCGCGAACGGCGGGCCGGTTGGTAGACATGGAACAACAGCTTTCAGGACACCCAAGGAGTACATGTGGCAGGCAACCTCACGCGCGACGAGGCGCGGGAACGGGCCCGGCTGCTCACCGTCGACTCGTACACGGTGGAGCTCGACCTCACGACGGGTGAGGAACGGTTCGGTTCCACCACCGTGATCAGGTTCGGCAGCACCGAACCGGGCGCGTCGACCTTCGTGGACCTGCACGGTGCCGTCGTGCGCGAGGCCACGCTGAACGGGAGCGCGCTCGACCCCGCGACCTACGACGCCGAGAAGGGCCGCCTCCCGCTGCCCTCCCTGGCCGAGTCCAACGAACTGCGCGTCGTCGCCGACTGCACGTACTCCCGCTCGGGCGAGGGACTGCACCGGTTCGTGGACCCGGTCGACCAGAGCGTCTACCTGTACTCGCAGTTCGAGACGGCCGACGCGCACCGGATGTACACGTGCTTCGACCAGCCCGATCTCAAGGCCACGTTCGAGTTCGTGGTGACCGCGCCCGAGGACTGGCAGGTCGTCACGAACGAAGGGCCCGACAGCGCCCCCCGAGGGGGGACGACCCCCCACACCCCCCGAGGCGCCTCCGGCGCCGACTCGACCGAGAACGGGGTCTGGCGTTTCCCGCCGACGCCGCGCATCTCGACCTACATCACGGCGCTCATCGCCGGCCCGTACCACGTGGTCACCGACGAGTTCCGGCGGCCGGACGGCACCGTGATCCCGCTCGGCGTCTACTGCCGCGCGTCGCTGGCCGAGCATCTGGACGCCGACGCCATCGTGGACGTGACCCGGCAGGGCTTCACGTACTTCGAGGAGGTCTTCGACCGGCCGTACCCGTTCACCAAGTACGACCAGCTGTTCGTGCCGGAGTTCAACGCGGGCGCGATGGAGAACGCCGGGGCCGTCACGTTCCTGGAGGACTACGTCTTCCGGTCGCGGGTCACCGACGCCGCCTACGAGCGCCGCGCCGAGACGATCCTGCACGAGATGGCGCACATGTGGTTCGGCGACCTGGTCACCATGCGCTGGTGGGACGACCTGTGGCTGAACGAGTCGTTCGCCACGTACATGAGCGTGCTGTGCCAGGCCGAGGCCACCAAGTGGAAGGGCTCCTGGATCACGTTCGCCAACCTGATGAAGGGGTGGGCGTACCGGCAGGACCAGCTGCCCTCCACGCATCCGATCTCGGCGGACATCCCCGACATCCAGGCGGTGGAGGTCAACTTCGACGGGATCACCTACGCCAAGGGCGCCAGCGTGCTCAAGCAGCTGGTGGCGTACGTGGGCCGCGACAACTTCCTGGAGGGCGTGCGGCGCTACTTCCGGCGGCACGCCTGGGGCAACACCGTCCTGGCCGACCTGCTGGACGCGCTGGAGGAGACCTCCGGCCGCGATCTGGCGTCCTGGTCGAAGGAGTGGCTGGAGACGGCGGGCGTCAACACGCTGCGGCCCTCGTACGAGGTCAACGGCGACGGCGAGTTCACCTCGTTCACCGTGCTGCAGGAGGCCAAGGCCGACTACCCGACGCTGCGCTCGCACCGCGTCGCGATCGGCCTGTACGACCGCACCGCCGGCGGGCCAGAAGCAGTTGCCGGGGGGAGCGGGGGGTCGTCCCCCCGCAGCAAACTAGTCCGCCGGGAGCGGATCGAGCTGGACATCGTCGGTGCCCGTACCGAGGTCAAGGAGCTGATCGGCAAGAAGCGCCCCGACCTGGTGCTGGTGAACGACGACGACCTCACCTACGCCAAGATCCGGCTGGACGACCACTCGCAGCGGACGCTGATCTCCGGCATCGGGGACATCAAGGACGGGCTGCCGCGGGCGCTGTGCTGGTCGGCGGCCTGGGACATGACGCGGGACGCCGAGATGGCGACCCGCGACTACGTCAAGCTCGTCATCAGCGGCATCCGCGGCGTCACCGACATCTCGGTCGCCCAGACGCTGCTGCGGCAGACTCGGACCGCGATCCAGCAGTACGCCGACCCGGCCTGGCGCGCCGAGGGGCAGCGGCTGCTCGCCGACGCCCTGTACGAGCTGGCCACCGAGGCCGAGGCCGCCTCGGACTTCCAGCTCGCCTACGTCCAGGCGTTCGCGGGCTCGGCCACCACCGACCGGCACCTGAACGTGCTGGCCGGGATGCTGGACGGCTCGGAGGTCCCCGCCGGGCTCAAGGTCGACACCGAGCTGCGCTGGACGCTGCTGCGCCGCCTGGTGGTGACCGGGCGCGCCGCCGAGGCCGAGATCGACGCCGAACTGGAGCGCGACCCGACCGCAGCGGGCGAGCGGCACGCCGCGTCCTGCCGGGCCTCGATCCCGACCGCCGAGGCCAAGGCCGCCGCCTGGGAGGCGGTGACCGGCGGGAAGCTGCCGAACGCGGTGTTCCGGGCCACGATGGGCGGATTCGTGGAGCCCGACCAGGCCGAGCTGCTGGTCCCGTACGTGGACCGGTACTTCGCCGAGGTCGGCCGGATCTGGAAGGAGTGGAGCGGCGACATGTCCCAGACGTTCGCCGAGGTCGCCTACCCGTTCCTGGTCGTGGAGCAGTCCACGATCGACCGGACCGAGGCCTACATCGCCGAGCACGCGCCGCCGGCCGCGCTGGCCCGGCTGCTGTCGGAGGGCCGTGACGGGGTCGCCCGCGCGCTGCGGGCCCGCGCCAAGGACGCCGCCTCGGCCTGAGCCCCGCCTCGCCTCGCGGCCCGTGATCGCGCGCACAGTTGCGTGATCACGGGCCGTGAGGTGTCAGGCTGGGGAGGTGAAGACCGCACGGGACGTACTGACGGAGCTGGCACGCAGGCACGCGTTCGGGGACATCGAGGCCCTCGTGACCGGGGCCGCGGTCCTGGACGGCGGGACGACCCATGTGGCGGCGCTGTGCGCGTTCGGGCAGCGGGTCCTGGACCTGGACGCCGAGGACTTCGGGATGCCCGAGGAGGTCGGCGAGGTCCCCAAGGACCTGCTCGGGCGGGCCCTGTCCAGCCGGATGCCGCAGCGTCCCCGGGAGCATCCCCGCGGCGCCCTGGCGAGCCTGCGTCCCGCGTACGCGCTGCTCCTGGAGGTCATCGCGATCCGCTGGGAGCGGCGCGAGATGGCCGCGCTGGTCGCCGCCGTCCACATCGCCGCCGAGTACTCGGCCCTGCTGGCGTGGGAGCCGGTACTGGGCCACGCGGGCGATCCGGCCCGCCTGAAGGAGTCGGTCGCGGGCCCGGGCAGCCGTTTCGGCGTGGCCGTGGAGCCCGGCGAGGCGCGCAACTGCGACCACACCCGTCCTGAACGTTCCGCCTGCGACCGCGCGCTGCGCGTCGCCGCCGAGCCTCCGCCCGGGTGGCGCGCCTACCTGGACCGGCAGCACAGCCAGGTGGCGCAGGCCCTCGGCGACTGCGCGGCCCGCTGCCGCACGCCGTGCTCGGTGATGAACCGGCTGGACGGCGACGTCCGCGCCCGCCTGGTGGAGCGCTGCAAGCTCGCCGCCGAGTTCACCGACGGCGCCCTGGTCAAGCTCAGGCACGCGGCCCCGGTCGGCCACGGGTTCGGGGTCCCGTCCCCCGAGGAGGTCCAGAACGCCTGGGCACGGACCCGCTCGTCCCTCAAGCGGCACCCCCTGGCGGGCCCCATCCTGACCGCCACCGCCGACGACCCGTACCCGCTCCAGGGCCTCCCGGCGCTCTTCTCGGCGATCGCCGCCACCACCATCGCCCCCGACACCCTCCTGGACGAGGTCTCGATCCGCCTCACCGCGGCCCTGTCGTGAGCGGCGCCTACGTTCAGTGGGGTCAGGGGTGCGGGGAGATGAACGGGGCCAAGGCCTCGCGTAGCCGCGGGAGGTCGGGGAGGTCCTCCAGGAAAACGGGGTCGCCGTTGGCGTCTGCCAGCGGTACGCGCCAGTTCGGGTACTCGTCGGTGGTGCCCGGCTGGTTCTGAGTACGGCGCTCCCCCACGGCGTCCGCGAGGGAGATGCCCAGGAGCCGGGCGGGTGTACGGGCCAAGAGGGCGTGCAGGGCCGCCGTCACGTCGGCGTCGTGCGCGGTGCTCTCGTTCTGGATGGCTTGCAGGATCTCCTCTGGCGGCGTGGTGAGCATGCCTTCCTCGTACAGGACGCGGAGCCAGTCCGACAGCTGTTCCAGGTGCTCGGCCAACTCCTCCTCGGCCGGACGGGTGAGCAGGTTGAGCCGATCGCGCAGCTCCACATGGTCGCCGTGCAGGACCCCGGTGATGGGCGGCATGTCGTGGGTGCCGACGGTGGCCAGCGACGCCTCGCGCCAGACTTCCGGCTTGCGCGGCTCGCCGAGGGCGTCGCGTTCGAACCACAGGAGCGAGGTCCCTAGGACGCCCCTGTCCGCGAGGTCGTCCCGTACGTCCGGCTCCACGGTCCCCAGGTCCTCGCCCACCACCACCGCCCCGGCCTGGGACGCCTCCCACACGAGGGTGGACAGCATGGCCTCCCGGTCGTACGAGACGTAGGTGCCGTCAGCGGGCGAGCCACCCTCGGGTACCCACCAGAGCCGGGAGACCTGCATGGCGTGGTCGAGCCGCAGTCCGCCGCCATGGCGCAGCGCCGCGGCGAGCATGCCCCGGAACGGCAGGTACGCGGCTTCGGCCAGGCGTTCGGGGTGCCAGGGCGGCTGGCCCCAGTCCTGGCCGCGCTGGTTGAACTCGTCAGGGGGCGCGCCCACGCTCATGCCGGGCGCGAACATCGGCCGGTACATCCAGGCGTCGGCGCTACCCGGGTGCACGCCCACCGCGAGATCGTGCACGATGCCGATCGGCATGCCCGAGTCGCGGGCGACCTTCTGCGCCTGGGCGAGTTGCTCGTCGAGCTGCCACTGGAGCCAGGCGTGGAAGTCGACGCGGTCGGCCAGGCGCTTGGCGGCGTAGGCGACCGTGGGATTGTCCGCGTCGCGCAGCTCCGCCGGCCAGTGCCGCCAGTCCGCGCCGTGCTCCTCGCTGAGAGCGCTCCAGGTGGCGAAGGCCATCAGGGGCGCCCCCTCGCGGTGGCGGTACCACTCGAACGCGTCCTGCCGGCCGGCGCTGCGCGGAACGGCGTAGACGGCCTCCAGCGCTTCGCGCTTGGCCGCCCACACCGTGTCGCGGTCCAGGGTCTGGTGGGCCTGGGTCTTGGCGGAGAAGCGCTTGCGTTCCTTCGCCGGGAGCGCGCCGTACTCGGGCACGTCCTCGACCCGCAGATAGAGGGGGCTGGCGAAGCGGCGGCTCATGGGCGAGTACGGGGACGGGGTGATGGGGCTGACCGGCTCGGTCGCGTGGAGCGGGTTCACGAGGATGAACCCGGCCCCCAGGTCCTTGCCGCTCCACGCGGCCAGGTCGGCCAGGTCGTGCAGGTCCCCCATCCCCCAGGAGGCCTTCGAGCGTACGGAGTAGAGCTGCGTCGTGAGGCCCCACGCCCTGGACGGCGGTTCCAGCCGCTGCGGGGTGATGAGCAAGGGCGCGGTCACCTCACGCCACTGGCTGCGCACGCGTACACGTACCCGATGCCACCCCTCAGGGGTGCCGGCAGGCAGGTGGTACTGCTTCAGCAACCCCTCAGGTGTACGGACCGTCGTGCCGTGCAGCTCGACGCTTCCGCCCGTGGACATGTCCAGCCAGACCTCGTCCGCGCCACGCGTACCCCACGGGATCCGTACCGCACCCGGACGGCCCGCCCGCTGGAAGAGGATCGGAGGGAGCAGCCGTGTGCGCCGTTCCTCCTCCAGCCGGGCCAGCGTGTCCCGTACGGCGGTGGGCGTGGAGACGTCCGCGCCCAGAGCCGTGAGGACCGCCTTCAAGGTGTCGTCGGAGACCTCGGTGTCACGACCACGCCAGTCCTGGTAGCGCGTCGCGACGCGATGCGCTTGAGCCAGCCTGTTCAGTTCTGCATCCGCCACGCTCTGAACCTGCCCCTTAATCCGCAGCTCACTGCAAGCTCCCGTCCCCCTTACGCAATACCCCGGTACGCGGCCTTACGCTCCTGGCGGCTCGTTCCAGATCGGTGTCACTCGTTCCAGATGGGCGGCTTGCGGTCGCTCCAGGGGCGAGCCTCCTCCAGTTGCGCCGAGAGCGCGAGGAGGGTGCCCTCACCCCCGAGGCGGCCCGCGAGCATCACTCCGATGGGCAGGCCCTCGGCGTTCCAGTGCAGCGGCACGCTGACGGCGGGCTGTCCCGACACGTTGTACGGGGCGCAGAACGGGGTGAAGTGCTTCTGGCGCTCGAAGTTCTCCGCCGGCTCCTGGTCGTGGAAGTAGCCGATGGGAGCGGGAGGCTGGGCCAGCGTGGGGTGCAGGATCGCGTCGAACTCGTTCATCACCGGGAACGCGCTGCGCAGCGCCGCCTGCAGCATCGCGTGGGCGGCGAAGATCTGCGGAGCGGACGTGGCGTGCCCGCGCTCGCGCAGCCACCGGGTGAGCGGCTGGAGGAGGTGCTCCTGCGCCGGGTCCACGGGGGTGAGGGTGGCCATCACGCCCCAGAGCGTCTCGAAATGCGGGACGAGATCGGGGCCGAGGATCTGGGGCAGCTCGACGACCTCGTGGCCAAGCTCCTCCAGCAGGAGACTGGCTTCCTCGTACGCCGCGACGCAGTCCGGGTGGACCTCGGTGCCGGGGACGGCCGGTTCGCGGCTCCGAGCGATGCGGAGGCGGCCCGGCGGGCGCTCGGTGTGGGCGAGGAAGGATCCCTCCGCCGGAGGCGCCAGGTAGAGGTCTCCGGGCATCGGGCGGGCCATCACGTCCAGCAGCAGGGCCGCGTCCCGGACCGTACGGGCGATGGGGCCGTTGGTGGACAGGCCGAACAGGTCCGGGATGACCGGGCCCTGCGAGATCCGGCCGCGGGTCGGCTTGAGGCCGAAGAGCCCGCACGCGCTGCTCGGGATCCGGATCGAGCCGCCGCCGTCGCTGCCCTGGGCGACCGGGGCCAGCCCGGCGGCGACCGCCGCGGCCGCCCCGCCGCTGGAGCCGCCCGCCGAGCGGGACAGGTCCCAGGGTGTACGGGCGGGCGGCGCGACGCCACTTTCCGTATAACAGGGCAAGCCGAATTCGGGGGTCGCGGTCTTACCCGGGAGGACAGAACCCGCTTGCCTCAGCAGAAGGACGACGTTGTCGTCGGCGAACCCGGTCAGATCGGTGAAGACCACGGAACCAAAGGTCATCCGGGTACCGGTCACCATGTTCAAGTCCTTGACCGGCACCGGCACGCCGAGCAGCGGGGGCAGCGCGGCCGGCTCCGGCGCGTCCATGACCTGCTTCTCCGCCGCGAGCGCCTCCTCGCGCAGTCGCTCGCCGGTGACCGTCACATAGGCTCCGACCTGCGGATTCAGTCGTTCGATACGGGCCAGGAGGTGGTCGGCCACCTCGACGGGGGACAGTTCGCGGGCGCGGATCGCGGCGGCCAGCCGGGTAGCGCTGAGATCGTGGGTATGAGTCACAACGCGGAACGCTAGACGGCGGATGCCGCAGCATCAAAGATGGCAACGGCGACGAACCGCGAAAGAGGGGATGCGAACGGCCGTACCCGGCCAAGTCACCAACGAACCCCCTCGCGGCGGCGACAAAACTATTAACCCGGCATGGCTAGTCTCCGAACGCGGAAAATGATTACTCTGCGCTCGGAGGATCATGCTCACGATGCGAAAGGAACACGGAGCGTCACTCATGGCGATCATGGAGCGGGGCAACACCACCGGGGCGCGGGGGCAGCCTCAGGAAACCTCCACCGGCATGCCGCAGGGCGGGCCGCCTGGACGGGAGTCGTTCGACGAGCTGCTCAAGGACCCTCGGGTGCGCCGCTGGCTGTGGCGCGCCGGAGCGGCGGCCGCGCTGGGGCTGGCGGCCTCGGTCCTGGCCGGCGTGCGGATCGGGATCACCGTGGCGGTGGCGGCCGTCGTGGCCGACGTGGTCCGCCGGTCCCGCAAGGACTCGTGCGTCCCCGCGTGGCAGAAGTCCTCGGCCGCCGAGCGGCGCACCGAGAAGCAGCTGCGCTCGCTGGAGAAGGGCGGCTACCACGTCCTGCACGCGCGGGCCGTCCCGCGCGACGACGACGGCGTCAGCGACGGCCGGATCGACCACCTGGTCATCGGCCCGAGCGGCGTCTACGCCATCGACTCGGAGAAGTGGGACAAGCGGCTCCCGGTGCGGACGCTCTCGCACCGCAAGCTCTTCCACGGCCCGTTCAACAAGAAGGACCGGCTGGACGAGGCGCGCTGGGAGGCCGAGCAGGCCAGCAAGATCATCGCCGGCCGGGTCGGGTTCGAGGTACCGGTCCAGCCCTCGGTGGCGATCTACGGCCCGTCCATCCCGTGGAAGGTCATGCGGGTCCGGGACGTCGACGTCTACGCGGGCAACCGGGCACGCGGCTACCTGCGCCGCCGTCCCAAGGTCCTCACCGAGACCGACATCGTGCGCATCTACCAGGCCGCGCAGACGGCGCTGCCGCCCAAGTACCCCGACAGCACCGGGCAGCTCGGCTCCGGGGACGCGGAGACCGGCCGGCTCGACATGACCAAGTCCAAGAAGAAGATGTACGCCGACAACGAGAAGTAGGGCCGCTCAGGGGCGGCCCACATTCCCGGGCCGCCTGATCACGCACTGCCTGTGATCCAGCACTGCCGCTGATCATGAAGCGACCAGGCTCAACGACGAGCCCCCCGACGACCGGCCCCATCGGACCGGTACGAGAGGGGCACCCCGTCTCCGCAGCGAACGGGGTGCCACTCCACTCTCCGCGATCGCCTCGCGCGCCCCCCAGGGTCACTCCAGCCCCTCAGGCCAGCTCCTCAGGCCACAGACCGCCCTTCGCATCGGCCCCACCAGACTCAGCCACCAACGCCGGGACGCTCCTTACGCGCCCGGCGTTTCCGCATGCTGGACGGTTGATACCATCGATCGATACGGGCCGGCCCCACACGACCTCTGCTGAGCCGGCGGCAGCGCCGCGATCCGCCGCTGCACACAGACCCGGCAAGGCCGATCGGCGCCCGCCCGCGAGCACACGGACGCGGTCGTAGGATCGATCCAGAGCACGTCACAGGTTGGAGAGGTCACAGATGCCCCCGCTCAAGTCACGTACGGTCACCCACGGCAGGAACATGGTGGGCGCGCGCGCCCTCATGCGCGCCAGCGGCGTAGAGCGTGAGGACTTCGGCAAGCCGATCGTGGCGGTCGCCAACAGCTACACCCAGTTCGTGCCCGGCCACGTCCACCTGCGCGAGGTCGGCGACATGGTGGCCGCCGGGGTGCGCGAGGGCGGCGGCGTCCCCCGCGAGTTCAACACGATCGCGGTCGACGACGGCATCGCCATGGGGCACGGCGGGATGCTCTACTCGCTGCCGTCCCGCGAGCTGATCGCCGACGCGGTCGAGTACATGGTCAACGCGCACTGCGCGGACGCCCTGATCTGCGTCTCCAACTGCGACAAGATCACCCCGGGGATGCTGATCGCCGCGATGCGGCTCAACATCCCGACGGTCTTCGTCTCCGGCGGCCCGATGGAGGCCGGCAAGCCCCTCGAGGGCGTCCTGAACGGCAACAAGCTCGACCTGATCGACCCGATGATCGCCGCCGCCGACGACTCGGTGTCCGACGAGACCCTCGCCGAGATGGAGGAGGCCGCCTGCCCGACCTGCGGCTCCTGCTCGGGCATGTTCACCGCCAACTCCATGAACTGCCTCACCGAGGCGCTGGGGCTGGCGCTGCCGGGCAACGGCACCGTGCTGGCCACCCACACCGCCCGCAAGAAGCTGTACGCGGACGCGGGCCGTACCGTCTCGGAGATCGCCAAGCGGTACTACGAGCAGGACGACGACTCGGTCCTGCCGCTGAACATCGCCACCAGGGACGCGTTCGAGAACGCCATGGCCCTGGACATCGCGATGGGCGGCTCCACCAACACGATCCTGCACCTGCTCGCCGCCGCGCACGAGGGCGCCGTCGACTTCGGGCTCAAGGAGATCGACGAGCTCTCCCGCCGCGTCCCGTGCGTCTGCAAGCTCGCCCCGGCCACCGGCAAGTACCACGTCGAGGACTGCCACCGTGCGGGCGGCATCCCCGCCCTCCTCGGCGAGCTCGACCGCGCCGGGCTGCTGCACCGCTCCGCGCACTCGGTCCACTCCCCGTCCCTGCCCGAGTACCTGGACGCCTGGGACGTGCGCTCGCCGAACGTGCTGCCCGAGGCCGTCGAGATGTTCCACGCGGCGCCGGGCGGTGTCCGTACCACCCAGGCCTCCGGCCAGAGCGCGCGCTGGGAGTCGCTCGACCTGGACCGCGCGGAGGGCTGCATCCGCGACGCCGAGCACGCCTACACCGCCGAGGGCGGCCTGGCCGTCCTGTACGGCAACATCGCCCCCGACGGCGCGATCGTGAAGACCGCCGGCGTCGAGGAGGAGCTGTGGACCTTCACCGGTCCCGCGGTCGTCTTCGAGAGCCAGGAGGACGCGGTCGAGGGCATCCTCGGCGACAAGGTCAAGCCGGGCGACGTCGTCGTGATCCGCTACGAGGGCCCCAAGGGCGGCCCCGGCATGCAGGAGATGCTCTACCCGACCAGCTTCCTCAAGGGCCGCGGCCTCGGCAAGGCGTGCGCGCTGGTCACCGACGGCCGGTTCTCCGGCGGCACCAGCGGCCTGTCCATCGGCCACGCCTCCCCCGAGGCGGCCGCCGGCGGCGACATCGCCCTGGCCCAGGACGGCGACCCGGTCGTGATCGACATCCCGCGCCGCACGCTCGCCCTGGACGTCCCCGAGCACGAGCTGGCCGCCCGCCGCGAGAAGCTGCTGGCCGACCTCGGCGGCTACCGCCCGCGCGACCGCCAGCGCCCGGTCACCGCCGCCCTCAGGGCCTACGCGGCGATGACCACCTCAGCATCAACCGGGGCATCCCGCGACATCTCGCAGCTCTCCCAGTAAGGGCGGACGGCCCAAGTCAGCTGCAGCAGCCGCCTCCGCAGCATCCGCCTCCGCCGCCCGCGGGCTGCGGCGGGGGCGCGGAGGCTCCGCCGCGGGCCGTGCCGGTGACGGCGACGGTGGACAGCAGTTTGACGGTGTCGTCGTGGCCGTCGGGGCAGGCGGCGGGGGCCGCCGACTCGCTCATCGGACGGGAGAGCTCGAAGTTCGTCCCGCAGGCGCGGCAGCGGTAGTCATAGCGTGGCACGCCACCAGGATACGGCGGCGTGCCACGGTACGGAACGGATGAGCCGGCCGGTGCTCAGGCCGCCGGCTCGCTGACATAGGCGGCCCACTGGGGGTCGCCGTCGTGGACGATGCCGATCAGTCTCCAGTGCGCGCCACGCGGGACACCGGGCGTGACCTTGAGGTCCCACCCGATCTCCTCCAGGAGACGGTCGGCTTTGCGGTGGTTGCACGGCATACAGGAGGCGACGCAGTTCTCCCAGACGTGCTTGCCGCCGCGGCTGCGGGGCTGGACGTGATCTATGGTCTCGGCACGGCGGCCGCAGTAGGCGCACCGGAAGTTGTCGCGCCGCATCAGCGCCATGCGGGTCAGCGGCACGCGGGTACGGAACGGGATCCGTACGTACCGGCGGAGCCTGATGACCGACGGGACCTCGATGGACATCGCGGCCGAATGGAGTACCGCGCCCGAGGCGTCGGTGTGCACGACCTCCGCCTTCTCCCGCAGGATCAGGCAGACGGCGCGGCGCAGGGAGAGCGTCGTGAGGGGTTCGTACGTGGCGTTCAGGAGGAGCACCTGTCTCATCGGGCGCCCTCCACCGGGCTCTGCTCCGCCTCGGCGGACGCGCGCGGACGCGCCTCCCACCGAGGCCGGAGTATGATCTCCGGCACCTGTGAACCCGCCATGAGGACCTCCTCAGGGGCGTACCAGCCCGAAATCAGTGTGGCGCCTGAGGAGGCGCTCCGCTACCCCATTAATCCCCCCAAGGGCTGCGAATTGAACGTGCCGGACCTTGATCTCTGCTGGCGGGCGGCCGGTCAGCGCCCTTCCTGAACGGCGTTCGCGTTCGGCCTCGGCTCCGGGCCCTCGTCCCGTTCGGGCGGCACGGCACCCGTGGCGTTGCCCTCATTGGGCGTGGCCGTCTGATCGCCGCCCGGCGCCGTCGTCCCATCGGGTTTGGTGGTGCTGTCGGGTTTGGTGGTGCTGTCGGGTTCGGTGGTGCTGTCGGGCTTGGTAGTACCGTCCGGCTTGGTGGCGTCTGGCTTGGTGGTGGCGTCCGGCTTGGTCGTGTCGGTGACAGGTGCGTCGCCGTGCCGCCAGATCACCCGGCCCTTGATCTCGACGGAACCGGAGTGGTTCTTCGGAAGCTGCGCCACGAGCATGCCGCGCTCCTCCCCGCCCGCCTTGAGCGCGCGGTAGTCGCACTTGATCGTCTGCTTCTGCACCCGGCACGGCGCGCTGACCGAGGCCACCTTGAGGCGCGGGGTCAGCGTGTGGGTGAGGACGAGGCCGTCCACCGGCTCACGGCCGGTGTTGCGGACCGTCCAGCGCCAGGTGACCTGGTTCCCGGTCTCGGCGAACTCCGGATCGGCGTAGCTGAACTCCACCTCCCCGGCCGGCGGCGCGGCCTGCACGGGCGGGGCCGCGAACGGCAGCGCCGCGGCCCCCGTGGCGGCGGCCAGAACGGCGAGGCGGGCGGGCACACGGTGCCCTCGGACGATGCGTTTCATGATCAATCCCCCGTTGATCGAATCCGCTGTCCCACCACTACTACCAAGATGACCTGCGCATACACCGCGCGACACGGATCCGTGGCCAGGTCGAATGGCCGATCGCCGGCCACGAGTCGGAAAAGTTCCCGACAAGTCGGGAAGGAGCGTCCTGAATCGGCCGTAGGGAGGACCCGGGCAAGGACGGGAGCCGCATAAAGTGCAGATCATGAGCCGACCGCCGTACCCGCCCGCCCAGCGCGAGGACATCGTCGAGGACCTGCACGGTCACCAGATCGCGGACCCGTACCGGTGGCTCGAGGACCGCGAGGGCGGCGATACCGGGGCATGGCTGGCCGCGCAGGAGCAGCTGTTCCGGCAGCGGATCAATGATCTTCCCGGGCGCGACCGGCTGCGCGAGCGGCTCACCGGGTTGCTCGGCGCGGGCAGCGTGGGATCGCCGGTGTGGCGCGGCAAGCGGCGGTTCTTCACCCGGCGCACGGCCGGCCAGGAGCACCCCGTCCTCTACACGGTGGATCCGGCCGGGACCGAACGCGTCCTGGTCGACCCGATGGCGCTCGACCCCGGCGGCACCACCACGCTGGACGGCTGGCAGCCCGACAAGGAGGGCCGGCGGCTCGCGTACAAGATCTCGCAGGGCGGCGACGAGGAGTCGCTGCTGTACGTGCTGGACGTGGCCACCGGCGAGCGGATCGAGGGCCCGATCGACCGGGGCCGCTACTCCGCCGCCTCGTGGCTGCCGGGCGGCGAGGCCTACTACTACGTCCGGCGGCTGCCGCCCGGCTCCGTGCCCGAGGGCGAGGAGCAGTACCACCGGCGGGTCTACCTGCACCGGGTCGGCACCGACCCGGAGACCGAGGACGTCCTGATCTTCGGCGAGGGCCGGGACAAGACCAACTACTACGGCGTCGGCGTCAGCCGCGACGGCCGCTGGCTCACGATCTCCGCCTCGCAGGGCACGGCGCCCCGCAACGACCTGTGGATCGCCGACCTGGCCGCGTCCAGCCCCGAACGGCCCGCGCTGCGCCCCGTACAGGAAGGCGTGGACGCCGAGACCGGCCTGCACGTGGGCCGCGACGGCCGCGCCTACGTGTTCACCGACCGGGACGCGCCGCGCTCCCGGCTTTGCGTGACCGACCCGGCCGACCCCTCGTACGAGACCTGGCGCGACCTGATCCCGCAGGACCCCGAGGCGGTCCTCACCGACTTCGCGATCCTGGACGGCCCGGAACTGGAGCGCCCCGTCCTGCTGGCCGGCTGGACGCGGCACGCGATCAGCGAGATCAGCGTGCACGACCTGGCCACCGGCGAGCGGACCGGCACGGTGCCGATGCCCGGCCTCGGCACCACCGGCGGCCTCATCGAACGCCCCGAAGGCGGCCACGAGGCCTGGTTCGGCTACACCGACAACGTCACACCGAGCGGCGTCCTGCGCTTCGACGCCCGTACCGGCGAGGTCACCGTCTGGGCCGCCGCGCCCGGCACCGTCGAGGTCCCGGAGATCGACTCCCGCCAGGTCACCTACACCTCGTACGACGGCACCGAGGTCCGGATGCTGGTGCTGTCGCGCCCCGGCTCGGCCCCCGGCCCGCGCCCCACGATCCTGTACGGGTACGGCGGCTTCAACATCTCGCTCAGCCCCGCGTACTCCGCGAGCATCCTGGCCTGGGTCGAGGCCGGCGGCGTCTACGCCATCGCCAACCTGCGCGGCGGGTCGGAGGAGGGCGAGGAGTGGCATCGCGCCGGGATGCGCGAGCGTAAGCAGAACGTCTTCGACGACTTCCACGCCGCCGCCGAGAAGCTGATCGCCAACGGCCTCACCACGCCCGACCGGCTGGCCGTCTCCGGCGGCTCCAACGGCGGCCTGCTGGTCGGCGCGGCCCTCACCCAGCGCCCCGACCTCTACGCCGCGGTGGTCTGCTCGGCGCCGCTCCTGGACATGGTCCGGTACGAGCGGTTCGGCCTCGGCCAGACCTGGAACGACGAGTACGGCACGGTCGCGGACCCCACCGAACTCGGCTGGCTGCTCGCGTACTCCCCGTACCACCACGTCCGCAAGGGCGTCGCCTACCCGGCCACCCTCTTCACGATCTTCGACAGCGACACCCGGGTCGACCCGCTGCACGCCCGCAAGATGTGCGCGGCCCTCCAGCACGCCACGTCCGGCGAAGCCCCGATCCTGCTCCGCAACGAGTCCGAGGTCGGCCACGACGCCCGCTCGGTGACCCGTTCCGTCAACCTGATGACCGACACCCTTTCCTTCATCGCCGCAAACACCGGTCTATTGCTTTAGCGAGCTGCGCAGTACCTATTGCTTCGCCCTTGGCGTCGGGCGTGGAACGCCCTCCTTCGGCGGGCAAAGCGGCGAGCGCTGGCATCGCTCCGAACTCGCCTTGACGGCTCGCTCCGCGATCAGGTTCTCGCTTCGCTCGAACCTGCCTTCGGACGCGCTCGCACGCCTCAGGTCCCCACCGGCTGAGGCTGCGGGCCGGGGTGCATGGTCTAGGGGCTTGACGCGTCCTCGCTGGGGAATGGGCGCGCGTAACGTCTGTCACATTGAGCGGCAAGACTGGGCGGATGCAATTGACGGGTGGTCGAATAGCGGGGTGAACGTCTCCATGTTGAGCGGCAGTGCCGTGCGGGAACGGATCCTGGACCTGCTGGACGTGCCGCCGGCCGTACCGGACTTCTCGGCCGGCTACCTCGATCTGCTTCCGCCGGGCGAGGATCCGCCGCCGACGATCGCGCAGCGGGTGATGGAGTCGGCGTTCCTGCCGCAGATCTACGAGCGGATCTGGCGGCCGGTCGGCTTCAACCTCGCCAAGGGCTGGCCGATCGGGCCCGGCACCGAGCAGGAGCGCACGCTGGCGCGGTCCTGGCTCGGCCTGGGACGTCCCGGTGCCGCCGACCGGCCCGCCGCCACCGTGCTGGACGTGGCGTGCGGTCCCGGCAACGTCACCCGTTCGCTGGCCGCCGGGGTCGGCGAGGGGGGCCTGGTCGCCGGGCTCGACCTGGCCGAGGGCATGCTCGCGCGGGCCGCGGCCGACACCGACGATCCGAAGGTGGGCTACGTCCGCGGCGACGCCGTGGATCTGCCGTTCCGGGACGAGTCGTTCGACGCCGTCTGCTGCTTCGGCGCGCTGTACCTGTTCGAGGACCCCTGGCGGGCGCTCGACAGCATGGTGCGGGTGCTCAGGCCCGGAGGCCGGCTGGTCATCCTGACCAGCCGGCGCCCGTCGCTGCCGCTGAGCCGGCTGGGCGGCCGGGCGCTGGCCGACGTCGCCGGGCTGCGCCTGTTCGGGGACGGCGAGATCACCGGATTCCTCCGTACGGCAGGGCTCGGGGACATCAGGCGGCGCCGCTACCCCGCCATGCAGTTCGTCGGCGCCGCCAGACCTTGAAGTCCCGGCCCACGGTGCCGGTGACCGGCATGAAGATCAGGTGAGCGGTTTTTGCAGGTAGACGTTGACGATGCCGCCGATCGTCTCGCGCCGGGTCACCGTCCAGCCGAAGCGGCGGTAGAGCTGGAGGGCGGGGCCCTGGAGCTCGGTGGTGTCGGCGCGCAGGATGCGGTAGCCGTATTCGGCGGCCCGCTGCTCCAGCGCCTCGACCACCGCGGCGCCGTAGCCGCGACGCTGCACGGCGGGACGGACGCGCAGCCGCACCATCTCCACGGCGTCGAGCGGCGGCCCGCCCATGACGTAGCCGCCGCGGACGCGGGCATGGCCGGCGGGGACCAGGTCGGCCCGGCGCAGCCCGCCCATCGCGACGATCCGGCCGTTCAGCTCGCCGACGATGAACTCGCCGTCGTTGCGGAGATAGATGTCCTCCATCCGGAAGAAGTCGTGGTCGTAGTAGACGCCGTCGCCGGGGCGCAGGCCCACCTGGGCCAGCCCCTCCCGATGCAGTTCGAGGACGGTGCCGTGGTCGGCGGCGTGGTAGCGCCGCAGGTACAGGTCGCCGAAGCTCCAGGCCGGCGGCTCGGCACACAGCCGGACCAGGGTGCGGGCCGCGCGCCCGTTGCCCTGGCGGGTGCCGTCGCCGTGCTCGGAACGTTCCGAATACCCCGGGGATCGCTCCGCGTCCCCCGGGGCGCCCCCGTTCCGGGGCGCGCCGTCACGCGGTTCCATGCCGGTCAGACTTGCTCGGCCGGGGGAACGGCCGGCGCCGGGCCGGTGGTGGGACTCTGCACGTGCGGGCCGGCCAGCGCCTCGTAGAAGTCCTTGAGCCCCGGATAGCCGGGATGCTTGGCGTTGACGGCGGCGCCGATCTGGCGGGCGCGGTGCACGAGGATGTCGGAGCGGTGCTCGTTCGGCAGGTCGAGGATGGCGTCCCGGCCCGCGTGCAGGGCGGCGTCGGGGTTGCCGGCGTGCAGCTGGCAGGTCGCCCGGTCGAGCCGGACGAGCGTGCGGTCGACCCGGTCGGACGGCGAGTAGAGGGTGAGCGCCCGGCTCAGTACCTCGTCGCCATGCCGGTGGTCGCCGAGGTTGGTAAAGGTGTCACCCTCGTAGAAGGCCATCTGCCGGTCGGTGAAGCCGAACGCCAGGTCGCCGGTCTGCTCGGCGCTGAGCTGGTCGAACACCGACCGGCCGCGCACCAGAGCGCGGCGCGCGCTCGGCGCGGCGTCACCGCGGCCGCGCATCGCCAGCAGGCCGAGCGCGCGCGCCTCGACCGCGGGTGCCATGGCGGCCGCCACCCCGGGGGTCCGGCCGGCCAGGTCCTGGGCCTTGCGCGCCAGATGCAACGCCTCGCGCGGGTCGCCGTAGTACATCGGCACCAGCGACTCGCGCACCGTCACCCAGGCGCGCAGGTGCCGGTCGCCGGTCTCGTCCGCGGCGGTACGGGCCGTACGGAAGAACGAGCGGGCCAGCCGGTGGTCGCCCAGATTGATCATTATCAGCCCGGACAGCCCGGACAGCTGCGCGGCGATCCGGCACAGCCGCTCCTGCAATTCGACCGGCTGCCGCTTGTCGGCCATCCGCCGGACCTCGCTGAAGTCCAGCAGCACGTCGCACAGCATCCGCAAGGACGGGGTCGCCTGGTACTGCCGGCCGTAGCCGAGGGTCGTCTCCTCCCACTGGTCCAGCATCGTCGGCGAGACCGTGGCGCTGACCAGGGTGTCGTCCATCTTCCGGCGAAGATTGTCGACGGCACCGAGGAACTGGCCGTCGAGCGCCACGCCCGCTCCGGCCAGCAGCTGCAGAAGGGTTCTGCGAAGCACGATGTCCTCCTCTCCCACATCGATGGAGACGGGGCCGCCGGCGCGGTCGGGGCCCCGAAGTTCACTGACATTGATCCATTGGCGGTCGTCCGGCTGCGGGACGACCATGCCCACGAGGGGCTGGTCCGGGACCGGCGCGAGCGGTCGCTCCGGTGCCCGTTCGGGTGCCCGGTCCCGCCCCGCTGCGGGGACGGCCAGGCCGGCCGCATGACCGCGGCCGCAGATGCACGGGCTTTGGTAGCCGAGCTCGTCGGGCTCCACCCGATAGACGGAGCACAGATAGTGCAGGTATTCGGGCCCTGGTCTCTTGTAGCCGCTCTCGTACGCCGACAGCAGGGTCTCCCCCAGCCGGGGCAGGGGTTTGCCTTCGAGCTCGTACAGCGCCTTGACCTGGGCGACGATGTCGGACAGGGCCACACCATGCGAGAGCCGGTGCGACTTGACCCTGCTCGTACCGAAGAGCGGCCCGCATTCATCGTGGATCTGCTCCGCGATCTCTACGGCACATCGCCCTCGGGCCAGACCCCGCGCACGTATTCCGCGCGCAATGTCGGTTTCTTTCCGGGGGGCGTCCGACATCGGTTCCGGCCTCCTCACCGCTGGGGCCGGAAATGGGTTGAATTACCCGTTTCCGGTCACGGCGACCGGTTCTCTAGATGGCCACGACAGATAATCTCTTGCGCACGCAGCGTAACTCTGACAACGGGACCGGCCAAGCCATTCCCGGGAAACGCCGGTGCTCCGGGGGTGCCCGGCAGTACCAGGGTAGAGATTCTTCCTCCAAGGAGGGGGATCCTCTTCCCGTGGAGGGGGTGGCGTCCACCGGGCGTCGGAAGGCCTTCTTGACCGGAGGGTGTGAGAGTTGCAATTCTCGCGGCGTGTAACGGAGTGGATCCAGAGAGTTGGATCATCAGACCGGGCGCGGCCGGGCGGGCCGTGCACGGAACGTGAACTGTTCCTCGTGATGGAGGGGGTGCGCAGGTGGTCACCGAGAGACGGATGGGCTATCTCGAGGAGCTGGAGCACGAGCTCGACACGCGCGGGCTCGTCGGCCGGGTGGTCAGGACCCGTTCCGGGCCGGCCTTCCTGCGGGTGGTCAATCCCGACGCGGCGAGCCTCGCGGAGGACGTCACCTGCGCCCCCGCGCCCGAGTCGCACGACCACTACTACTGGTGGTCCTGGGGTGAGCGCATGCATCGGGTGGACGACCCGGGCGGTGCCGCCGTGAAGCTCGCGCACGTGCTGCAGCCCCTGTACGGGGAAGCACCGCACGGAGAGGCTCCGTACAGGGAGGCTCCATACGGGGAAGGCTGCCGCGGCCGCCGGCCGGATTCCCGAAACACCCATGTTCGCCCGCCGGAAACGGCGGTGGAGTGGCCCGCGGGCCACTCATAGAAGCCGGGCGTGTCCCGTGCGGTCGCGGCCGGAACGGCGCGGCAGCCGCCGGCCGTACGGGACACGCTCGCCCGGTGCCCATGGCGGGCGTTCCGGAGGGAACGTCCGCCATGGACCACCGGTCCCACCTGCCCGTGCTCCCGGGCGGCCCTCGGCCACCCCGTCCGATCACCGGTCATGACCGGCCGGTGATCCACGCGGGTTCGGGGACCGGGACACGGGCGGGCGGGGCATCCCTCTGACCTCTCCCCCCGGGTGGGCGGGGCATCCCCTCTGCCCCAGCCCCCTGACCAGCCCCTCCCCGGCCGGGTCGCCGCTCGCCGGGCGTGTACGGACCGATCGTTACCGTCCCCTACGATCGGGCTCGTACCGCCGCAGGTCCACGGCGAGTCGACGCGACACCCACGAACCGGCCGGGGAGGGTCTGCCCCCATGTCACTCACCCTTGCACCCGTGCTCACCTGGGCGCACGCGCTGCCCGCCGTCCAGGGGCCGCCCGTGGCCCAGGTGCTGCCCTGGGTTCAGGAGGGCACGCCCGAGGCGGCCTGCGCGAGCAAGAACCCCAGCGTGGCCTGCCGGATGGTCTGGAACATCTCCAACAACACCGGCTTCACCCGGTTCTTCCGCAACTGGCTCGACGGGCCGCTGAACGCGCTGTTCTGGATCGTCGTCATCCTGGTGATCGCGCTGATCCTGCGGGCGATGGCGCACCGGATGATCTCCAGGGTCACGCTGCGGATGGCCGAGAGCACGATGTCGGCCAGGATCCGCGAGCACAGCCGTACCGTCTTCGACGGCAGCCCGGCGCTGCTCAACCAGCGGCGCGCCCAGCGGGCCAAGACGATGGGCTCGGTGCTGCGCAGCATCGCCTCGATCGTGATCCTGGGCATCGCGTTCTTCAGCGTGCTGGGGCAGATCGGCCTCAACCTCACCCCCGTCCTGGCCAGCGCCACCGTGGTCGGCATGGCGGTGGGCTTCGGCGCGCAGAACATCGTCAAGGACTTCCTGGCCGGGCTGTTCATGCTGCTGGAGGACCAGTACGGGGTCGGCGACGTGATCGACGTGGGCACCGCCAAGGGCACCGTCGAGGCGGTCACCCTGCGGGTCACCCGGATGCGCGACATCAACGGCGTGGTCTGGTACGTGCCCAACGGCGAGATCAAGAAGGTCGGCAACGAGTCGCAGAACTGGGGCCGCACGATCCTGGACATCCCGGTCGACATCGCCGAGGACGTCGACAAGGTCAAGGACATCATGCAGAAGACCGCCGAGGCGCTGGCGGTGGCGCCGACCTGGGACGAGATCATCCTGGAGGAGCCCTCGGTCTGGGGCGTCCAGGCCCTGGACGGCGGCGCCGTGATCGTCCGGATCGTACTGAAGACCGCCCCGGGCCGGCAGGCCGACGTCGCCCGCGAGCTGCGCGAGCGGGTCAAGAAGGCGTTCGACGAGGCGGGCGTCGCGGTGGCCAGCCCGGCCGCCCCATGATCCTTGTGGATCGAGCATCTCCGGAGACCGAGCGATCCCCGGCAGCCAAGGCGGACGATCTTCCTCGAAACCCCCGGACCGTCGCATAGGGTGGACAGCGCTATGGCTGAACAGGTGACCTTTTACGAAGCGGTCGGCGGCGAGGAGACCTTCCGGCGCCTGGTCCACCGCTTCTACGAGGGCGTCGCGGATGACCCTCTGCTCCGCCCGATGTATCCGGAGGAAGATCTCGGACCGGCCGAAGACCGGCTGACGCTCTTCCTCGTCCAATATTGGGGGGGTCCCAGCACGTACAGCCAGCAGCGCGGCCACCCGCGCCTGCGGATGCGGCACGTTCCGTTCGTCATCGGCGAGCCCGAACGCGAGGCTTGGCTGCGCCATATGCGCGTGGCCGTGGAAGAGTTGGGCCTGCCCGCCGATCTGGAGCAGATGCTCTGGAAGTACTTCACCATGGCCGCCAAGAGCATGGTCAACGCCCCGAGCTGAGCACCATCGCGAGCCGCTCTGATCGTCAAGAGGGCCGCGCTCCTCGCCTGATCGCCTTGGCGAGGAGCGCGGCCCGCTTGACGCGATGGGCTACAGCGGCGGGCGCTTCTGCAGCATCGGGTCGGTCGCGTCCGAGGGCGTCGTCGAGAGCACCCCGGCGCGCTGTTCGACGCCGGCCCAGCGGAGCAGATCAGCGATCGCCTCGGACCGCTGGCCGGCGGGCAGCTTGTCGATGAGCCTGCCGCTGTGGTTCATGCCCGGCGCCTCGTACACCGCCGAGTCCCTGCTCCCCCGGCCCAGGCGGAAGCGCTCGGACCCCCACGGGTCGTTCTCGCCGTACAGGAACATCAGGCGGCTTCCGTGGTTGCGCACCCAGCGGTCGATGTCCCGCATCGCCCTGCCGTTGTCGAACCGCATGGGGATGTCACGCGGCACGTACGTCCGGGGCTGGTAGCTGTCCTCGTAGCGCAGCAGTGGCCGCAGGTTCCAGAACTGTGGCTTACCCCAGCCGAGCTGCGTACCGGCCTGGTAGTAGTACGGGATGTACGGCGCGAGCCCCTGGTCGGTGTAGAACGACAGCCCGGCGATCGCGTCCAGGGTCGCGTAGAGCGTGTCGTCGGAGGCGTCCAGGGCGGGCAGGGTCGGGCAGTCGGACTGGAGCATGTACTGCCAGAAGCCCCACTCGAGGTCCATCACCGAGTTCTCGAACGCCCGGTCCGGGGTCTTCAGGATGGAGAACGTCCAACCGTTCTCGGCGGCGGCGGCCTTGAACCTCTCCAGCATCGCCGGGCGCCGCTTGAGGAGCTCCCGCGCCAGGCTCTTGATGTGGGCCCGGCACTCGTCGTCGGTACCGACCGTCGCGAAGAACTTGTCGTACCGGCTGTCGTCGTCGTTGTCGACGTCGTTGGGCGCCACGTACACGATGCTGCCGTCGACGTCACGCGGGTAGAAGCGCTTGTGATAGACGGCGGTCATGCCGCCCTTGCTGCCGCCGGTGGAGATCCACCGGCCCTTGTAGATCTTCTTCAGTACCCCGATCAGCCGGTGCTCGTCGGTGGCCGCCTGCCAGATCGTGTCCTTCGTCCAGTCCGTGGGCTCGGGCCTGGACGGGGTGAAGTAGCGGTACTCCACCGAAATCTGGTTGCCGTCGACCAGTGCCGTCGGCTCCGACCTGAACATCGTCGTCGGCGTGTTGTAACCGCTGGTGTAGAGCACCATCGGCCGGTCGGCCGACTTGTGCTGGAGCAGCACCCGCTGCTCGAACCACTGCCCCTTCGGGTGCCGGTGGTCGACCGGCTGCCGGTAGGTCAGCCAGAACCACCGCTGTCCCGGCAGGGTCGAGGCCTTCTCCTCGACCTTCATGCCGGGGATCGCCTTCAGCTCGGCGGCGATGTCCTCCGCCGCCGCCTCCGTCGCCGTGGGACCTGCCGCCCATGCCGTGGTGCCGGCACCGGACAGTCCCGCGGCAAGCACGAGCGCCATCGCTCCGCGTGAGACGCGCCGCATCTTTCCCCCTTCAGTGGGATCGCCACATTCGCGAGGAATGTAGGGGGAAATGTGCAGCCAAAACGGACAGCGGTGCCGCTTGTTACCGATCCGTGACGCCCGGTGGATCAGCTATCAGACCCAGCCGCCGGTGACGAGATGGGCCACCAGCCAGACCAGGCCCACCAGGAGGGCCAGCCGGCGCAGCTGCCAGCCGACGGGCTTGCCGCGGATGGCGAAGATGTTCCAGATGACTTCGGAGAGCGTGTCGCCCTGCTGCCGGTTGAACACCGCGGGCAGCTCGATGGCGAAGAACATCATGATCCAGAGGATCCAGGCGGCGAGATAGGGGGACATCGATCACCTCGCTGAGGGGAGTTCCTCCCTGATTACTCCCCGTAAGAGGAGATCGTCACCCCAGGTCGGTGCGGTGAATACCGAACAATTCCAGCGCCGCCGTGCGGCCGGCGCCGTCAGCCGGACGGTGCGACGTACCGGCCGATGAACTCGCGCTCCTCCGGGGTGAAGCGGCGCAGCCGGTTGGCCTCCACATCGAACGCGACCAGTGTCGAGATGGCCTCCGCGTAGACGTGGTCGTCGTCCCGGACCTCGTAGGCCAGCTTGAACGAGGCGGCGCGGGCCTGGGTGACCCAGGTCTCCACCCGGATCGGGTAGACGGTCGGCAGTAGCGGATACCGGTAGTCGATCTCGTGCCGGGAGATCACCATGCCCCGGACCGGCTGCTCGCCCTTGCGCACCGGGTCGCCGTGGAACATCTCCAGCCGGGCGTCCTCCAGGTAGCCGAGGAACTTCACGTTGTTCACGTGCCCCTGGGAGTCGATGTCACCGAAACGGAGGTGGAACTCGTAGACATGGCGGTACTCGGCCGGGGGCAGGGCGTTGTCGGTCATGTCCTCGCCTGGGGGTTCGACGGCAGGGGGCTCGGGGGTCGCGCCGATGGTACCCGTCCGGCCGATCGCCTCACCGGGCGCCTCTACCCGGGCGCCGCACCCGGACACCGGATGCGACGCCCCGAAGAAGAATCAGGCGCGCTTCAGCTTGCGATGCGTGACCCGATGCGGGCGGGTCGCGTCGGCGCCCAGCCGCTCGATCTTGTTCTTCTCGTAGTCCGCGAAGTTGCCCTCGAACCAGAACCAGTTCGAGCCTTCCTCCCACGCCAGGATGTGGGTGGCGATGCGGTCCAGGAACCACCGGTCGTGGGAGGTGATGACCGCGCAGCCCGGGAACTCCAGCAGCGCGTTCTCCAGCGAGCTCAGCGTCTCGGTGTCCAGGTCGTTCGTCGGCTCGTCCAGCAGCAGGACGTTGCCGCCCTGCTTGAGGGTCAGCGCCAGGTTGAGCCGGTTGCGCTCGCCGCCCGACAGCACCCCGGCGGCCTTCTGCTGGTCGGGACCCTTGAACCCAAACGCCGCCACGTACGCCCGGGACGGCATCTCGACCTGGCCGACCCTGATGTGGTCGAGCCCGTCCGAGACCACCTGCCACACCGACTTGGCCGGGTCGATCCCGCCGCGGCCCTGGTCGACGTACGAGATCTGCACGGTATCGCCGACCTTGAGCACCCCGGAGTCGGGCTGCTCCTCACCGACGATCATCCGGAACAGCGTGGTCTTGCCGACGCCGTTCGGGCCGATGATGCCGACGATGCCGTTCGGCGGCAGGTTGAACGACAGCTTCTCCATCAGGAGCCGGTCGCCGAAGCCCTTGGTGAGCTCCTCGGCCCGGATCACCGTGGTGCCCAGTCGCGGCCCCATCGGGATCTGGATCTCCTCGAAGTCCAGCTTGCGGGTCTTGGCCGCCTCGGACGCCATCTCCTCGTAGCGGGCCAGCCGCGCCTTGCTCTTGGTCTGCCGGGCCTTGGGGTTGGACCGGACCCACTCCAGCTCGTCCTCGAGGCGCTTCTTGCGCTTGGCGTCCTTGTTGCCCTCGACCTTGAGCCGCTCGGCCTTCTTCTCCAGATAGGCCGAGTAGTTGCCCTCGTAGCCGTACAGCCGGCCGCGGTCGACCTCGCAGATCCAGCCGGCCACCCGGTCGAGGAAGTACCGGTCGTGGGTGACGGCCAGGACCGTGCCCTCGTACTTCTCCAGGTACTGCTCCAGCCACTGCACGCTCTCGGCGTCCAGGTGGTTGGTGGGCTCGTCGAGCAGCAGCAGGTCGGGATGCTGGAGCAGCAGCTTGCACAGCGCGACCCGGCGCCGCTCACCACCCGACAGCTGCTTCACGGGAAGCTCGCCCGCCGGGCAGCGCAGGGCGTCCATCGCCTGCTCCAGCTGGCTGTCGAGGTCCCACGCGTTGCGATGGTCGAGCTGCTCCTGCAGCTTGCCCATCTCCTCCATCAGCTCGTCGGAGTAGTCGGTCGCCATCTGCTCGGCGATCGCGTTGAACCGGTCGAGCAGGGCCTTGGTCTCGGCGACGCCCTCCTCGACGTTGCCGAGGACCGTCTTGTCCTCGTTGAGCGTCGGCTCCTGCGCCAGCAGGCCCACCGTGAAGCCGGGCATGAGACGGGCATCGCCGTTGGAGGGCTGCTCCACACCGGCCATCATCCGCAGCAGCGTCGACTTGCCCATGCCGTTCGGACCCAGGACACCGATCTTCGCCCCGGGCAGGAAGCTCTGGGTGACGTCGTCAAGAATGACCTTGTCACCGTGCGCCTTGCGCACGCGCTGAAACGTGAAGATGTACTCCGCCATATCGTCAAGACTAGGGGGTCGCGGACACCATTCGTTGCAGCGCGGATCGGCGCCCGGCCCGGCGCCCGGCCCGGATTCAGCCCTCCGAGGCCTTGGGCCCGTCGACGGCGGGCAGGCAGACCCGGTCACGCCCGGACTGCTTGGCCCGGTAGAGCGCGAGATCCGCCGCGGCCAGCAGCTCGATCAGATCCTCCCCGTGCATCCGGAAGAGCGCAACCCCCACCGAGATCGTCACCGCGACCGTGCCGTCCTCGGCCGGCACCGCCAGCCTCCGTACCCGGCCCCGCAGCCGCTCGGCCACCCGGCAGGCCTCCACCGTGTCGGCCCCGGGCAGCAGCACCACGAACTCCTCGCCGCCGAACCGTCCCACCACGTCGTAGTCCCGCAGCTGGCCGCACAGCGTGCTGGCCACGCCCACCAGGACCTGATCACCCACCAGGTGCCCGTGGGTGTCGTTGACCCGTTTGAAGTGGTCGATGTCGATCAGCAGCAGCGCCAGCGGATCATGGGTGCGCTGGGACCTGGACAGCTCGGTGTCGGCCTCCCGCTGCCACGCCGCCGCGTTCAGCAGCCCCGTCTTGGAGTCGGTACGGGCCGCCGCCTGCAACTGCTGGTGCATCAGGCTCCGCTGCAGGAGCACGACCGGAGGCAACGCCAGCAGCAGCAGCCCCAGCGACAGGGTGCACGCGATCGCGACCAGCATGCCCACGCACAACTCGACGACGTCCAGGAGCAGGCTCTCGCGATTCCACAGGACGTCCCGCCAGCGGCCTCCCGGGTTGGCGGCATGGGCCGCGACCGCCACCAGGATCGCGTTCAGCACGGTGAATAGAGCGGCGCAGCCCACCCCCACCAGAACGTCGGGGTAGCCGTCGAGCACCCACAGCGGCTGGGCCAGCGGCTCGGGCACCACGAGATGGAAGACCAGCGAGGCGCAGGCCCCCGCCACGCCCAACGCCGACATGACCAGCATCCGGCGGTACAGCAGCGTGCGCCGTACCCGGAACTGCAGCAGCACCTGCAACGGGACGGGCATCAGGAGGGCGTACACCGGTGGAAGCAGCAGCACGACCGGCAGCCACCAGGCCGACAGCATGTCCCGGGCCACCCCCGCGGGCACCCCGAGCCGCCGGGTCGCCTCGATGCAGACCGCCCCGCACGCCACCAGCGCGGCAAAAGTCAGTAGATCATTTGCGCGCGGAACGGTGCTCAGCAGCCCGGCCACGATCAGCGCCAGGTGCAGGGCCACGACCAGCGGCACATAGACGGCCAGCAGGGACGGACGCATCGGAACCGCCCGTCGCCGGGGCCTCCGGGCCAGCTCCCCACCGCGATCCTCGGCGGACGACTGCACAGCCGTCATCCTTCCCCCCTACGCCTCACGTTGTGTAACACGATAATTGCAACGTGTGCGGAGTGGGCTGGAAACCGGTACCTTCGATATCGCACATGTGGGTCCCCGAGCGGAGGACTCACCGCAGGACCAGCGAAATCGCTGACGTCAGCACATCCAGAGGGGGAATACATCATGCGCGGCGTTTCCTGGATTTAAGACAGCCGCAACCCCGACGGCACGGGGGCGCCGCCCGCCCCCGCCACCCCGGGGCCCAGGATCGACCTGAGCAGTGTTTCAAAGTCCCGGCCCACGGTGCTCGCCTGGCGGCTCACACCTGACCGGGCCTGTGCGAGCGCGACATCGCTTCGCGATCTGCCCGGTGAGGCTCGCCTCCGGCATCGCCCCACCGGCCAGGTAACGCGCTCGCGCGGTGGCCGAGGCCACTTTGAGACAAGCCTTAGCACCACCGTTCCCAAGCTCCCACAGCACCCGGCGGTCCCCAAACCCCGCGCCCCGGGCCCCCGCTGCCGGCCGCCCAGAGCCGGCAGTCCCCCTTCCCCACCCCCTCCCCCTCCCCAGCGACCTGCATACGGCCCGCGCAGGCTGGTGCCGTGTGCGTGTAGGCGCTCCAGTGCGTTCCCTGGATCTACCTCAGCCTGTATTGCATCGGGCTGGTGCCCGGCCGGGGGTGCCGGCCGGGCCCGGGTCAGGCGGCTTCGGTTTCGGTGGACTCGTCGTTCTCGTCGGGGAGCGGGCCTCCCAGGGCCCATTGGTCGGCTACCTGCTGGGCCTCGCGGCGGTCCTCCTCGCTCAGGGCGGTGCCGCGCTGGATGGGACGGAAGGCGGCGGTGCCCCGGTTGAGGTCGTGGCCCAGGGTGGTGGCCTCGATCTCGGCGGCGAAGCGCCACTGGCCGTCCTTCTCGTACTGGCGGATGCGGAGGCGGCCGGTGACGACCACGGGCTGGCCGCGCTTGAGGTCGGAGGCGTTGACGTTGTCGGCGAGGGTGCGCCAGCAGTTGACGGTCAGGAACATCGTCTCGACGTCCTGCCACTGGCCGGTCTGGCGGTCGTAGCGGCGCGGGGTGAAGCCGACGCGTAACGAGAGGAACGGGGTGCCGTTGCCGGTGACGGTGTAGTACGGCTCGGCGGCGATCCAGCCGATCACGGTGATCTGCGCTTCGTTCATGCGTTCAACGATGCGGGCACGGCGTGCGGCCGGAGAAGGGGGTCGCCAGATTGTGGATAACACAGCGTGGATGACCCAGCGTGGACGACCCAGCGCCCGGTGGGTCAGCGGAGGACTTCTGTTACCTCGTCGCGGAAGCGGGTGTAGACGGCCAGCTCGTCGGCCACGGGGCGGAGGACCTTCTCGTCGGCGACCTGCTCGATGCGTTCGCGCATGTGCTGCTCCATGCGCTCGCCGTGCTTGGCCGAGGACAGGGCCACCAGGTTGCGGCAGGCCGAGGCGGTGAGGGCGCCCATGCCCAGCGTGCAGACGACGAGGATCGCGACGTACGGGATCAGTCCGGCCTCGCTCAGGAGGGCGTTGGTGCCGGCGGTGTCGAGCAGGCTGTAGGCGGTGAGGAGGACGATCCAGAGCAGGCCCAGACCGCTGATCAGGACGAGGAAGTACTGCCAGGTCTTGACCAGCCACCACCAGCCGGGGACCTGGTTGAACGTGGGCAGCGCCTCCATCAGGGAGACCCCGAGGGCCTCGGGCAGCTCGCCCGCGTTGGTACGGGCCGCCGCGCGGACGGAACGCGCCCAGGGCGCGGGGAGGTCGGTGGTGACGCCGTCGGTGACGCCCTGGAGTGCGTTGTCGACGTCGCCCTGCTGGGCACCGATCGGGCCGGTGAAGGCGTTGCGGAGCTCCTCGCGGAGCTCGGTGAGGCGCATCCGGCGCAGCGGGTCGCTGCGCAGGCGGGTGATCAGGGCGCTGATGGGCCAGCCGACGAAGTCGGCGGCGCGCAGTTCGTAGGCGCTCTCCATGGCCTCGGCGACGGCGGGGGCCCCGGCGGCGTCGGTGAGGGACTGGACGAGGTCGGCGCGGCGGCCGGTCTCGATGCCGGCGGGCGGCGGGGTGTCGCCGCGGTGGTCGGCGAAGCGCTCGGCGACCTTGTCGATGTCGGTGTCGAGCCGGGAGTCGCGGGCGCGGCGGGCGGCGACGGTGTCGACCAGGACGTCGCGGAAGCCGCTGACGCCGTCCTCGCTGATCGCGGAGGTGGTGACGATCCGGGGATCGGTGAGGCCCTCGGCCTCCAGCAGGCGGCGCAGGTCGGTGACGCACTCGTCCACTTCGCCGGGCTGGAGCCGGTCGATCTGGTTGAGCACGATCAGGGTGACGCCGGCGTGCCGGGCGAACGGGACGATGTAGTTGCGGTGCAGGGCCGCGTCGGCGTACTTCTGCGGGTCGACGACCCAGACCAGCAGGTCGGCGACGGTGACGAAGCGGTCCACCTCGGCGCGGTGGACGGCCTGGATGGAGTCGTGGTCGGGCAGGTCCAGCAGGACGAGGCCGTGCAGGGACGAGTCGGCGCGCTCCAGGTCGAGGGCGCTGGCGCGGGCGTAGCGGTGCCGCTTGTCGACCTCGAGCCAGTCGAGCAGCGGGCCGGCGCCGTCCAGGCCCCAGACGCAGGCGTGCGCCTTGGAGGTCATCGGACGGCGCATGCCGGTGGACGACAGCTCCAGCCCGCAGACGGCGTTGAACAGCGAGGACTTGCCGCTGCCGGTGCCGCCGGCGAGGGTGACGACGGTGTGGTCGCCCGACAGGCGCAGCCGCTGGCCGGCCCGGTGCAGGAGCGTCCCGGCGTCGTCGAGCAGGTCGGCGTCCAGGCGGCCGGTGCCGTACTGGACGAGCCGTTCCAGACCGTCGAGGCGCCCGGCCACACCGGGACCCTCGACCGGGGCTTGTCTGGACATGGCCGAGGTGGTCATCGGGCGACCTCGAGGTTGTAGGTGGCCTGGTAGAGCTGGACCGGAACGGTCTCGTCGGGGATCCCGGCGGCGTCGATGGCCTGCCCGTAGCGGATCGACTCCTCGTCGAACAGCATCCCGATCCGGCTGCGCAGGTCGGCGCGGGCCTTGGCGCCCATGCCGCGCAGCGACTCGGCGCCGAACAGGGCCTTGAGCAGGCGCTGCGGTACGGCGCTGTTGCCGCCCTCGACGGCGACGTCGGACGTCCCGTACCCGAGCAGGCCGATCATCAGGACCAGCGAGACCGCCTCGGAGTCGAACGAGACCAGCTTGGCGACCGAGCGCTTGGTGACGCCCTCGGTGCGGATCAGCTCCTGGACGTGGTCCTGCCAGGAGCTGACCGCGCGGGTGACGCGGCGGGACAGCTCGGGCGAGGCGTGGCCGAGCCCGGCGGCGGGGCCGGCCAGGACCTGGCGGCCGGCCGGGTGGTCGCGCCAGCGGACGATGACCTGCTCGGCGCCGTGCTCGGCGGAGGAGACGATCAGCGATTCCAGCCCGCTGCGGAGCGCGGCCTTGAGCGCCCGGACCCGGGCGGGGCTGCGGTGGCGCTTGCTGGCGCGGCGGCCGGGACGGCCGCGCTGGGCGTGCAGCGAGCGCAGCAGGTCGCCGGTGCCGGCGAAGTCCTGCCAGCGGGCCAGCACCTCGCCGCGCAGCAGCGAGCCGTTGCGGGTGGCCTCGTCCAGCTCGGCCAGGGCCGTGCCGTACGCGGACTCGACCTCGCGGGCCAGCTCGGCGCGCTTCTCGACCTGGAGCTCGACCTGCTTGGCCAGCTCGGGGACGCGGGTACGGAAGCTGTCGAGGACGCCGGCCAGGGTGTCGCCGATGACGATCGTGCGGTCCTCGACGTTCTCGGCGACGCCGACCAGCCAGTCGCGGATGTCCTCGGCGGCCTCCTCAGGCAGCCGGCTGTCCTCGACGCGGGTCTCGGGAACGGTGAACCGGCGGGCGTCGCCGACGCCGTGCTCCTCGAGCATCTCGCCGAAGTGGGCGACGATCTCGTTGCCGCCCGCGCTCTTGGGTCCGGCCGGGCCCGACAGGTCCGCCGGGCTCTCCTTGTCGACCGCCCCCGACCGGGCCCCCAGGGGGACGCGGGACAGGACGACGCCGATCGTGGCGCCGTTGTCCTTGGCGCGCCGCAGCATGTCCCAGACCTGGGCGTCGGCGTAGCGGGCGGCGGTGGTGACGCACAGCCAGAGGTCGGCGGCGGCCATCAGCTTGGTCGCGAACTCGTAGTGGTCCTCGAAGACCGAGTCGAAGTCGGGGCTGTCGAGCAGGGCGAGGCCGGGCGGCAGCGCGTCGCTGCCGATGATGACCAGCTGGTCACCGGCGATGGCGTCCGGCGCCGGGCCGCGGACCCGGCCCATGCCGGGCAGCATCGGCCCGGTCAGGAACCAGTCGGTGAAGTCGGGATGGCACACCAGGATCGGGCTGCTGGTGGTCGGCCGGAGCACGCCGGTGGCGCTGACCCGCGCCCCGACAAGGGTGTTGACCAGTGTGGACTTGCCCGCGCCGGTGGAACCGCCGAGCACCACCAGCATCGGGGTGCCGGCCGCCTGGATCCGGGGCAGCACGTAGTCGTCGAGCTGGTTCCGGATCTCCTGCCGCGCCTCGCGGGCCTCGTCGACGCCGGGGACGTCCAGCAGGAACTCGAACGCGCCGAGCTGCTCGCGCAGCGCGTCCAGGGCACGGATCAGCTCGCCCTGCCGCACCGTGATGCCGCCCGAGTCGCCACCGGCCGCGGAACGGCCCGTGCCGTCACGGTTCAAGCCGTCACGGCCGGTGCCGCCACGGCCCGTACCGGCACGGTCGGTGCCGCCACGGCCGGAGCCGTCGCCGTCCTTGTCGTCGCGGTCCGTCGCCTTCTCCTGGTCGTGCACCGCACTCTGCTCTGCCGGGGGTGTCACGGATCCCGTCCCATGTCCGCTCGAATCATGTCGATCTCTCGTGCCACGTTCACCACGTCGCCCACGACGACGATCGCCGGCGGCCGGACCCCGGCGGCGCTCATCTCGTCGGCCACCGTGCCCAGGGTGGCCGTCAGCGCCCGCTGGCCCGGGAGGGTGCCGTCCTGGACCACGGCGACCGGCGTATCTGGGGACCGACCATAGCGCATGAGGGCATCGGCGATGACGGTCATCCGTTCGACCGCCATCAGCAGGACGAGCGTGCCCTGGGCGCGGCCGAGCGACGGCCAGTCGACCGTCGAGGCCGCGCTGTCCGGCGCGACGTGCGCGGAGACCACGTGGAACTCCTGCGTGACGCCCCGGTGGGTCACCGGGATGCCGACGGCGGACGGCGCCGCGATCGCGCTGGTGATTCCGGGGACGACGGTGACCGGGATGCCGTGCTTCGCGCAGTGCAGGACCTCTTCGGCGCCGCGCCCGAACACGAACGGGTCGCCGCCCTTGAGGCGGACCACGAACTTGCCCTGCCGGACGTGTTCGACCAGGTAGTCGTTGATGCGCTCCTGGGTGACCGTACGCCCGTACGGGATCTTGGCGGCGTCGACGACCTCGACGTCGGCGGCCAGCTCGTCCAGCAGCTCGCGGGGGGCCAGCCGGTCGGTGACGACCACGTCGGCCTGGGCCAGCAGCTGCCGTCCCCGCACGGTGATCAGGCCGGGGTCGCCGGGCCCGCCGCCGACCAGCGCGACCCCGACGGGCTTGTGCCGCGAGTGCCGCGCTTCGAGGGTGGCGTCGCGCAGCCCGTCGACGACGGCGTCGCGGATCCCGGCGGCCCGGCGCGGGTCGCCGCCGGCCAGCACGCCGACGGTGGTCTCGCCCACCGTGCCGGTCGCGGGCGTCCAGGCGGCGGACGCGTCGGCGTCGTCGGCCCGGACGCACCAGACGCGGCCGGCCTCGGCCTCGGCGGCGACGGCCGCGTTGACCTTGGCGTCGTCGGTCACGGCCTGGACCAGCCAGGCGCCCCGGCAGTCGCCCTTCTCGTACGGGCGGCGCAGCCAGGTCAGCCGGCCGCCGGCGGCGGCGCGGTCGCGCGGCGGGGCGGCCTCGCTCGCGGCGATCTCCCCGGCCGCGACGATCTCGTGCGTACCGGCCAGGTCCTCCAGCGAGGGCGTGATCTCGGGAGCGACCAGGACGACGTCGGCCCCGGCCGCCAGCAGCGCCGGTACGCGGCGCTGGGCGACCCGGCCGCCGCCGACGACGAGCACGCGTCGCCCGCCGAGTCGCAGGCCTAGGAGGTACGGGGGCACGTCGGTGTTCTCTCGATCGGGACCGGCTGGTCGTTCGCTGCGGAGTCGTTCGCTGGGCGGCTGTTCACGAGGGCGGTTGACGGGCACGTGTCTTTGCGAACCAGTTCTGTGAAGACTTCTGTGGAGACCAAAGGTACTCGGGTCGGCGGGTGCATGGAGAGGGCCTCCGCCCAGTCGATAGCCGAGCGTGACTCATTCCGTGATCATGCCGTGATCCTGCTCCGGCGGCTTGGCGCTCACCCCGGCCGAGTCGAACGTGGCGACCTCGTGCAGGACCCGTACCGCCCCCTGGACCAGCGGCAACGCCAGCAGGGCACCGGTGCCCTCGCCCAGCCGCAGTTCCAGGTCGACCAGCGGGCGCAGGCCCAGGTGGCCGACGGTGGCCGAGTGTCCGGGCTCGGCCGAACGGTGCCCGGCCACGCAGGCGCCGAGGACGTCGGGGGCGAGCGCGGCGGCGACCAGCGCGGCCGCTCCGGCGATCACGCCGTCCAGGATCACGGGGACCCGGAGCGCCGCCGCCGCCAGGACGAATCCGGCGAGCGCGGCGTGCTCCAGGCCGCCGACGGCCGCGAGCACGGCCAGCGGGTCGGCGCCGTCGCGGGCGGGCCCGCGGTCGAGCCCGTGGCGGGCCAGCGCGGTCCGTACGACCTCGACCTTGCGGGCGTGGGTCGCGTCGTCGATGCCGGTCCCCCGGCCGGTGACCTGCTCGGGCGGCAGGCCGGTGAACGCGGCGATCAGGGCGGCGGAGGCGGTGGTGTTGGCGATGCCCATGTCGCCGGTGAGCAGGCAGCGGGCCCCGGACGCGACCAGCTCGCGGGCGACCTCGATGCCCGCCGTCATGGCCTCCCGGGCCTGCTCGGCGGTCATCGCGGGGCCCTGGGTCAGATCGGCCGTACCGTAGGCGATCTTGCGGCGGCGCAGGCCGGGCGCCTCGTCCAGGTCGGAGGCGACGCCCACGTCCACGACGCTGACGGTGGCGCCGACCTGCCCGGCGAACGCGTTGACCACCGCGCCGCCGGCCAGGAAGTTGGCCACCATCTGCGCCGTGACCTCCTGCGGCCACGGCGAGACGCCCTGGGCGTGCACGCCGTGGTCGGCGGCGAAGATCGCGACGGCGGCGGGCTCGGGCAGCGGCGGCGGGCACTGGCCGGTCAGCCCGGCGAGCCGTACCGGAACCTCCTCCAGCACGCCGAGCGAGCCGGGCGGCTTGGTGAGCCTGGCCTGGTGCTCGCGGGCGTCGCGCATCGCGGCCTCGTCCAGGGGCCGGATGGCGGCGATCGTCTCGTCGATCACGCTGAAGCTCACGCTGTCTCCCTTTGCGGCCTCAGATGCCCAGGTCACCGAGCACCTTCAGCAGGTCGTCGTTGGCGGTACGGTCGCGTACCGCGATCCGCAGCCAGTCGGTTCCGAGGCCCGGGAACGTGTCGCCGCGCCGGACGGCATAGCCGCGCTGCCGCAGCAGGGCCCTGATGCCGAGCCCGTCCGGGACCCGCACGCACAGGAACGAGGCGCGCGCCTGGGGGACGACGTAGAGCCCGCGTCCGGCCAGCTCGGCGGCCAGGCGGTCGCGTTCGGCGGACATCTCGGCGGCCCAGGCGTCCGCCTCGGCGACGGCGGCCGGCGCGGAGCACTCCTCGATCGCGACGAGCGCGGGCGTGGAGACCGCCCACAGCGGCTGCGCCCCGGCCAGCTCGGCGATCAGGCGGGGCTCGGCCAGGATGTAGCCCGCGCGCAGCCCGGCCAGCCCCCAGGTCTTGGTGAGGCTGCGGATGACGACCACGCCGGGCGGCAGCCGTCCGGCCAGGCTCTCCGGCTCGCCGGGCACGCAGTCCATGAACGCCTCGTCCACCACGACCGTGCGGCCGGGGCGGGCGAGCCGCGCCACGGCGGCGGCCGGATGCAGGACCGAGGTCGGGTTGGTGGGGTTGCCGATCACGACCAGGTCGGCGTCCTGCGGGACGGCGGCCGGGTCGAGGGTGAAGTCCGCGCCGAGGACGACCCGTTCGACGTCGTGGCCGGCGGCGCGCAGGGCGGCCTCGGGCTCGGTGAACTGCGGGTGGACGACCACCGCGCGGTGCGGCGTGAGCACCCGGGCGAGCAGCACGAACGCCTCGGCGGCGCCGGCGGTGAGCAGCACCTCGGCGGCGGCGCGGCCGTGCCGGCGGGCCACGGCGCGGCGGGCGGGGGTGGGATCGGGGTAGGCGGCCAGGCCGCTGAGCGAGGCCCGCAGCCGGTCGGCCAGCCAGTCCGGAGGGGTACCGGTACGGACGTTGACGGCGAAGTCGATCAGTCCACCGCCGACCTCCACGTCGCCGTGATGGCGCAGGTCGAACTGCTGAGCGGGATGTTCGGGGGGCGGAATGTCAGTGTGCATGCGCGTGTCCGTGTCCATGTTCATGACCGCGGCCGTGTCCATGGCCGTCGGCGGGGTCTTCCGGATGGTCGTGTGGTGTCTGCGGCGCGCCCACGCGGTGCTCGAAGCCCGGCATGGCGATCCGGTAGACGCAGGTGTCGCAGTTCATCCGGATGTCCCCCGCGAGGGCCTCCTCGTACCGTTCGATCACCACGCCGGCGAGCCCGTCGCAGTCTCCGATCACCTCGGCGCGGCGGATGTCCACCTCCGCGTGGTCCGCCGCGTACGACCGTGCCGCATCGGCGACACGGTCCGGCAGGACGCCCCGGAACAGGAAGTACGGGAGGACGACGATCCGCCGAGCACCCAGCTTACGAAGCCGTTCCAAACCCTCGGGCACGCTCGGGTGGGCCAGGGACACGAACGCCGGTTCCACGCCCATCAGCCCGCCTGCCTGGGCCGGGCCGGCGGCGCCGCGTCCCTCCCAGAACAGCCGTGCGACCTTGTGCACCTCGGCGTTGGCGTCGGGATCGGTCGATCCGCGCCCCACCAGCAGGACCGCCGTGGTCTCGTCCACCGGAGTGGAGCCGAGGGCCGCCCGCATGCGCTCTTCGAGGAGGGCGAGCAGGGTGGGATGCGGCCCGAGCGGGCGCCCGTAGGTGTACGACAGGCCCGGATGGCGGATGATCTCGCGCGCCATCGCGCCCGGGATGTCGCCCTTGCCGTGCCCGGCCGCGACGAGGACGAGCGGGACGGTCACCACATGCCGGTGCCCCTCCCCGTACAGGCCCGAGACGACCTCGGTCAGCGGGGGCGGGGACAGCTCGATGAACCCGCCGGCCACGGTCACCGGCATGCGGGCGCGCAGCCGTTCCATGAACCGACCGAAGTCGGCGACGCCGTCGGTGTCGCGCGTTCCGTGCCCCGCGACCAGCAGCGCCGGTCTGGCCCGGGCGCTCACCAGTAGTCCCCCTCGTGGCGCGGCTGCACCTGGTCCGGCGGCTGCTGACCGGCCGGCCCGTGGTTGGCGGCCTCATGGTTGGTCAGCCCGTGGTTGGTCAGCCCGTGGTTGGTCAGCCCGTGGTTGGCGGCCTCGTGGTCGGCCGGCTGGTAGGTGAACGGCTCGTGGCCGGGCGGCTCCAGGTAGAGCAGCGCGTTGGCGGCGGCCGCGGCGACCGCCGAGCCGCCCTTCTCGGAGACGTTGCTGAGCTGCGGGAGGCCGCTGGCCCGCAGCGCCTCCTTGGACTCGGCGGCACCGACGAAGCCCACCGGCAGCCCGATGACCAGGGCGGGCATCACCCGGCGGTTGATGATCTCGAACAGCGCGGTGGGGGCGCAGCCGACCACCCAGACCGCGCCGGGACCGACCTCGGCGTACGAGAGCCGGACGGCGGCGGCGGAACGGGTGATGCCCGCGGCCCGCGCCATCCGGGCCGCGGCCGGATCGTTCACATGGCAGATCGACTCGCGGGCGGTGATCCCGGCCGCGACCATGCCGACGTCGGCGACGATCGGGGCCCCGGCGCGCAGCGCGTCCCAGCCCCGTTCCAGGTACTCCTCGCGGGTCTGCAGGTCCACCGCGTACTCCAGGTCGGCGCTGGCGTGGATCACCCGCTCGGTGACGGCCCGCCACAGCGGCGGCATCGGGCTGAGATCGACGCGCGACCGCAGGATCTGGTACGACCGCTCCTCGATGGGGTGGGGACGGCGGGCGTTCACGGGCACCCCTCGCTCTGTTCGTCCGGTACTTCCGGCTCGGTCTGTTCCTTCGGCTCGATCGGCTCGGAGCTCCATCGGTACCCCCTGGGAGTAATAAATCGCCCGGCCACCGTACGGCTGCGGCTCGATCCCACCAGGACCACGGTGTACATGTCGACCGCGCCCGGGTCCACCCCGGCCAGCGTGGTGACCGTGACCGTCTCGTCCGGGCGGGAGGCGTTGCGGACGAGCCCGACCGGGGTGCCGGGCGGGCGGTGCCCGGCCAGGATCCGCAGCGCCTCGGGCAGCTGCCAGTCACGGGCCCGGCTGCGCGGGTTGTAGAAGCAGACGGTGAAGTCCCCCTCGGCGGCGGCGCGCACCCGCCGTTCGATGATCTCCCAGGGGGTGTGCAGGTCCGAGAGGGAGATGTAGGCGTGGTCGTGCCCGAGGGGGGCGCCGAGCAGGTTGGACGCGGCCGCGGCGGCGGTGATGCCGGGGACCCCGTCGACGTCGATGGCGAACTCGTCGTCGGTGGCGAACTCCAGCGCCGGGCTCGCCATCGCGTACACGCCCGCGTCCCCCGACCCGACCAGCGCCACCGCGCGTCCCGCCGCCGCCTCCTGCACGGCGGTACGGGCGCGTTCCTCCTCCTGGCCCAGGCCGCTGGTCACGATCCTCGTCCCGGGACGGAGCAGGTCGCGGACCTGGTCCACGTACTGGTCGAGGCCCACCACCACCGAGGACCGCCGCAGCGCCTCGACGGCGCGCGGGGTGAGCAGGTCGCGGGCGCCCGGCCCCAGGCCGACGATGCTCAGCCGCCCCCGGGGAGCGAGCCGCGCGACGGCGGCCGTGGCGTTGGCCGACTTGTGCTTCTCGGCGACCAGTTCGGCGCTCTTGCCGAACGAGCGGGCCGCGTGCAGTGCCGCCGCCTCGGCGACGCTCGGCGTGCCGACCTCGTCCCGTACGACCTCGGACGGGTTGGGCACGTCGACACCGGCCAGTACCTCCGCCGGGAACGTGACGACCTCCCAGCCTCGCTCCTCGGCGGCCCGCAGGATGCCCGCCTCGTCGGCCTTGAGGTCCACGGTCGCCAGGCACCGGACCGACTCGGGCGAGACCCCCGCGCCGGCGAGCGTCACATCGATCAGCCGGCCGACCTCCCCGGCCGTCACGCCGCGCGCCGAGCCCACCCCGACCACGAGCGACGGCGGCCGGTAGACGAGCCGGTTGCCGAACCACGACTCGTGGCACATGCACTCGATCTCGGCGCCGTCGGTCACGAAGATCCCGGTCGAGGCGTCCGCCGCGTCGCCGTTCATGTCGAGGGCGACATTCGGCGGCAGGGCCGGGAGCGGCCAGTGGTCGGTGCCCTCCAGGGAGATCGGCTCTCCCGAGAGCACCGCCGCGCCGACGTGGGCGAGCATGTCCGGATTGTGGACGGTGAAGCCGAGGTCCGCGCCGTACGAGTCGAGCGGGGCGACGCCCGTCCGATCGCTGGCGGTGGTGACGACCGGCTCGGTGCCGAGGACCCCGGTGAGCCGCCTGGCCAGCAGGTTCGCGCCGTGATGGCCGCCCAGGACCGCGACCGCGAACCGCATGCCCTCGTCCACGCAGACCACGGCCGGATCGCTGGTCTTGTGCTCCAGCAGCGGCGCCAGCACCCGTACCGTGGCGCCGACCGCCAGGAAGCTGACGATCGCGTCGCAGGCCTTCCACGCCTCGCGCAGCCCCTCGCCCGCCTTCTGCTCGGTGAACGCGAGCACCTCGCCGGGCCAGGCGGCGGCCAGCGCCGCGGCGGCGTTCCGGCCGCCCGCGGTCGCCGCGACGACGCCGATCACAGCAGGCTCCCTTCGCCGGACGAGAGCTGCGTGATCGTCACGACCGTCTTGCCGGACGGTCCCTTACGGCGGGTATCGGGGATCGCGGCCTCCCGGTCACCCCAGACGACGAACACGGGCGGCGTCTCCTCCCGCTGGTCCTGCTTGCCCTGTTTGCTCTGTTTGCCCTGTTTAAACGGGGTCGTATGTAGCTGCACGGCGCCGGTGGTCAGGGACTCCCTCTCCAGCGCGTCGATCGCGGCCTGGACCCGTCCGGGCTCCCGCACCACGACCACGACGCTCCGCAGCGCGCGCGAGGCGCACGCCCGCGCGACGTCCGGGCCGCCCCCGCCGACGTAGACCGCGTCGGGCTCGGGCAGGTGATCCAGTACGGCCGGGGCCCGCCCGCGCGAGACCGCGACCTTGACGCGATGCTCCCGTACGTTGCCGCGGATGCGCTCACAGGCCGCCAGGTCCCGTTCGACGGCGACGGCGGCGGCACCGAAACGGGCGCACTCGATCGCGACCTCACCGCCGCCGGCGCCCACGTCCCAGATCATGTCGCCGACCCGGGGAGCGAGCCTGGCCAGCACGAACGCCCTCACCTCGGGCGCCGTCCCGATCCCGCCGGGACGGAACGCGGCATCGGGCAGCGCCCAGCCGTCCGGGCCCGGCCTCGTCCCGGCGATCCAGCCGCGCTCGCCGTTGGAGCGGCGCGGGTCGAGCACGAGGACGACGTTCGGGTCGCGCCAGGGACGGGTGGTGGCCTCGGCCGGACGGACGTGCACGACCCGCTCGTTCCGGCCGCCGAGGTCCTCGCACACCACGAACGTGCGCGGCGTCTGCGGGAACAGCTCGCGGGCCAGCTCGGCGGGCCCGGAACCGGGTGCCGTCAGGACCGCGACCTTGGGATGCGCGCGGCAGGCGTTGACGGCGCGGCGCAGCTCGCGGCCGTGCGCGGACACCACGAGCGCGTCGTCCCAGGGCAGCCCGGCACGCGCGAACGCGGTGGCCACCGACGACATCGCCGGCAGGACGCGGGGCCGGTGCCCGCGCTCGCGCAGGGCCCGGACGATGCCGAAGAAACCGGGATCGCCGCTGGCCACCACCACGACCCGGCCGTCCTTCTCCAGCTCGGCGTCGATCGCGTCCAGGGCGGTGCGGAGCTCGCCCATGACGAGCGTACGGGCGCTCGCGGGCACCGGAAGGGCGGCCAGATGGCGGCCGCCGCCGACCACGAGCGCGGCGCGTTCCAGCAGCTCGCGGGCCTCGCCGGTGGGCGGCGACCCGTCATGGCCGAGGACGGTCAGCAGGGCGGTGCTCATCGCCGCAGCCGCCCGTACATGCCGATCATCCGCTCGGCGGCGGGATCGAGCAGGACCACCTGCGCCGCGAAGGCCGCGCCGGCGGTGCGTTCGAGGTCGTCGGCCACCCGGCGGCACAGCTCCCTTCCGCACTTGCCGAGGAGGCCTGCCTCGTCCCACTGCTCGTACGCGGCCCGGATCGAACCTGTCTCCGCTGCTCGTAGGGGACTGCCGCCCATGTCCGTGGTGATCTCGGCCAGCGGGGCCTGCACGTCGGCTTGATCCAGCGACTCCGCCGTGGCGAAAAGGATCAGCTGGATGACGCCGTCCTCGGCCGCCTGCCGTACCGCGTCCTTGAGGTCGGTGGCCTGGACGAAGCAGGCGGCGGGCAGCTTGGGCAGCATCTTGGGCGCGGCACGTCCCAGCGGACCGCCGCCGTGCAGCACCCGTGTCCCGTGCTCTTCGCTCATCGAGTCCGCATCTTCGCTCATGGGCGTCGAGCCTCCCGAAGCCGCTGCCGTGCCGACCGCTCGGCACGCCGGTGACCATGGAAGTGCCCCGGATGGTAGAGGTGCGAACGGGTACCGCCCGCCGCCAGCGCCGGGCCGACCAGCACGAGCGTGTGCTTCCACAGCTTGTGCGCCTTGATCGTGGCCGACAGCTCGCCCAGCGAGCACCGTACGATCAGCTCGTCCGGCCAGGTGGCCTGGTACGCGACGACGCACGGGGTGTCCTCGGGGTAGCCGCCCGCCAGCAACTCCTCCTGCAGCTGGCCGGAACGGGCCGCCGACAGGAACAGCGCCATCGTCGTCCCGTGCCGCGCGAACTCCCGTACCTCCTCCCCCGGAGGCATCGGCGTCTTGCCGCCGCCGAGCCGGGTCAGCACGACCGACTGCGCCACCTCGGGAATGGTCAGCTCGCGTTCCACCACGGCCGCGACCGCGCTGAAGGCGGAGACGCCCGGGACGACCTCGGTCTCCAGGCCCATCTCCTTGCAGCGGTCGAGCTGCTCCTGCAGCGCGCCCCACAGCGCGGGATCGCCCGAGTGGATGCGGGCGATGGTCAGCCCTTCGGCGACCGCCCGCTCGTAGTACGGGAGGACGCCCTCCATCGGAAGCCGCGCCGAGTCGACGATCTCGGCGTCCGCGCGGGCGTGCTCGAGCACGTCCGGATGGACCAGGCTCGCCGCCCAGATCACGACATCGGCGGCGGCGATCGCGCGAGCCGCACGGAACGTCAGCAGGTCGGCCGCCCCCGGCCCGGCGCCCACGAACAGCACCCTGCCCGTTTTCTGAGGGCCCATCAGAGTCTCCCTCCACGAGCCGTACGGCGGCCCGGCACGATCAATGTCGACAGGTACGGCAGGGTGGACAGGTGCGGAACGGGCCCGGCGAGCTCGCGCGCGGGCCGGATCTCCTCGCCGGGCAGGCCGAGCCGCGCGCCGTAGCAGGCACCGTCGAGCCGTCCGGCCTCCTTGAGCACCTCGATCACCTCGCCCGCGACAGAGCCGAACTTGTACGCCACGACGGTGTCGCCGGTCTCCAGCGCGGTCCGGAACGCCTCGACGCCGCCGGTCAGCGGGACCAGCCCGATCGACTCCGAGCCCTCGGCGAGCACGGTGCCCGAACGGGCGGCCAGGTCCTGCATGGCGGTGATGCCGGGCACGGTCGCGATCTCGGTCTCCGGCCGCAGCTCTCGTACGGTCTGCGCCAGGTAGGTGAACGTCGAGTAGACGTTGGGGTCGCCGATGGTCGCGAACGCGACGGTCCCGGCACCCTCGTCGAAGGCGCGTACGACACGTTCGGCTGCGGCGTCCCAGGCCTTGGCGCGCCGGGACGTGACGCCGCCCCGGTCGTTGAGGGCGAACACGACCCGTTCGGCCTTGCCGGTGTACGCGCGGACGACCGATTCGGCGCGGCCTTCCTCGTCCAGCGCCATCACCGGCACCAGCACGACGTCGGCCTCCTGCAGGGCTCGTATGCCCTGAACGGTCACCAGCTCCGGATCGCCGGGCCCGACACCGACGCCGACCAGCCGCTTCGCCGGCGTGCCGCGCTCGCGTTCCTCCAGGTCGGAGGCCAGGAGGCTGAACACGTGCTGGTCGATCGCCGCCTCGCCCTCGGCTGTGCTCCCGGCAGCGCGCAGGATCCCCTCCCGCTGGAACCCGGCCTTCTCCGCGACCCGGATCGAGGGGTGGTTGGTGACGTCGATACGCAGCTCGATCCGGTTGAGGCCGCCGTCGCGCAGCGCCCAGCCCGCGAGCGTGCGGAGCGCGTCGGTGGCCAGGCCGCGGCCGCGCGCGCCGGGCCGGATCCCGTACCCGGCCTCGGCCGCCCGCGCGGGCGCGTCGACGCGGAAGATCCCGATCGCGCCGCTCAGCTCGCCGGTCGCGGCGTCCTCGACCACGCTGTGCAGGCCCATGCCCGAACGGGCGATGTCGTGGACCCCCGTGCGCAGCCACCAGTCCATGGCCTCGCCGGGCGGCGGGACGATCGGCGGCAGGAACTCCTCGCCGGCCGCCATCGCCGTGCCGAGCACGCCCGCGTCGTCCGGCCGGAACGGGCGCAGCGCCACGCGCTCGCCCGCCAGGCTCAGCCGCTGGTCGAAGCCGGACCCCTCGAAGCCGGGCGTCCGGCCTGTCACATGGCCGGTCATGTGGCCGCTCCCCGGGTCAACCGCTCGGCGAACGCGGGTTCCCCCGCCCAGTGAAGATGCAGGTAGGAGGCGACGCAACGGCCCTGCACGAAACCTTGGGGGCCGGAGGTCGTCCATTGCCAGGCGGCCGTGTCGCCGTGGCCCGGCTCGGTCACGGTGCGGTGGAACTCGTGGCCCCGCACCCGTTCCCCGGTACGGGCGACGATCGAGTCGGAGACGGCCACGGCGGACCGGTAGCCCAAGGTCAGGCGCGGGGCCATGGTCGCCGTCACATCCTTCAGGACACCGCACATCGGCTTGCCGTCCAGCTCGCTCGCGAGGTAGAGGAGGCCGGCGCACTCCGCGTACACCGGCCCGCCGCCTCCGCCAGGGCCACCGGCGGTGGCGAACGCGGCGAGGTCGCGGCGCAGCGGCTCGTTCGCCGACAGGCCGGAGGCGTACATCTCGGGGAAACCGCCGCCGATGACGACGCCGCGCGTCCCGTCCGGCAGCCGCTCGTCGCGCAGCGGATCGAACCGGACGACCTCGGCGCCGGCCGCCGCGAGAAGTTCCTCGTTCTCCGCGTACCCGAACGTGAACGCCGGTCCGCCCGCCACCGCGATCCGCGGCCGCTCCGGAACGGGGACGACCTGCTCGCGCGGGTCCCAGGGCTCGGCGTACAGGTCGGGAGCGGTACGGGCCAGCGCCATCAGGGCGTCGAGGTCGCACGAGGCGGCGACGAGCGCGCCCAGCCGTTCGACCGTGGCGACGGCCTCGGCGCTGCGCTCCGCCGCCGGGACCAGCCCGAGGTGCCGGGACGGCGTCTCGATGTCGTCGCGGCGCCGCAGCGCGCCCAGCACCGGAACGCCCAGTTCCTCGACGGCCTCGCGGCACATCCGCTCGTGCCCGTCCGAGCCGATCCGGTTGAGGACCACCCCGCCGAGGCGAATGTCGCCGTACGTACGGAACCCGTGGACGGTCGCCGCCACCGAACGTCCCGCCGCCGACGCGTCGACCACCAGAACGACGGGCGCGTCCAGGAGCTTGGCGACATGCGCGGTCGAGGCGAACTCGCCCTGCTCGGCCGCGCCGTCGTACAGGCCCATCACGCCCTCGACCACCGCCACGCCCGCGCCCACCGGCCCCTGCTGGAACCCGTGCAGGAACAGCGGAACGATCAGCTCCGGGGACGTCAGCCACGGGTCCAGGTTGCGGCCCGGGCGGCCGGTGGCCAGTGCGTGGTAGCCGGGATCGATGTAGTCGGGCCCGACCTTGTGCGGCGACACGGCCGTCCCGCGCGCGGTGAGCGCCGCCATCAGGCCGGTCGCGACGGTCGTCTTGCCGCTGCCCGAGGCGGGCGCGGCCACCACCAGCCGGGGAGCGGCGATCCGTGGACCGCTCACCACTCGATGCCCTTCTGACCCTTCTGGCCCCCGTCCATCGGGTGCTTCACCTTGCCCATCTCGGTGACCAGGTCGGCGAACTCCACCAGCCGCGGATCGGCGTCCCGGCCGGTGATCACCACATGCTGGTCGCCGGGCCGGTCCTTGAGCGCCGCGATGACGTCCTCGACGTCGATCCAGCCCCACTTCATCGGGTACGTGAACTCGTCCAGGACGTAGAAGCGGTACGCCTCGGCGGCCAGATCGCGCTTGATCTGCTCCCAGCCCTCGCGGGCGTCGGCCTCATGGTCGGCCTCGGTGCCCGGACGCTGGATCCACGACCAGCCCTCGCCCATCTTGTTCCAGGTCACCGAGCCGCCCTCGGCGCTCTCGCCGAGCACGCGCAGCGCCCGCTCCTCGCCGATCCGCCACTTGGCGGACTTGACGAACTGGAACACCCCGACCGCCCAGCCCTGGTTCCAGGCGCGCAGCGCCAGCCCGAACGCGGCGGTCGACTTCCCCTTGCCCGGACCCGTGTGGACGATCACCAGCGGCCGGTTGCGGCGCTGCCTGGTCGTCAGCCCGTCCTCGGGCACGTACTCCGGCTTGCCCTGCGGCATCGCTACGCCACCTTCCTGGAGGCCCGGACGACCCCGGCCAGTTCGTCAGAGCCGAGATCCTCCAGCCGTACGGTCTCGGCACCGAGCCGTACGCCCAGTTCGGCCGCCAGCCCGAGCCGTACCGGACCCGACTCGCAGTCGACGACGACCGACGCCACATCGGCCAGCAGCCCGGCCGCCGCGCTGGGATCGGGGCCGTGCGTGGCGCGGCCGTCGGTGACCACGACCAGCAGCGGCCGGCGGGCCGGATCGCGCATCCGCTCGACCCGCAGCGTCTCGGCGGCGCGCAGCAGGCCGGCGGTCAGCGGCGTACGGCCGCCGGTGGGCAGCCGTTCCAGCCGCCGCGCGCCGGCCTCGACCGACGACGTCGGCGGCAGCGCCAGCTCCGCGCCGGTGCCCCGGAACGTGATCAGCCCGATCTTGTCGCGGCGCTGGTAGGCGTCCAGCAGCAGGCTGAGCACCGCGCCCTTCACCGCGCGCATCCGCCGCCGGGCGGCCATCGAGCCGCTGGCGTCGACGACGAACAGCACCAGGTTGCCCTCGCGCCCGTCCCGTACCGCCTCCCGCAGGTCGGGCGGCGCGACGACGATCCCGGGACCGGTACGGCCGCGCGCGTGCTGGTGCGGGGCCGCGGCGTACAGCGTCGCGTTCAGGTGCAGGCCGCGCGAGCCGGGCCGGGCCCCGGAGACCCGCCCGTACGGGCTGCGGGCCTTGGACCTGCGGCCGGGCGCGCCCGCACCCATCCCGGGCACGGTGAAGAGGCGAGGCTTGAACGCGGCGTCCGCCGGCGCGGGCTCGCTCTCGGCGGGCTCGTTGCCTTCCTTGCCTTCCTTGCCTTCCTTGCCTTCCTTGGGATCACTGGGATCACTGGGATCCGCCGGAGTGTGGCGCTCGTCGGCGGGACGGGCGCCATCGGAGTCGGTCACCGGCCGCCCGCTCAGCAGCGCGTCGAGCACGCTGAGCACCGCGTCGCCGCCGGGGCCGTCGGGCTTGCCGCCACCCGGGCCGTCGCCGTCCCCGCCGCCGTCGCCGGGGCCGTCGTCATCGGGTCCGTCATCGTCCTGCGGCGGCTCGGGCTCCTCGGGCCGCTCAGGCTCCGAAGGACCGCCGTCCCCGGGGCCGGCGTGCTCCTGGAGGATCTCGTCCAGGCGGTCCTCGTCCAGGCCGGGCGCGTCGAACGGGTCGCGGCGGCGGCGGTGCGGCAGCGCCAGCCGGGCCGCCGTCCGTACGTCCTCGGCCGTGACCACGGTGCGCCGGTGCCAGGCGGCCAGCGCGATCGAGGCCCGCGCCGTGACCAGGTCGGCGCGCAGGCCGTCCACCTCGAACGCGGCGCAGACCGCGGTGATCTGCCGGAGCGCGGCGTCGCCGAGCTCCACCCGCGCGAGCCGGGACTGAGCGGCGGAGATCCGGGCCGCCAGCTCGGCCTCGGCGACCGCCCAGCCCGACGCGAACCGGACCGGGTCCTCCTCGAAGTCCAGCCGCCGCCGGACGACCTCGGCCCGCTCCGCCGGGTCGCGGGTGGCCGCCACCTCGACGGTCAGCCCGAACCGGTCGAGCAGCTGCGGCCGCAGCTCGCCCTCCTCCGGGTTCATGGTGCCGACCAGCAGGAAGCGCGCGGCATGCCGGATCGACACGCCCTCGCGCTCCACGTACGACTCGCCCATCGCGGCCGCGTCCAGCAGCAGGTCGACCAGGTGGTCGTGCAGCAGGTTGACCTCGTCGACGTAGAGCACCCCGCGGTGGGCGGCGGCCAGCAGGCCGGGCTCGTACGCCTTCACGCCCTCGGTGAGCGCCCGCTCGATGTCCAGGGAGCCGGTGAGCCGGTCCTCGGAGGCCCCGACGGGCAGTTCCACCAGGCGGGCCGGCCGCTCCTCGGCCCCGGGCCGTTCGACCGGCTGCGCCCGCGCGCTCTTGCCCCGTGCACTCTCGCCCCGTGCACCCCCGGCCCGTTCACCCTCGGGCCGTTCGCCCTCGACCTCGTCGTCATCGTCGTCGAAGACCGGGTGCGGGCCGTCCGGGCAGCCGGGGTCGGGATCGCGCGGCGCGCAGCCGAAGCGGCAGCCCGCCACGACCTGGACCGAGGGGAGCAGATCGGCCAGCGCGCGGACGATCGTCGACTTCGCGGTGCCCTTCTCGCCCCGGACCAGCACGCCGCCGACACCCGGCGACACCGCGTTGATCAGCAATGCCAGCTTGAGGTCGTCCATCCCGACGACGGCGGAAAAGGGGTAGCGCGCCGCGGCGCCTCGCGCGCGGCTCATCGGCCCATCAGACAGGGCATGCCTCATCGTCCTTCCCTCGGGTATCCACGCCCGTGGCGGTCCTGCAGAGGGACGAACCCGAGCCGTCTCGAGCCGGCGGTCACCCGCGTCCCCCGCGACGGCCGGAGTCTCCTGGCTCCCGGATCGCCACTCCCCCTCGGCCTTCCAGCGTCCCGTACGGGACGCCGTGGCCGAACGCGAGGGGAAGCTCCCCATGGTCACAGTTGCGGGACAGCCCCGGATTCGCACCGGGTTCCTCCGCTTCCGTCGCCTGCACAGAATGGCATATCGCCTGGGACCGCCCAAGTCGCGGCAGGGTGACAGCGCAGCGAGGGACAATGCACGAGGCGGCCTGCGGGCTCTGCACAGCGGTGCCGTGCGCGCCGTACCGCGGCATAGGCTGTACAGGTGGCCCCGTCCCTCCCCCGTCCCGACCGGACCCCCCGCTACCAGCGGCTGCCCCGAGACGAGCGACGCGACCAGATCCTCGGCGTGGCGCGGCGGATGTTCACCGAACTCCCGTACGCCGACGTCTCCACGTCCGCCATCGCGGAGGAGGCCGGTGTACGGCGCGGGCTGCTGCACTACTACTTCGGCACCAAGCGGGAGCTGTTCCTGGAGGTCGTCCGCGGCCTGTCGCACTCGATCGCGGTGCAGGCCCCGCCGCCGGACGAGTCGCAGCCGCTGGCGGACGCCGTCGACATGTGCGTCGGGCTCTTCCTGGACGCCGCCGAGGCCAACGCCACCACCTGGTTCGCCGCCGTGGACGCCGAGGGCTTCGGCCGCGACCCGCAACTGCTGCACATCATCCACCGCGCCCGCGACCTCACCGTCGAGCACATGCTCACCGTGCTGCGGGTGACGCACCCGAACGACACGGTCCGCGCCGTACTGCGCTCGTACTCCGGCCTGGCGGACGCCGCCACCCGGCAGTGGCTGCAGGAGAGCACCCTCGACCGCGGCCAGGTGCACACGCTGCTGGCCCGCTCGCTCCTGACGCTCCTCACCGACATCGCCCCCGCCGTAGAGCAGGCCCGGACCGAGCAGGCCCAGCCTGAGCAGGCGCGGGTCGAGGAGGCCCAGCCTGAGATCGCCCAGCCTGAGGTCGCCCGGCCTGAGGTCGCCCGGCAGGCCAGGACCGACGCCGGAAGCGTGTGAGGTTCAGCCGGCGGGGCGGCCGAGCAGGTGCACCGGAAGCCGGACCTGGCCCGGGATGGTGAACCACACCGCCTTGCCCTGCACTCTGGGAGTACGCCGCGACAGCGCCCGCAGCATCCCCCAGCGCCCTTCGGAGAGCTCCTGGACGATGCTCAGCCCGCGGCCGAAGTCGCCCGACGTCCACGAGTAGCCCGTCAGCCGGGCCGACACATGCCGGTCGAAGACCGCGCACCGGGTCTCACCGGGCGGCCCGGTGTAGAGCCAGAGCTCATGCGGGCCGTGGTCGCGGGCGTGCTGGTGGGCGTTGGTGGCGAGCTCGCTCGCCATCAGCTGGGCGTCACCGATGACCGACCGGTCCACGCCCGCCTCGGCCAGCGCCTCGGCCAGGACCCTTCGGGCGTGGCTCGCGCAGCCCGGGCCCGCGGGCAGCGTCCAGGCCAGGCCCCGGGGTACGAAGCCGGACGTGAACGCGGCCGGCGTACCGGTACACGGGGTGGCCGGCGTGGACGATGCCGGTGGAGCGGACGGTGTCGGTGGAGCGCACGGTGCCGGTGGAGCGGACACCGCGGTGCCCAGGTAGGCGGGTGTCCGGTCGGAAGCGTGGTCGGCGGCGGCGAAGCCCTCGGCTCCGCCTGCCGTCTCTGGCGAGGTCTGCACGGGATCCTCCCGCGTGGCTGTCCATGGTGCGCGGTTGCGAACTGCCCCGTCACCCGGTGGTGGAACTGCACGCGTCTGGTGGGTAACGCAATGTCTCCGAGCGGTCACATGAATCCACCTTCGCGTGAGATTCTCATCCTTGCAACACGCTTTGCGAGATTGCCGTTACCGGCATGGTCATATGCCTTGAACGGAACCGACCGAATCGGGAGACTCTCGGCTCATGACGTATCGCCCCACCGTCCGTGGACGCCGGCTGGCCCGGGAACTGCGCAGGCTGCGCGAGACGCAGGGACTGACCCTGCAGGAGGTGGCGGACCGGCTCGACTGGTCCCGGGCCACCGTCTCCCGGCTGGAGACCGGGCAGACCCGTCCCAAACCCGGCGATATCGCCGACCTTCTCGACCTGTACGGCTTCCCCAGCCCCGGGCGGGACGCCCTGATCAACCTGGCCCGGGAGGCGGGCCAGCGCGGCTGGTGGACGGCCTACGCGGACGTGTTCACCGGCAGCTACGTGGCACTGGAGGACGAGGCGTCCCAGATCCGCGCCTGGGACACCCAGCTCGTCCACGGGCTGCTGCAGACCGAGGACTACTCCCGTGCGGTGATCACCGCGGGCCGGATGCTGCCGGGGCCGACCGAGATCGAACGACGGATCGACGCCCGCAAGGCCCGGCAGGCGCTGCTGGACCGGGCCGAGGCGCCCCGGGTGCACCTCATCGTGGACGAGGGCGTGCTGCACCGCCCGATCGGGGGATGGCCGGTGATGCGGGCCCAGCTGGCCGCGCTGGCCGAGTTCGCCGCCCGGCCGCGGATCGACATTCAGGTACTCCCGTATGACACAGGGGCACATGCCGGACTTGACGGACGTTTCACGATACTTTCGTTTCCGAACCCCGCAGACCCTGATATCGCCTACGTAGAGGGCACCATGGGCGACGTTTATCTCGAAAGCGCCGAGGAAATAGCAACACATGGGGACCGCTTCGACCGCGTCGCGGCGGCCGCCCTTCCCCCCGAGGATTCCGCGCACCTCATCGCCGAGGCAGCAAGGAGCAGCCCGTGAACCACCCCGATCGCGACCTCACCCAAGCCCGCTGGCGGACGTCCTCCTACAGCGGGAGCGGCAACCAGTGCGTCGAAGTCGCGGCGCTCAACGCCGAGCACCGGGCCGTACGTGACTCCAAGGACCCGCACGGTCCGGCGCTGATGTTCACGCCGACCGAGTGGCGGAGTCTCCTGGTGACCCTCAAGCGCATCTGACGGACACCAAGGCGGGGACGCATCCAGAAGGCCGCGGCGGACACGCCGCGGCCTTCGTCCTTCCCACCCTTCCCGCCCTTCCCCCGAACTAGAACGTGTTCTAGTATCGCGATGCCTGCTGGGCACAGTGCTCAGGAACGAACAGTGCCTAGGCACGACAGCGCCTAGGAACAGCGCCGATGAACAGCAGGCGCCCATGAACAAGCACAGCGCCTACGAACAGCACGGCGTCGACGAGCGGAGGGGCGAGCGATGACCGCGGAACTCAAGCTGGGCATCAACACCGGATACTGGCAGCGCGATCCGGAGGACCAGACCGAGACGGTGCTGGCCGCCGAACGGCTCGGCTACGACTGCGTGTTCACGGCCGAGGCCTACGGCTCCGACGCGTTCACCCCGCTGACCTGGTACGCGGCCCGTACGTCCAGGATCAAGCTGGGCACCGCCGTGGTGCAGCTGTCGGCGCGCACGCCCGCCGCGACGGCGATGCACGCGCTCACCCTCGACGCACTGTCCGGCGGCCGGGTGATCCTCGGGCTCGGCGCGTCCGGGCCGCAGGTGGTCGAGGGCTGGTACGGCCAGCCGTTCCCCAAGCCGCTCGCCCGGACCCGCGAGTACCTCGACATCGTGCGCAAGGTGTGGGCCCGTGAGGAGCCGGTGACCAACGACGGGCCGCACTACCCGCTGCCCTACCCGGGCGGCGCGGGCCTCGGCAAGCCGCTGAAGTCGATCGTGCATCCGGTACGGCCGGAGATCCCGATCTACCTGGGCGCCGAGGGCCCCAAGAACATCGCGCTGGCCGCCGAGCGGACCCAGGGCTGGCTCCCCCTGTTCGTGGACCCGTCCCAGATCGAGCCGCTGTTCGGCGAATCCCTGGCCGGCCGCCCCGACGACTTCGAGATCGCCGCCACGGTCACCACGATCGTCACCGACGACGTCGAGGCCGCGCTGGAGTTCGCCAAGATCCCGCTGGCGTTCTACATCGGCGGGATGGGCGCCAAGGACCGCAACTTCCATCTCGACCTGATCGGCCGGCTGGGCTATGCCGAGCAGGCCACCCGCGTCCAGGAGCTCTTCCTGGCCGGACGCCGCGCCGAGGCCATCGCCGCCGTCCCCAGCGAGCTGGCCGACTCCATCGCGCTGCTCGGCCCGATCGGCCGGATCAAGGAGCGCCTCCAGCTCTGGCGCGACAGCCCCGTCACCACGCTGCTCCTCGCGGGCGTCAAGGACGAGCCGACGCTCCGTTCCCTCAGGGACGTGGTGCGCGGCTGAGGGCAAGCACGCCCTGCCCGGTTCAGTCCGTCAACGTGGCGTAACGGCAAGTTCCTTACCGCGCGTGATCGTCCTAGATTCTCCGTGGGTGGCCCCCCCCCCCCCGGGCCCGGGCCCGCGGCGTACGGTCGATGGTC
>NZ_JBIRAW010000024.1:0-159527 GCF_044326315.1 Actinomadura sp. 9N407 | reverse complement strand
CCTTTCAGCAGGGCTGGAAAGGGCGAACACGCCACGAGTCAACGTGAGAGGACGATCACGGCTCGGCCTCGGCAGCAGAGGGTGCCGGTCGGGTGGCGGTGCTCTTCCAGGGCCAGGGTGATCTCCCCGGTCGCCGGATCGGCCGACTCGACGACGCCGGAGACCACCAGCCGGTCACCGGCGTACGCGGGGGAACGGTTCTGCCAGCCCACCGAGCGCACCTCACCGGCGTCGCCCGCGAACGCCGCCGCCGCCCGGTAGAACAGGCAGCCGTGCAGCTGGGCCATGACGACCGGCCCGTCCAGGCCCTCGGACCGGGCGAACGCGGTGTCGTAGTGGATGCGGTGCGCGTTGCGGGTGACCGCCCCGAAGCGCAGCAGCCTGATCGCGTCGGGGAGCAGCTCGACCGCCGGGACCGGGGTGCCCGCCGTCATCTGCTGCCTCGAAGGACGGCTCGCCGGGTCGCTCGTCGGAAGACTCGCGGGATCGCTCATCGGACGATGAACCTCTCGATGACCTCGGTGAACGGGCCGCGTTCCGTACGGTAGGACTTGGCGACCGTGAGCAGCAGGAAGCCCGGCGCCTTGCCCTTGCGCTCCACCGACTCCAGGGTGCGACGCACCTCCACCCGCTCGCCGGGGCGGACCGGCCCCAGCAGGCGTACGTCCTGCCCGCCCGCCATGAGCCGCACGTCGAGCCCGTCGGTACCGGGGACCTCATCGCGGTACATGCCGTCCGGCCGGAACTCCCCGGGATCGGCGCCCGGCGCCCCGCGCAGCAGGCTGACCGGATACATCGGATGCACGGTGAAGGCGGGATGGTCCGGATCGACCAGATGCGCCGCCGTCTCCCCCGCCGCCCGCGCGAACTCGGCGGCCTCGGCGGCGTTCAGCACGCCGAGCGAGCGGTGCTCGGCCCGTCCGACCAGCGCGCGGGCGCGTTCCTCGGCCAGGCCGAGCGCCCCGCCCGTCACTCCCCCAGCTCCGGCTGCTCGGAGACGATGCGCTCCCAGATGGGCTGGAACGCGAACCAGCCCACGTCCTCACCGCCCACCTGCTCGGCGGTCAGCCGCGCGGTCTCCTCGTCCAGCTCGACCGGTTCCCCGGCCGCCCGCGCCATCAGCTCGGCCTGGAACGAACGCTCCATGGTCACGAACCACCAGACCGCCGAGTCCACCGTCCGGCCCACGGTGAGATGGCCGTGGTTGGCGAGGATCACCGCCTTGCCGTCGCCGAGCGAGGCCGCGATCTCCCTGCCCTCCTCGGGACCGAACACCACGCCGGTGTAGTCCTCGTGGAAGGCGTGCGAGCCGTGGAAGGCGCAGGCGTCCTGGGTGAGCGGCGCCAGCGTCCGGTGCAGGGACGAGAAGGACTTGCCGTACGGGCCGTGCGCGTGCACGGCCCCCACGACGTCGGGACGGGCCCGGTGCACCTCGGAATGGATCGCGAACGCCGCCCGGTTGAGCCGGCCCTCCCCCTCCACGACCTCGCCCTGGTCGTTCACCAGCAGCAGGTCCCCGGGCATGATCCGGCCGAAGTAGCGGCCGAACGGCGCCGTCCAGAAATGGTCGGTCCGCTCGGGGTCGCGGGCGGTGATGTGCCCGGCGATCCCCTCGTCCAGGCCGAACCGGGCCAGCACCCGGTAGCCCGCGGCGACCCGCCGCTTGCGGTGGGCCCGTTCGGCGGCCACGGTCGGGAACACGGGCGGGGCGGGAATGTTCGCCAGATCCCGCATGGCGACCTCGTCGGCGACCGTCATGAGCTGCCTCCCTTTCCTTTGGGGCCGAGCTGAGCGGCTCCCTCGCGGAGATTAGGCGCGGGCGTGCGTACCGGCTACCGGGACGGCCCGCTCAGCGGACCACCGCGCTTGGCCCGGCCGCCGCGCCCCGGCACGATCGGATCATGGACCTCATGCGGATCCGGCCAGCGCCGGAGGGCGCGTACGCCAAAGCGGACGGCGTCGCCTACCACTACATCGAGATGGGCGAGGGCAGCCCGACGATCTTCCTGCACGGCGGCGGGCCCGGCTGCACCGGCTGGTCGGACTTCGGGCAGGTGGCGCCGCTGTTCGCCGCGGACCGCCGGGTGCTGCTGGTCGACATCCTGCAGTACGGCAAGTCCGAGAAGACCGTCATCACGGGCCCCATGTGGGACTTCCACGCGGCCAAGACGGCGGCGCTGATGGACACGCTGGGCATCGATCGCGCCGACTTCGTCTGCAACTCCTGGGGCGGGACGATCGCGCTCGACTTCGCCGCCCGCCACCCCGAGCGGGTCCGGTCGCTGGTCATCACCGGGAGCCAGCCGGTCTGGTACGGCCCGCTGGCGCCGCTGCCGGAGAACGGTCACCGGGGGCGCAAGGCCCGCGACGTCTACTACGGCGGGGACGGACCGTCCTGGGAGAAGATGCGCCAGCTGATGGCGCGCCTGGAGTGGTACGACGCGGACGCGATCCCCGAGGCCACCGTGACGATGCGCTACGAGCAGAGCCTGGATCCTGAGGAGATGGCTCTGGCCGCGGCGTCCGACAACCCCCGTGGCGACTGGCAGGACCTGTCCGGCGTGCTCGGGTCCGTCCAGGCGCCGACGCTGTTCATGTGGGGCATGTACGACGGGTTCCTCACGCCCGACTACCCGCTGATGCTGGCCCGCATGCTGCCCAGGGGCAACCTGCACGTGATGGACCGGGCCGCCCACCACCTGCAGGAGGAGCGTCCGGCCGACTACTACAGTGTCGTGACCGGTTTCCTCGATCAGGAGCACTGAAAATGGAGGCACCGGCGGTACGGGTCGTCGAGCTGTCCAGCCCGTTCACCCGTTTCGCGGGCCGGCTGCTGGTCGGGCTCGGCCACGAGGTGATCCTCGCCGAGCCGCCCGAGGGCGACCCCTCCCGGCGGGAGCTGGACGGCTGGTCGTTCGCCCACTGGCACGCGGGCAAGCGGTCGGTCACCCTCGCGCCCGGCGACGCCTCAGGGCTGCGGCGCCTGCTGGAGACCGCCGACGTCCTGCTCGACGGCACCGCCGAAGGGGCCGGCGGGCTCGGCGGCCTGGAGCATCTGGTGCGCGTCCGGGTCACGCCGTTCGGGTCCGGTGGCCCGCGCGGCGCCTGGCAGGGAACCGACCTGGTCGTGTCCGCGCTCGGGGGCATGCTCGCCCAGGTCGGCGATCCCGGCGGCCCGCCCCTGTCGCTCCCGGAGAACCAGGCCGAGCAACTGGCGGGCGTGAACGCCGCGATCGCCGTCCTGCTGGGCCTGCGGGCGCGGCGGAACGGCCCCGGCCAGCTCATCGACGTCTCCGCCCAGGAATGTGTGGCCGCGAGCCTGGAGGCGGGCACGCTGGCCTACCTGCACGAGGACCGCGTGCCGTCCCGTCCCGGACGGGTGCACCCGCTGGTCCCGCACGGCCTGTTCCGCGCGGCCGACGGCCATCTGGGCGGCGGGCTGGGCGGCAGCCCCCGCATGTGGGACGCGCTGCTCGCCTGGCTCCGCGAGGAGAACGCGCAGGCCGACCTGGACGAGCCGCGCTGGCAGGATCCCGTCGAGCGCAAGAAGCACCAGGAGCACGTGTTCGAGGTCGTCCAGGCGTTCGCCGGCAAGTGGCCGAAGGCCGCGTTCGCCGAGGCGGCCCAGGGCAGGAAGCTGCCGTGGGCCGCCGTCGAACGCCCCGACGAGCTCGCCGCCAACCCGCAGCTCCTCGCCCGCGACTTCTTCGTCCAGGCCAGGACCGCCGAGGGGGAACGGACCGATCTCGGCTTCCCGTTCGCCTTCCCCGAGGGACGGCGCGTCGCGTCCCTCACCGTGGCCGAACCGGGCGCCGACCAGGCACTCCTTGACATGCCCCGCGAACCCGGCCGAGCCGGAACGGGCCAGGCGGGAGCGGGAGGACAGGGCGCACCGGCGCTGACCGGGGTACGCGTGCTGGATCTCACCTGGGTGCTGGCCGGGCCGTACTGCACCAAGGTCCTGGCCGACCACGGCGCCGAGGTGATCAAGGTGGAGTCGGAGACGCGTCCCGACCCCACCCGGTTCGCCCCGTTCATGCACCTGTCCCGGGGCCCGCACGGCGGCCCGGACGCCAACGGCTACTTCAACGAGGTCAACCGCAACAAGCACAGCGTGGCGCTCGGCCTGCGATCGGACGAGGGCCTGGCCGTCCTGCGCGAGCTCATCGCCGCCAGCGACGTCGTCGTGGAGAACTTCAGCTCCACGGTCATGACGAAGATGGGCCTCGGCTACGACGCGCTCCGCGAGATCAAGCCCGGCATCGTCTACGTGAGCATGTCGGGTATGGGCCACACCGGACCGCGCGGCGGGTGGGTGTCGTACGCCGACACCGTGTCCGCGAGTTCAGGGCTGACCGGACTGACCGGGTGGTCGGCCGACGACGTCGTCGGCGTGATCTACGGCCACGGAGACATCGTCGCGGGCCTCCAGGCCGCGCTCGCGACCGTCGCCGCGCTGGAGCACCGGGACCGTACCGGGCGCGGCCAGCACATCGACCTCTCCCAACTGGAGGCGATCACCGCCCACATGGGCACCAGCGTGATCGCGCCGGTCCCGCCCGTACCGCGCGGCAACTCCCATCCGTACTGGAGCCCGCAGGGTGTGTACCGCTGCCTGGGCCCGGACCGGTGGCTGGCGGTCAGCGTCCGTTCCGGTGCCGAACGCCAGGCGCTGCGCTCGGCGATCGGCCGTCCCGCCCTGGCGGACGAGGCACTCGACGAGGCGCTCGCCGCCTGGGCCCGTACGATGCCCGCCGACGCCGCCGCCGAGCGGCTGCAGGATCACGGAGTGGCCGCGGGGGCGGTGCTCAACGGCCAGGACCTGGTCGAACACGATCCCCAGCTCCGGGCTCGCGGCTTCTACGTGCGGATGGAGCATCCGGTCGCGGGCGCGTTCCTGCACGAGGGGACACCGATCCGCCTGAGCCGTACACCCGGCGGGATCCGCGCCCCCGCACCCCTGCTCGGCGCCGACACCGACGCCGTGCTGAGCGAGGTCGCCGGGCTATCCCCGGAACGGATCCGGCGGCTCCGCGACGCCGGGATCCTGCGATGACGAGTGGGCCCACCACCATCCCGGCCCTGCTCATCGCCGCTGCGGAACGGTTCGGCGAGCGCCCGTTCCTGCGCGCGGGCGGTGTGACCCGTACATACGGGAAGTCGGCCGAGGTCGCCGCGCGCATGGCCGGGGCGCTCGCCGCCCGGGGCGTCCGGCGCGGCGACCGGGTCGCCGTCATGGCGGCGAACCGGCTCGAATTCGTCGACCTCCTCCTCGGCTGCGCCTGGCTCGGCGCGGTGCCGGTCCCCCTGAACACCGGCCTGCGCGGCCAAGGCCTCCGCCACGCGCTGGCCGTCGCCGAACCGCCCTACCTCGTCACCGAGCCGGAATACGCCGAACGCATCGCCGAGGCCGGTCACCGGGGAACGATCTGGCTCATCGGCCTGGACCACCCCTCACCCCGAGAATCCGAGCCGATCGCCCCGGCTCCCGTACGCCCGCAGGACACCGCCGCCGTCCTGTTCACATCGGGCACCACCGGGCCCTCGCGCGGAGTACTCTGCCCGCACGCCCAGTTCGGATGGTGGGGCCTCAACGTCTCCGACTCGCTCCGCCTCACCTGCGACGACGTCCTCTACACCTGCCTGCCGCTGTTCCACACCAACGCGCTCAACGCACTCGCCCAGGCCATGGTCGCCGGCGCGGCCTACACACTCGGCCCGCATTTCTCCGCCTCCCGCTACTGGACGCGCGTGGCCGAGGCCGACGCCACCGTCCTCTACCTGCTCGGCGCGATGGTGCCCATGCTGATGGCACGCCCACCGGGCCCGCAGGACCGCGCGCACCGGGCATGGCGCGCGCTCTCCCCCGCCACTCCCGCTCATCTCTGGGAGCCCTTCCGCGAACGCTTCGGCGTCACGCTGGTCGACGGCTTCGGCTCCACGGAGACGAACCTGGTCATCGGAACCGGCGTCGGCGACTGCCGTCCCGGCCACATGGGCGTGGTCCGCGACGGCTTCTCCGCCCAGGTCGTCGACGAGCACCTCGACCCCGTACCGGACGGAACGCCCGGCGAACTCCTCGTCCGCAGCCACCGGCCCCTGGCCTTCTCCACCGGCTACGTCGGCGCCCCGCCCGAACCGTCCGGCTCCTGGCGCCGTACGGGCGACCGCGTCGTCCGCGACCCCGGGGGCTGGTACCGCTTCGTCGACCGGATCAAGGACGTCATCAGGCGGCGCGGCGAGAACATCTCCTCCCACGAGGTCGAGGCCGCCGTCCGCGCGCACCCGGCCATCGCCGAGGCCGCCGCGTTCCCCGTCCCCTCCGACCTGGCCGAGGACGAGGTCATGGTCGCCGTCCTCGTCCGCCCAGGCCACACGCTCGACCCGGACGACCTCGTCCGCCACTGCGAACGCGAGCTTCCCCCGTTCGCCGTACCGCGCTACATCGAGACCCTGCCGGAACTCCCCCTCACCGAGACCGGCAAGATCCGCAAGGTCGCCCTCCGCGAACGCGGCGTGACCCCCACGACCTGGCACCGCTCATCGCCTCCCCCGACGAACGACGACCCTCCTCAGCACGTCCCTGAAAAGGCAACCCCACCCCGAGCGCCTTCCTCTGTCCACGAAACCGGTTGACCTCAAGTGCGGTCGAGACAGCAGACTGCTGAGCATGCGCGAAGACAACGTGGTCATTTATGAGGAGACCGGCGCCGACCCGACGTCCGACGTCCTGACGATCGAGACCGGGAGCGGGCGCACGCGAGTGCGGGCCGTCGGCAAGCCGGAGGAGATGGTCGAGCTCGTATCCCGGCTGATCGATGAAGGGGTGACCCGGATCGAGCTCTGCGGTGCGTTCGGTGCGGTGTGGCACGCCGCGGCCGGCCGGGCCGCCGGCGGAAGGATCCCCGTGGGGGCCATCTACTACGGGTTCGAGTCGCTCGTCGGCGTGGCCTCGTACAAGACGCGTTTCGAGGACGGAGAGGTCCTGTCAGAGGCGTTCATCGTCATTCACGATGGCGCCGATCCATCGTCCGACGTGGTGGTGCACCACAAGACCGACGGCGGCAGGACGACCCTCGTGGCGGTCCCGGACGAGGCCACCGCCGGCGAGGTGGCCGGAAGGATGGCAGACGAGCTGCAGCTGATCGAGCTGTACGGCGGGCCTGGGCCCGAGGGCGCCGAGCCGGCCATCCGGGCGGCGGACGGCAAAGTGCCCATCGGCGTCACCGCGTACCGGCATTGACGGCACAGGTCGGCGGTCACCGCTGTCCCGCCGACGGGACACCTCGCGTGTACGACACCCCGCCGGCTCGTCCTCTTCCGGCGCTCTGCGACCACCATTCGCCGCGCCCATGGAGCCGTGCCATTCGAAAGGTTCCGCCAGTCGGCCCGGAACTGCACGGCACCACCGGCGAATGGTGGCAGAACATTGCGGTGCGACTTCAGCCAAGCTCAAGGTGCCACCGTGTCCCGCATGGAAACAACGAGAATCGACGAGCGGACACGCCAGGCTGAAATCGACGCGATCGAGCACGTGGTCGCCACGATCCAGCACACCCAGCAGAACGAGCTCCCTGGGGAGTTCGTCGCGCTGTTCCGTTCCGACGCGATCTGGACGACGGCCTTGGGTAAACGCCTCACCGGCCGCGACGAGATCTCGGCGTTCACGCACAAAGTCCTGCCTGGTGCGATGAGAGAATCCACGGCCACTTACGAAGTGGTCCACGTCCTGTTCAACCGTCCCGACGTCGCCGCCGTCAAGGTCCGCCAGCGGGCGGTGACCCTGGACGGCCGGCCGGTCGAAGGCCGGAACGAGGGCAGGCCGCTGTACGTGATGGCCAAGCAGGACGGGCGATGGCTTCTGACCGCCTGCCAGAACACCGAGGTACTCGCTCGTGACCGCCGGCCTCGGCGCATCACGACCGCCGCGACCGTCGGCCTGAGCGCATCGCGATCGCGGATAGCACAGCGTCGATCCCACGGCCGACACGGCTGACGCCGACCACACTGAACACGGTGGCCCCCCGGGAACCGGGATTGCTTTCTGCCTCGTTCGGTCAGTAAGACCCATCTGAAACGGAGAGCAATGACTGACCGTGTAACCCTCGTCCGCAACCCACTGCTCGCGCAGGCGGTCGAGTACGCCTACGCGGCGACCGTGCCCCTCGCCTCGGCCCGTGCCGTCTGGACGGCTGGGGCGTGCCCGCTCGATGGCGACGGCGTCACCGTGGCCGTGGGTGACTATTCAGGCCAGGCCCGCCAGGTGATGCTCAACCTCGAGGAGGCCCTGCGCGGCGCCGGTGCGACGCTGAGCGACGTGGTGAAGACCACCGTGTACGTCGCCTCGTCCCGGCAGGAGGACCTTGTTCAGGCTTGGCAGGTCGTCCGCGAGCACATGGGCGCCCACGATGCACCCAGCACACTCCTCGGTGTCGCGGCGCTCGGCTACGACGACCAGCTCGTCGAGGTCGAGGCCGTCGCTGTGATCAACGACTTCCGCGCTTGATCCGGCGGCCGGGCCGATCGTGCCGCCGTGCAGGGAAGGGTGTCGAGAACGAGCCGGCGGGCGGAACCGCTCGCCGGGGCCGCCGGAATCGGTATCCGCAAGGTGGGTGGCACTGAGTGCCACGGCGAGTTATGGTGGCCCGAAGCAGAGAGGGGATGCCATGTCGCGGGTACGTGACGAAGCCCCGGGTGGTCGTGCCGCCGAGGAGCGCTACACCGTGGTGTCGACCGACAGCCACGTGGGACCGTCCGTCAAGAACCAGCTGCGGGAGTACTGCGACTCCAAGTACCTCGAGGACTTCGATCGCTTCGTGGAGGAGATGGAAGGACACGGGCTGCTTTCCTTCCGGTCCTCCGAAGCCGCCAAGCCCGGCGAGGACGAGAGCTGGTCGCTCGGGCGATCCCAGGCCGAGCAGTTCGGGAAGCGGGCGGGGATCCGCAACGCCGACCAGGTCGGCCATCGGTTCCTGCAGCGGAGTTACGAGCACAGCCTGATGCCGGGGCTCCAGGACCATTCGGCCCGGCTCGCCGACATGGACACCTCAGGTGTCGCCGCGGACGTCATCTACCACGGCGGACTGAACGGCCAGTCGATCCCGTTCTCGACCACCGGCCTCATCAGCTGGGGCGACTCGACGTACAACCATCTCGAGCCCGTCGGGGTCCGCGTCTACAACCGATGGCTGGCGGACTTCGTCTCGATGGCTCCGGCGCGCCATGCCGGCATCGCCCACATCCCGATCTCGGATCCCGAGGCGTGCGTCCGTGAGGTCGAGTGGGCGGCCGGGGCCGGTCTGAAGGGCATCAACCTGCCCGCGCCGCGTGGCGACTTCCCCATGCTCAACGACCCGGTGTGGGAGCCGCTGTGGGCGGCGTGCGCGGAGACCGGGCTGTCGCTCAACACGCACGGCGGCGGCGGCGAGCACTACCCGTACCAGGGCCAGGGCGCGCAGGCGATGTACATGATGGAGACGGCGTGGCGGACCCGTCGCGGCGTCTGGGTGATGGTCCTCAGCGGGATCTTCGACCGCCACCCCGCTCTGAAGCTGGTGCTGACCGAGCAGTGGATGGACTGGGCTCCCGGCGTGATGGCCGACATGGACGGGCTCTACAACGGGTCGGCCGGCTCCGCGGTACGGGCCGCCCTGCCCAGGCCTCCGTCCGAGTACTTCAAGCAGAACTGCTACATCGGCGCGAGCTTCATGGCCAACTGGGAGGCGAAGTTCGCGATCGAGCACGGTTTCGCGGGCAACGTCATGTGGGGCGACGACTATCCCCACGCCGAGGGAACGTGGCCGCACACGCGGGAGGCGATGCGGTTCACCTTCTGCGACATCGATCCGGAGTACACGCGGCGGAACATCGGCGATACGGCGATCGACGTGTACGGGCTCGACCGCGCCGAATTGGACCGGATCGCCGCCCGGATCGGTCCGATGGTGGCCGAACTCACGACTCCCACCCCGCCGCCCGATGACGAGGTGCTGGGTCTCTACGCGTTCCGCACCGGGCCGGGGATCTTCATCTGAGCAGGCGCCGGCGAACGGAACCATAAGCGGTGGCAGGTCGGGCGTCCGGAGGAGACGGTGAACAACATGAAGGACGAGAGTGCGGTGCGGGCACGGCCTTGCAGGTCGGTGACCGTCGAGGAGATCGACCATCTCCACGAGTTCGGCTGGGTGAAACTCAAAGGATTCGTCGACCCGGACGTGCTGCGCGCCATGCTCGACGTCGCACGCGAGAAAATGGGTGACGATGCCGACGGCAACCCGTTGTCCCCGGCCCTTGAGGCGGCGGTGGCGGAGGGAAAGGCCGGGCTGTCCTACTTCAACGCCCAGCGCAGTTCGGGCCTTTCGCACCCGGTGATGCGGTCCCTGATCCACGATGTGGGAAAGAGTGCGCAGCGACTGCAACGGCGCACCACCGCCGATGGTGCCGACCTGGGCGTCCGGTATTACTCGGACTTCTTCGTCCCGAAACTGCCCGCCTCGAAGAAGTCCCGGCATGGCGGGAACGGCCCCACCGCCTTCCACCAGGATTTCATCACCTTCTCCGTCGACCGTTCCGGTGGCATGACCTTCTGGTTCCCCCTGGAGCCGTACGGCCCGCGGGCGGGGACGATGTCGTTCGTGAACGGGTCGCACCGGGCCGGGGTCCTCGGCGACTACACGACGTACGGCGACGGCGACGCCCTCGACGCCTTTCCCGAGCTTCGCGCGCTGGAGGTGTCCGAGCCGATGACGTACGAGCTGGGCGACGTCACGGTCCACACCCACCTCACCGTCCACGGCGCCGGCCCGAACATGATGGAACGCCCCCGCTGGGCCTACCTCCTCGTCACCCAGCCGGCCGACGTCTGCTGGAACGGCTCGCCGTGCCCGAACTTCGATTCGACCGCCATGAAGCCGTGGGAGCCGTTCGGCGACGAGCGCTTCCCGGTGATCGGCTAGCGCGATGGACACAGCGGCGATGGCCCTCCTTCCCCCCTTTCCGAACCGCGACTTCATGCAGATGTGCTGGGTGGTGCCCGATCTTCGTACCGCCATCGACTCCTGGGTGCGCACCGCCGGTGTCGGACCGTTCTTCTGGTTCGACGGCGTCCCGTGCACCGACGGGAGTTATCGAGGGCGGCCGGCCGAATTCCCGGCGGTCACGGCCGCCATCGCCTACGCGGGAGGCCTGCAGATCGAGGTGCTCTGCCAGAACGACGACGAACCCTCGATCTTCTCCGAGCTCGTCCCGCGCGGGCGGTCCGGGCTCCACCACACCGGGCTGATCGCCCGCGACTACGAGGCCGAGCGCGACGCCTACGTCAGGGCGGGCGCGGCGCTCGCCTTCGAGGGCCGCATCGGCGCCAGCCGGACCTGCTGGCTCGACACCTCGGCCACGCTCGGGTTCATGATCGAGCTGCTCGAGCCGAGCCCCACGCGGGAGGCGGGCTTCGCCGCCATGCGCAAGGCCGCCGACACCTGGGACGGCACGAACCCGATCATCGGCCTCTCCTGAGTACGCCCTGGCCGGGAGGAGAGCGATGGACGAGAGCGAGCCGGCGTCGACGTTTCCCCAGCTGTTCGCGGAGATCGTCGCGGCACGGGGCGAGCGTGACGCGCTCATCCTCGCGAACGCGACACTGACCTACCGTGAGCTCGACGAGAGATCCGCCAGGATGGCCCGGGCGCTGCTGGCGAGCGGCATGGGCAAGGGCGCGCGGATCGGGCTGCTGGCGCCCGACGGAGCGCTCTGGCTGACGGCCTTCTACGCGGCCCTGCGGATCGGTGCGCTCGTCACCCCCATCAGCACGCTGGCGCCGCCTCCGGAGCTGGCGCAGATCATCCGCACGAGCGACGCCCAGATCCTCATCGGGGTGCGCCGCTTCCTCCGGCACGACTACGCCGACGAGCTGACCAGGGCGCTGCCGGGGCTGGGCGAGGGCGGGGCGGGCGCGCTCCGGCTCCTCGGCGCCCCGCACCTGCGGTCCGTCTGGCTCGACGACGCCGCCGGCCTGCCGTGGGCGCGGCCGGTCGAGGATCTCCTGGCCCGGGCCGATGCCCCGGACGCGCCCGACGCCGCACTGCTCGCCGCCGTGGAACGGGAGGTGTCACCCGGCGACGACGCGTTCGTCGTCTACACCTCGGGGAGCACGGCGGCCCCGAAGGCCGTCGTGCACGGGCAGTGGGCGGTGGCGCGCCAGCCGCCGGTGCTCGCCAGGTACTTCCTCCTGACGGGCGCCGACCGCACCATGCCGCTACTGCCCGCGTTCTGGATGGGCGGCATCGCCGCCGCTCTCCAGGTGCTGAGCACCGGCGGGACGCTGGTCTACCCGCCTTCCCCGGACATCGAGGACGTGCTCGACATGGTCGAGCGGCACAAGGTCACCTATGTCGTCGTCTGGCACCTCCTGGCGAAGCTGCGGGCGGCGGCGCTCGCGCGGGGCATCGACGCCGACGGGATCCGCGGCATGGGCGGCCCGTCGCGCGACGAGCACGGCTGGATCATCCCGCCACGGCTCCGGGCGAGCCTGCTGGGGATGTCGGAGAGCTTCGCGCCCCACAGCGCCGAGCCGGTCGACCGGCGCATGCCGGACGGCAAGGCGGGCGCCTCGGGCCGCGCCGTCAACGGCATCGAACGTCGCGTGGTGGATCCGGAGACCGGCGCGGAGGTGCCGGCGGGCCAGGTCGGCGAGCTCCAGCTCCGCGGCGGTGCGCTGATGACCGGTCTCTACAAGGTCGACCGCCGGGAGGTGTTCACGCCCGACGGCTTCTACCCCACGAACGATCTCGTGCGGATCGACGCCGACGGCTATGCCTTCTTCGCCGGCCGGACGGGCGACATGATCAAGACGAACTCCGCGAACGTGTCCCGGCTGGAGGTCGAGGCCGCCCTGAACGCGCTGCCGCAGGTGGCGCTCTCGCTCGTCGCCCCGCTGCCCGATCCGGAGTCCGGGGAGGTCGTCGCGGCGGCGGTGGTCCCGGCGCCGGGCACCGCCCCGACCGAGGACGGTCTCAGGACGGCGCTGCGCGACCGCCTGTCCAGCTTCAAGATCCCCCGCCGCATCGTGTTCATCGCGCATGACGACGTCCCGAGAACGGCGACGGGAAAGGTGCGGCTCTTCGACCTGGCCGAACTGATCACATCCCGCGGGCGCCCGGAGCCGTCACCGGAACGGGGGGCATCGGCCGCGGGCTAGGCACCGCCGTTCCGGCACATCGGCACCGACAGGAGAAGGCACGCATGACGGACAAGGACAGCCGGCCCTCGGCGGAGGAGATCGTCCGCTACGAGAAGGATCCGAAGACCAAGATCGCGACGATCACGCTCGACCGGGCCGACGAGCTCAACGCGATGACGATCGACGCCCAGCACCGGTACGCCGACCTCGTCCGGCTGGCCGGCATCGACGACGACGTGAAGGTCCTGGTGATCCGGGCGAACGGCCCGGACCTCGGCAGCGGCGCCGATCTTCCGGAGCTGATGGACATCATGGCCGGCCGGGGCGACGTCTCCATGAAGCACATCGTCAGGGTCCCCGAGGACGCCGACGTCGAGTACCCGCCGAAGGGCTCCTACCGCTACGGCGCCTCGAACGTCCAGTTCTACACCGACCCGAGCGCCGGGATGCGGAGCCTGCAGGACTTCAAGAAGATCAGCATCCTCGAGGTGCGCGGCTACTGCTACGGCTGGCACTTCTACCAGGCGGCCGACGCCGACCTCGTCATCTCGGCCGAGGGCGCCCTGTTCGGGCATGCCGCGTTCCGCTACGCCGGCTTCGCGGCGCGGCAGTGGCAGTGGTGCACGATGATGGGCGTCCGCAAGTTCATGGAGATGGTGTTCACCGGCCGCCCGTTCACCGCCAGGGAGATGTACGACTGCGACTTCGTCAACGCCGTCGTCCCCTTCGACGAACTCGAGGCGATGACGGAGAAGTACGCGCTCGCCTGCGCCCGCTCCCGGCCGACCGACACGGTCTTCGTCCAGAAGACCTTCTTCGAGATCTTCAAGCAGCACCAGGGCGAGTACATGGGCAGCATCCTGGCCGGCCTGCTGGAGTCGACGGGCCGGCTCCTGCGGCCCGACGGCGCATCGCTCGAACTCGACCGCGAGACGCTCGATCGCGGCCTGACCAACGCGGTCCGCGACAACGACGAGCACTTTCCGCCCGAATGGCGGCTCAGCCGGCGGGGGCGGGCGGCCGAGTGAGCCGCGCTACCGCGTCCTGGCGGCTCGCGGCCCGCGGCCGCGGCAGAACCGCCTGTCCGAGATCGGCGCCGTTCCCTGACCAGGGCGCCGATCCGTCGAAGGAGGGATTCCGATGCTGGTCCTGACGAACGCGAAGGTCTTCGACGGCCGGGAGATGCTCCCCGGCAGGCATGACGTGACCCTCGACGGAGACCGGATCGCGGCGATCGACGATGCGTCCCGCGCCCCGTCCCCCGACGCCTCCCCCAGCGCGTCCGATGACGTCCCCGCCGAGGTCGTCGATGTGGGCGGCATGACGCTGATGCCCGGTCTCATCACCAGCCACCTGCACCCGGACTTCTACAAGTTCGACATCTTCGCCGGAGAGAAGCCCGGCAAGGAGCTTCCTCCCGGCGTCATGATGGCGATCGGTGTCCGCACCTGCCGGGTCCTGCTGGAGAGCGGCTTCACCGGCTACTCCGGCGCCGCCTGCGCGCACGACATCGACGCCCAGCTCAAGATCGCCATCGCCCAGGACATCATCCCGGGCCCCCGCATCCGTGCGTGCGGCCATCACCTCGGCACCACCGGCGACATGAACAACAGCGCCCGGTGGTGGAAGCGCTACGAGACGCCGGGCCTCGACATCTGCGTCGACGGCCCCGAGGCCATGCGGAAGCTCGTCCGCGAGGAGATCGGCCGCGGGGTCCAGACGATCAAGATCTTCGCCGGCGCCGGGCACGGCATCCCCCACCACACGACGCGCAACATGGCACGCGACGAGATCGCCTCGATCGCGGACACCGCGCACGAACGCGGCACCAAGGTACGCGCCCATGTCGCCGGCAAGCGGATGATCCTGGAGTGCATCGAGCTCGGCGTCGACGTCGTCGACCACGGCGACGAGGTCGACGAGGAGGTCATCGAGGCCATGGTGGCGGCGGGCACCTTCTGGGTGCCCAGCCTCGTCTACCTCTGGAGCCTGTTCGAGATCGGCTACGCCGAGCGGTCCGGCGTGACGCGGGCGCAGTACGACCATATGCGGGCGATGCTTCCCCTCGCGCAGAAGGCAGGCGTCCGGATCCTGATCGGTGACGACTACAGCGGCGTGTTCCGGACCCTGCTCAAGGACGACCCGCTCGACCACCAGGTCGGCAACTACGGCCGCGAGTTCGCCTTCTACGGCGAGATCGACGGCCTGTCGCCGGCCGAGGTGCTGAGCTGGGGCACCGCCAACGCCGGCCAGCTGCTGATGGACCCGCCGGCGAGGGTCGGCGTGGTGGAGCCGGGGGCCATGGCCGACCTCATCGTCGTCGACGCTGATCCGCTCGCGGATCTGTCGTCCCTCGCGCGTCCCGGCGAGACCCTCAAGGCGGTCATCCGTGACGGTGCCTTCGCGATCGATCGTCTCCCTCCGCGCACGAAGGGCACCGCGGCCTGATCCCGCGCCCGGTCACCGGACCGGCGAGCGGGACGACCTGGAACGAAGGAGCGATGGACCGAACCGAGGAACACAAGGTCGTCTTCGTGACCGGCGCCGGCTCGGGCATCGGGCGCGCCGCGGCGGAGGCGTTCGTCCGCCGCGGCTACGCGACCGTGCTCGCCGACATGAACGAGGAGGCCGGCCGCGCCGCGGAGGCCGAGCTGCGCGCGTTCGGCGAATGCAGCTTCTTCCCGTGCGACGTGACCGAGGACGACACCGTCCGCGAGGCGGTGGCCCGGGCCGTCGCCACCTACGGGCGGCTCGACGCCGCCTTCAACGCCGCCGGGATCGACGGCGAGCACGGCAGGCCCACCGCCGAGTGCACCATGGACAACTGGAACCGGGTGATCGCCGTCGACCTGACCGGCACCTGGTCCTGCCTGCGCCACGAGCTGCCCGAGATCGTCAGGGCGGGCGGCGGCTCGATCGTGAACTGCGCGTCGGTGGCCGGGCTCCGGGCCGCGCCCACGCTGCCGGCCTACACCGCCGCCAAGCACGGTGTCGTCGGGCTGACCAGGGGCGCGGCACGCGAGTACGCCCATGCCGGGGTCCGGGTGAACGCCATCTGCCCCGGCACCGTGGACACGCCCATGTTCCGGCGTTCGATGGCGCCCGACGTCATCGAACGCCTCGTGGCGGCCAATCCGGTGGGGCGCCTGGCCGAGGCGAGCGAGATCGCGGACGTCGCGGTGTGGCTGTGCGAGGACGCCCCCGGTTTCCTCACCGGCCAGGCGATCGCGGTGGACGGCGGCACCGGCGCGTGACGTGGGACCAGCGCGTGACGTGGGATCTGACGGGACCGCCCGGTCCCGGGACGGAGGCAGGACCATGACGATCTCGTCGCTCGGCGATCACGGGACGGCGCCCGCCGAGCCCGGCGAATGGCCGCGCCCCCAGCCGGAGCGGACGATCGAGCAGGAACGCCTGCACCGCAGGCGGCGCCTGGCCGGCGCGTTCCGGATCTTCGCCCGGCTCGGCCTGCACGAGGGTCTGGCCGGCCACATCACCGCTCGCGACCCCGGACGTCCCGACCATTTCTGGGTCAACCGGTTCGGGATCGACTTCAGCCGGATCACCGTCTCGAACCTGCTGCTGGTGGACGCGGAGGGCCGGATCGTCGAGGGCGGTCCGCCGCTGAACAGGGCCGCGTTCGCCATCCACTCCCGCATCCACGAGTCTCGCCCGGACGTCGTCGCCGCGGCGCACAGCCACTCGGTCTACGGGAAGGCGCTGTCGGCCGTCGGCGAGCCCCTGCACCCCATCAGCCAGGACGCGTGCGCCTTCTACGAGGACCACGTGATCTTCGATGACTACGCCGGCGTCGTGCTGAGCACCGGTGAGGGCGACCGGATCGCCGCCGCGCTCGGCCGGCGCAAGCTGGCCCTGCTCGCCAACCACGGGCTGCTGTCGGTCGGGACGTCGGTCGAGTCGGCCGCGTACTGGTACATCGCGGCCGAGCGCGCGGCCAAGGCGCAGCTCATCGCGGCCGCCTCCGGCGCCCTCAAGCACATCGACCACGACACGGCCCGGCTGACCGCCCGCCAGGTCGGCGGCGAGACCCTGGCGCGCTGGTCGTTCGAGGCGCTGTACCAGGTCGTCGTCGAGGAGGAGCCCGCCCTCCTCGACTGAGGCCTGGCCGCCGGGCGTGGTGTCCCTGGCCGGCGCCGGGAGTACGAGGAGCCCCGCGTGCGGAAACGGTTCATGGCACTGCGCACCCTGGAAGGAAGCCGTTCGTCCAGGTATTGCCTGGCCGAGCGGCTACCCCGCCGGTTCGGTAGGGTTGCGTGGATGATCCAGCGGAGGGCCCCCGGCGCGGCCCGTGAACGGGTCCTGGCCGCGGCCCTGGAACTGTTCGCCCGGCACGGCGTCCACGGCACCTCGCTGCAGATGATCGCCGACGAGATGGGCGTGACCAAGGCGGCCGTCTACCACCAGTTCCCCGCCAAGGACGAGATCGTCCGCGCCGTCATCGCCCCGGCCCTCGACCGGCTCGCCGAGATCACCGCCGTGGCGGAGCGGCAGCGGAGCCGCTCCGCGCGCGCCGAGGTCGTCCTGGCGGGGATCGTGGACCTCGTCGTGGACAACCGCCACCTCACGACCGTCCTGCGGTCCGACCCCGCCATCGTCGAGATGCTCCGCGAGACGCCGGGGATGCGGGACGTCGAGGAACGCGTCTTCGAGCTGCTCGCGGGCCCCGACCCCACCCCCGAGATCTTCGTCGCCACCATCATGGTCAGCGGCGGCCTCATGTCCGCCGCCACGGGTCCGACCCTGGCCGGCCTCGACGACGCGACGCTGCGCCGCCATCTCCTCGGTAACGCCCACCGCCTGCTCCGCCTCAGGCCCCCCGCCGATCCACCCCCGCCCCTTGCACGTGGGTGAGCCAGGGCTTGTCTCAAAGTGGCTCGGCCGGGACTTTGAAACACGCCTAGGTGCGGACGGGGAGGGCGTCCCAGCCGCGGACCGTCGCCATCGGGCCGAACTTGGCCTGGTCCGAGTCGACCTCCCATTCGGGAAAGCGCTTCAGGACCTCCTCCAGGGCGATGCGTCCTTCCATTCGCGCCAACGCGGTGCCGAGGCAGAAGTGGAGGCCGCGGCCGAAGGTGAGGGGCTGCCCGGCCGGACCGCGGTGGATGTCGAAGCGGTCACCGTCGGGGTAGCGCCGGTCGTCGCGGTTGGCGGAGCCGTTGAGGAAGAGCACGGCGCTGCCTTCGGGTACCACCTCGCCGCAGATCTCCGCATCCCTGGCCACGTACCTGGCGATCTGGTGCGAGGGCGACTCGTAGCGGAGCACCTCCTCGATCGCGCCCGGGATGAGGCCGGGGTTCTCGACCAGCTCGCGGCGCTGGCCGGGGTGGTCGGCCAGCACCTTCCCGGTCCAGCCGATCAGGCGGTTGGTGGTCTCGTTGCCGGCGCCGGCGATGACGTTGACATAGAGCAGGATCTCGTCACGGGTCAGCCGGCGGCGCGTCCCGGCCGCGTCCACGAACTCGGCCTGCAGCAGGTCGGTCATGATGTCGTCCGAGGGGTGCTCGGCGCGCCAGTCGATGTACGCGGCGAACATGTCGCTGTCGCTGAAGAACTTGGAGACGTCCATGGGCTGCCCGGACTCGGGACGCAGGCCGTCGTCGACGCGGTCGCGGATCCACTCCTGATCGTTCTCGGGGATCCCCAGCAGCATGCCGATCGTGCGCATCGGAACCTGCGCACCGAGGTGGGCGATGAAGTCGAAGCCGCCGGCGCCGACCAGAGGGTCCAGGCTGCGGGCGCAGAAGTCGCGGATCCTGGGTTCGAGGGCGGCCACCTTCCGCGGCGAGAACACGCCCGCCATCAGCCTGCGGTGGGTGGCGTGGATCGGCGGATCCTCGAAAATGATCACGCCCGACGGGATCTCCATATCGGTCTTGATCAGTTCCAGGATGTTGCCGCGGCCCGAGATGAAGGTCTCCGGATCGGTCAGTCCGCGGTCGATGTCGTCGTAGCGGCTGACGGCGTAGAAGTCGTGCTCCTCGTTGTAGAAGAGCGGCGCCTCCTCGCGCAGCCGGCGGTACACGGGATAGGGGTCGGCGTTGATGTCGGCGTCGTACGGGTCGTAGTGGACGTCGCTCGCGTTGATGACCGGCATCGCTGCCCCTCTCTCGGGACGGCACCCGTCCCGGATCCGGCACCGCATCGCCGAGCGGTCGCCCGGTGTCTCCGTGCGGGTGTCCGGCGGCGTGGCGCCGTTGGCACTCGATGCCCGAACCGTATGGCACTCAGTGCCAGTGGTCAAGACCGCCGGCACCGGCCAGGCCGGCCCGGACCGGCCTCATGCTCGAGGGCGTGCAGGCCGCGTCAGGCGACGGTGTTCGCCGGCACTTCCAGCTCGGGGAGCATCTGGGCCATCCGGAACGCGCGGTGAACGAGCTCGGCGAGATCGCTCGACTCGTCCCGCAGCCATTCCTCGTACGCGGCGTTGGAGGCACCGCCGGAGACGTGCGCGGCGAGCTGCGGACCGAGGGACTCCGGCGGCGCGGCCATGCGGCGCGCCGCGAACCGTGCCACGACCGCCTGCCATTCGGCGTGCCGGAGGGCGGCGTTGGCCCGGAGCGCCGGTGTCCGCCGGATGAGTTTCATCCGCGCGCGGTGCGCGACGGGGCCGTCACTGTTCATGCGGTTGAACCGCAGCACCGCGTCCTCGATCGCGTCGAACATCGGCCGGTCGTCCGGCACGGACGAGAACCATTCCTCGAGGTCACGGAGCAGTGCCTCGAAGCCTCCGAACAGGATGTTGTTCTTCGACTCGAAGTAACGGAAGAAGGTACGTCGCGATATGCCGGCGGCCGCGGCGATGTCGTCCGCGGAGGTCTCGCGGAACCCGCGCGCCTCGAACAGTTCGAGCGCGACCTTCTCGATGGCTTCCATCGACGTCTGCTGCGGTTGTCTGCTCACACCTCTCCCATGTCGCGACATTGCGCGATTGCGGCGATCCGGGTTCGGGGCGGTCGGGCGCATCGACGCTACCGAGGATCGTACTCGCCGTGCCGGACTCCGGTTCCGCACACCTCACCAGCAGCTCTGGCACTCAGTGCCTCCGTTGGGTAGCCTCATGGCTCGCGGCCGCCGCGGGCACGGCAGAGGGGATTCGACATGCATCGCAACCTGTTGAGCACCATCGTCATCGACGTTCCCGCCGATGCGCACGACCGGACCCTCGCGTTCTGGTCGGCGGCCCTCGGGGCGACGGCCAGGGCCACGCGCATGCCGAATTACCACATCCTCGAAGAGGCGTCGCCGCCGCACCGGATCGTCGTCCAAAACGTCGGATCGGGTCCGGCGGGAGTCCACCTCGACGTCCACACCGACGACCTCGACGCGGAGGTCGAGCGGCTGGTGGCCTGCGGCGCGACCCTGGTCGACCGCTCCTGGGCCGACCATCCCGGCAGCTGGATCGTCATGCGGGATCCGGCCGGCATGGAGTTCTGCGTCGTGGCGGCGCTCACCGAGGTGCGCAAAGCCGATCATGGCGAGTTCGAGCGCCGGGCGAAGCCGGTGGGCTGAGTCCCGCACGAGAGGAGAGCCGGCACCGATGGATCTGCCGATCGAGGACGTGGCCGAGCTGGAGCAACTCTGCGCCACCTACGCCCTCAAGATGACCCAGGGCGACATCCACTACATCATCGAGCATGTCTGCACGGCCGACGGCACCTACAGCGCGTTCGGCGAGACGTACGGACTCGAAGACTGGCCGAGCCTGGTGGAGGCCGCACCGAAAGGCCTGTTCCTCACCGGCACGCCCGTCCTCGAACTGGACGGCGACACGGGTTCGGGCGAGGTGCCGCTGCTCTTCGTCGACCAGACCGACCACCAGATGCGCATGGGCTGGTACAGCGACACGTACCGGCGCACGGAGAACGGCTGGCGCCTCAGGACCCGCACGATGACGTTCCTCCGCCGCAACGGCGAGGCCGACTCCGGCAGGCCGCACGACCCGCGCCGGCCGAAGCCGGCGGCCAGGCGGTCCGGGTAGCCCTGGGCCGCTCCGACAATTGTGGCACTCAGTGCCTCCCAACTATGGCACTCAGTGCCTTTCGCCGAGTACCCTCAGAGACCATGAGGGAATCGGCGACGCTCGCGGGCCCACCGCTGCACGAGGCGACCGGTATCGGCGCCCTCACTCTCGGCGGCATCCTGACCGAGCTGTGCGCCTGGGTACCGGACGACGAGGCCCTGGTCTTCGACGACCCGCTCCTCGGCGGCGCGACCGTACGGTGGAGCTACGCCGACCTCGGACGGCAGGCCCGGCGCGTCGCGAAGGCGCTCGTGGCCTCGGGCATCGGCAAGGGGGCCCGTGTCGGTGTGCTGATGGGCAACCGGCCCGAGGCGATCGCGTCCCTGTTCGGAGGCGCGCTCGCCGGTGCCGTCGTCGTGCCGCTGTCGACCTTCTCGACGAGACCCGAGCTGGCGTACCTGCTCGCCCACTCCGACCTCAGCGTGCTCCTCGTCCAGACGGCGATGGGTACCCGCCGGTTCGCCGCCGATGTCGCCGAGCTGTGCCCCGCCGCCACGAGGCCCGGGCCGATCCGTGACCCCTCGTACCCGTACCTGCGCCACGTCGCCGCTCTCGGCCCGGCGGAGCACGCGTACGGGATCGGGTCGTGGGAGCCGTTCCTGCAACGCGGCACCGTGGACGACGCCCTGCTCGACGCCGTCGCCGCACAGGTGCACCCCTCCGATCCCGGGGTCGTCATCTACAGCTCGGGTACGACCGACCGGCCGAAGGGCGTCCTGCACAACCACCAGGCGGTCGCGCTGCAGTGGTGGACGCAGGCCGGGCTGTTCGGCCGCGACGGGTCGACACGCCTGTGGTGCGCGCTCCCGCTCTTCTGGACCGCGGGCCTGAACGCGGCGATGGGAGCCACGCTGGCCGCCGGCGGCACCTGGGTGATGCAGGAGATGTTCGAGCCTGGTCACGCGCTGCGGCTCATGAAGCGGGAACGCGTGACCGAGCCGCACACGCTCCCGCACCAGGCCCGCTCCCTCGAAGAGCATCCGGACTGGGCATCGACCGACCTCTCCTCGTGCACCAGGGTGTTCGGCAAGTCGGTGTTCACCCGCCATCCGAGCGTCACGGGGGACACGAGCTGGAACACGCCGGTCGGCTACGGCTCCTCGGAGACGTGCTCGTTCCTCACCGGCCATCCGTCCACCACGCCGCGCGAGCTGCTGAGGAAGCGGAGCTACGGGCGGCTCCTCGCCGGCAACGAGCTACGGGTCCTCGATCCCCGGACCGGCACCGTGCTCGGCCCCAGCGAGGAGGGTGAGTTCGCCGTGCGCGGGCCGACCCTGATGGAGCGCTACGTCAAGCGGACGCGCGCCGAGTGCTTCGACGCCGACGGCTTCTACCGCACCGGCGACCTCGGCTCCTACGACGAGGACGGCTACGTGCACTTCGGCGGACGTCGTACCGAGGTGATCAGGACCGGCGGCGCCACCGTGTCGCCGGCCGAGATCGAGGTCGAACTGCAGGCGTACGAGCCGGTCAGGCTCGCGCGGGCCGTCGGCCTTCCCGATGACCGGCGTGAGGAGATCGTCGTGCTGTGCGTCGAACTGAAGGCGGGCGCCACCGCGACCGAGGACGGCATCCGGTCCTTCCTGCGCGAGCGCCTGGCCAGCTACAAGGTGCCCAAGCGCGTGCTGTTCTTCACCGAGGGCGAGCTCCCGATGAACCCCAGCGGCCTAAAGGTGCGGAACGAAGCTCTCGTGGCCCTGGTACGGGAGCGGATCGGCCGATGAGCGAGAACGAGCAGGGCCCGCTGCGGCACGCCGATCTCTTCCACACCGGGATCATCGTCGATGATCTCGCTTCCGCCCAGCGGGATCTCGGCGACCGCCTCGGCGTGACCTGGCACGTCGGCGGCGGCAGCGTACGGCTGATGACCGACGACGGCGCGCGGACCGTGCGGACGTCCTACGCACTCTCGCGAGAGGGCCCGCACCACATCGAGTTGTGCCAGGCGATCGAAGGGACGCTGTGGACCGCGACCGCGCCGGGCGATGCCCACCACCTCGGCTACTGGGTCGACGATGTGGCATCCGCCTCCGCGGCGCTGGAGCGGCTCGGCTCACCGAGGATCGCGAGCATCGCCATCACCGACGACGCGCCGCCGCTGTGCGCCTACCACCGGACGAGGAACGGACTCTACGTCGAGATCGTCGCCCTGGCCTCGCAGCCGCTGCTCCTTCCCACGGAGGTTCGACCATGACCACTGCCGACATGGAGCCGCGTCCCGGGGAGGTCGGCGGCGTTCCGCGCGGCGAGCAGTTCTACCAGCGGCTGCTCGACGAGGAGACCCGGCCCGTACCGGCGAGCCTGCGCGCGACGTCGGCCGGCCCGCCGGACGACACCGGTATCGCGCCCGGCCGCTACTTCGATCCGGAGACCCACCGGCTCGAGGTCGAGCGGGTGTGGAGCCGGGTCTGGCAGATGGCGTGCCGCGAAGAGCAGATCCCCGAGACCGGTGACTCCATCGTCTACGACATCGCCGACACCTCGCTGATCGTCGTGCGTACCGCACCGGACGAGATCCGCGCCTTCCACAACTCGTGCCTGCATCGGGGCACGCAGCTGCGGAACCGGCCCGGTCATGTAACGCGCCTGCGCTGCCCGTACCACGGGTTCACCTGGAACCTCGACGGCAGTCTCCGCGAGATCCCGTGCGCCTGGGACTTCCCGCAGATCGACCCGGCGACGTTCCGGCTCCCGGAGGCACGCGTCGGGACGTGGGGCGGGTTCGTGTTCGTGAACATCGATCCGCAGGCCGGTCCGCTCGAGGAGCACCTGCAGAACCTGCCGTCGCACTTCACCGAATGGCCGCTGGAGGAGCGGTACCTCACCGGTCACGTCGTGCGCGTGATGCCCTGCAACTGGAAGGTGGCGCTCGAAGCGTTCATCGAGGCGTACCACACGATGACGGTGCACCCGCAGCTGCTGCGCACGGCGGCGGACACGCTGACCGAGTACGACGTCTACGGCGCGCACGTCAGCCGCATGATCACTGCGGTCGGCATCAGCAGCGAGCACCTCGATCGCGAACTCGACGACGCCGAGATCGTCAAGGCCATGCTCGGTACCCCCGAAGCGGACATCACCCTCGACCCCGGGAAGACCGCTCGCGAGGTGCTGGCGGAACGGGTGCGGGCCTCGCTGCACCGGCGCACCGGCCGCGACTACGCGCACATCACCGATGCCGAAGCGCTCGACGGCATCGAGTACTTCCTGTTCCCGAACTTCATGCCCTGGGGCGGGTACCTGACCGCGTTCGCGTACGGCTTCCGTCCGAACGGCAACGATCCCGACTCGTGCGTGATCGACATCATGGTGCTCGAACCCGTCCCGGAGACCGGCCCCCGCCCGCCCGCCGCGAAGACGCGGCACATTGGGCCGGACGAGAGCTGGACCGACGCACCCGAACTGGGCGTCTTCGGCCGGGTGTTCAACCAGGACGGTGCGCGGTTCGAGCGTGTCCAGCGCGGCCTGCGCGCCTCGGTGAAGGCGAGCGGCACGCTGGCGCGCTACCAGGAGAGCCGGATCCGCCACTTCCACGCGACGCTCGACGCCTACCTCGCCCGATCCGATTGAGGGCGCCTTCAGGCGACGATGCCCCGAAGCTTGAGGTCGATGATGGTGTCCCAGTCGAGACCGAGGCCCGTGAGAACGTCCTCGGCATGCTCATTGAAGGGCTGGAGACAGCAGAACGACAGCCACCGTCCGTCCCGGGTCCGATAGGTGGCGACCAGTGGATCGGCCGGAGGAACGCCCGCCGGGGGCGTCCCCTGGGCCCCGGTGAATTCGGAGAGGGCCAGCGCCGATCGAGTCGCCGAAGGCCGGCGACGGCGAGGCCGGCACATGGCCGTACCCGGGACGCATCACGCCCGCTCCGATGCCCGCCCGGGCCCAGAAGGCGAGCAGGTCGTACGAGCCCCGGTCGCGCTCGGGTCCGCGCTCGCCCTGGCCCGTGCCCCGGACATAGATGATGTTCGGATTGTGCGCCCGGACGTCCTCGACGTCGATCCTCAGCTTCGTGCGGACGCGGGGAAGCTTGCTGGTGAGGAAGACGTCCGATGCCGCGGCGAGCCGGTAGAGGATGTCCGCGCCTTCGGGTGAGGCGAGGTCGAGCGCGAGGCTGCGCTTCCCCCTGTTGGAGTGCTCGAACAGGACGTGCGCGTCCGGCGGGACGACGGCCGTCCCGGACGCCAGCAGGCCCCGCATGGCGTCGCCCCGCGCGACATGCTCGATCTTGATGACCTCCGCGCCCCAGTCCGCGAGCAGCGCCGCGGCTCCGGGGACGAAGGTGTGCTCGGCCACTTCGAGGAGGCGCACGCCACGCATCACTTGGGTCATGCGGTTCCTCCGGGTTCCACCGGCGTCCGGGGAGGGAGTCCCTCCCCGGACGGCCCGCCGTCCCTACTTCGCGGCCGCGGCCGCCTGGCGGGCCCGGAGGCGATAGGACTCCAGTTTCTCCTCGGGAGCGATGACCTGGTGGCTCCGCGGCCGGATGGAGACGTCGTGTCCCTCGGCCGCCCGGCGCAGCGCGCCGACCGTGGCCCGTTCACGCGGGACGTCCTTGAAGGGGTCGAAGGAGTACCAGCGCATGGCGTTCTCGTAGGTCATCTTGTTGATGTCCTCGTCCGGCACGTCATGCTCGGTCAGCACCGCCTGCAGCTCTTCGGGGGCGTTGGGCCACATGGAGTCGCTGTGGGGGTAGTCGGCCTCCCAGCAGATGTTGTCGATGCCGATGTCGTGCCGCAGCTTCACGCCCAGCGGGTCGCTGATGAAGCAGGTCAGGAAGTGCTCGCGGAACACCTCCGACGGCAGCCGCCCGCCGAAGTCCTGCATCGTCCAGGTCGAGTGCATCTCGAACGTCCGGTCCACCCGCTCCAGGAAGTACGGGATCCAGCCGGTCCCGCCCTCCGACAGCCCGATCCTGATCGTCGGGAACTCCTTGATCACCCGCGACCACAGCAGATCCGCCGCCGCCTGCACGATGTTCATCGGCTGCAGGGTGATCATCACGTCGGGCGGCGAATCGGCCGCCGGGATCGACAACCGTCCCGACGAACCGATGTGCACGTTCAGGACGGTGCCGGTGTCGCACAGCGCCTTCCACAGCGGGTCCCAGTAGTCGCTGTGGAAGCTCGGGTAGCCCAGCGCGGCCGGGTTCTCGGTGAACGTCAGCGAACGGCAGCCCTTCTCCGCCACCCGGCGCACCTCGGCCGCGGCCAACTCGGCGTCCCAGATCACCGGCAGCGCCATCGGAATGAAGCGGCCCGGGTAAGCGCCGCACCACTCATCGATGTGCCAGTCGTTGTAGGCCCGCACCAGCGCCATCGAGAAATCAGAGTCCTCGGTCGCGAACAGCCGCGCCGCGAAACCCGGAAACGACGGAAAGTTCATCGAGGCCAGGATCCCGCCCGCGTTCATGTCCTTCACGCGCTCATGCACGTCGTAACAGCCCGGACGGATCTCGTCCAGCCCCTGCGGCTCCAGCCCGTACTCCTCCTTGGGCCGGCCCGCGACCGCGTTCAGCGCCACGTTGGGGATCACCGTGTCCCGGAACTTCCAGACATCGGTGCCGTCATCGAGATGCACCAGCCGGGGCGCGTCCGCCCGGTACTTCTCCGGCAGGTGGTTCACGAACATGTCGGGAGGCTCGACGATGTGGTCGTCGACGCTGATGAGGATCAGGTCGGCCAGTTTCATGGATCTTCCTCTCAGGTCGTCCGCCGCGACCGGTCCCCGCCGGCCGTCACCGGTTCGGCGAGCCGCTGCTCGTCGCAGACCTTCTGCAGTTCGGCGAGGGTCTCGTCGAGCCCCGCCCCGATCCGCGTTCCGGGGGTGAAGGTCGCCGGGAGCTTGCGCATGCCGTTGATGACGCCGACGGTCGGGTAGTGCACGGCGCCTTCGGGATCGCAGTGGTAGTCCGGCATCCGGTCGAGCACCTGGACGATCATCCGCTTGAACACCGTCCGCGCGACGTTCGAGCCGATGCAGCGGTGGATGCCCAGCCCGAAGCTGTTGTGCCGGTTGCCCTTGCGGGCCAGATCGACCCTGTCGGGATCGGGGAACACCGACGCGTCCCGGTTGGCCATCGCCCAGGACAGCCAGAGCCGCTCGCCCTCCTTGAACCGGGTCCCGGCGATCTCGCAGTCGGCCGAGATCGTCCGGCCGTCCCCCACCGCAGGGGTGAAGTAGCGCAGGAACTCCTCGGTCGCCGAGTTCAGCAGGCCGTCCCGCTCCCGGCTGAGACGCTCGCGCTCCTCCGGGTTCTCGGACAGCCACTCGATCGCGTGCGCCGTGAGCGCGGTCGTGGTGTCGAAGCCGCCGCCGATGAGCAGGGCCAGCGCGCCGAGCAGCTCGTCGTCGGGCGGAGTGGCACCGTTGATCTCCAGCCGGGCGAGGGCGTCCACCAGGCCCGGCCTGGGATTCGTCCGGATCTCGGCGAACGCGCCGTAGAGGTGCTGGTACATCCGCTTGTGGAGCTCCATGACCCGCGGCGCGTCCGGCGAGTTCGGCGGCGTGTACACGGCGGCGTGCGCCGGCTCGTTGTAGACCGTCCAGTCCCTGAGCGGGATCCCCATCATGGCCAGCGTGAGGACGGCCGGGACGACGTTGGCGAGATCGTCGACGAAGTCGATCCGGCCCGTCTCGATCCTCTCGTCGAGGCAGGCGCGCACCACCTCGTCGATCACCGGCCCCCAGCGGCCGACGGCGGCAGGCGACAGGTACGGGTTGAGCGCCTGCCGGTAGTAGCGCTGCTCGGGCGGGTCCATCTCCAGGAAGCCGCCCCTGACCTGCCTCGCCCGCTCGGGCGGCGGGATGGAGATGCCCCGGTAGCCGCGCTTCTCGCCCTTCACGTCGTGGTCGTTGGAGAGCTTGTCGGCGGACCGGGCGAGTTCGAAGACCTCGCGGTTGCCGGCGGCGACCCAGTGCCCGCCATAGGTGTCCGACCAGGCGACCGGGCAGCGGGCGTGCATCTCCTGCGTGATCGCCTCGAAGTCGAGGCGGTACTCAGGGGTGTGCCGGTCGAAGTGGTATCCGTTCTTCTCGCGTTCGTCCGTGCCGCCGTCTTCCACGCTCATCGCGCCTCTGTCTCCACTGTCGTCGGTTCGCTCGCCTTCACGTCGGATCCGCGCCATGGGAACCGCTCAAATGTGGAAGCCGTACCACTTGAGGTAGCCGCCGGCGTCGACCCGCATCTGCATGCCGGTGACATAGCGGGCCTCGTCGGAGGCCAGGAACAGGACCATATTGCTGATGTCCAGCGGTTCGATGTAGGGGATCGGCATGGCCTGCTGTACGTGGAAGGCCGGCTCGGCGTCCTGGCGGGTCGGGTGCTCCAGGTCCGGGCGGAACGAGCGGTACATCGGCTCGCTCTGCAGCATGTCGGTGTCGCAGTTGGTCGGGTGGACGGCGTTGGCCCGGATCATGCGCGGCGCCAGGTTGGTGGCCAGGTCGTGGATGTAGGCCGACAGCGCCCGCTTGGCGTGCACGTAGGCCATGCCGCCCGGGTCGGCGCCCGGCTTGTCCACCTTGGAGGTGTCCATCATGGCGGCGGTCGAACCGGTCGCGATGACCGAGGCGCCTTCGGACAGATGCGGCAGCGCGGCATGGATCGTGTTCACCGTCCCGATCAGGTCGATGTCGATGACATCGGCCCACGCCTGCATCGGCGGCTCGCCCTTCATCCCGGCGACTCCGGCCTGGGCGACCACGACGTGCAGCCCGCCCAGTTCCGCGATGCCCCGTTCCAGGGCCGCGCGCAGCTGCGCGGGCTCGCGTACGTCCGCCTCCGCCGTGACCATGCGCCGGCCCAGCTTCTCCACCAGGCGGGCCGTCTCCTTCAGATCGTCCGGCGTGGCCATGGGGTAGCCGATGGTGGGGATGTCACGGCACACGTCGACCCCGATGATGTCGGCGCCCTCTTCGGCCAGCCGCACCGCGTGGCTGCGGCCCTGGCCGCGTGCCGCTCCGGTGATGAAGGCGACCTTGCCCTCGACTCGTCCCATGGCGACGTCCTTCCTGAGTAGTCAGCGTTCACTCATCTGACACCCTCTGCAGCCCAGGCATCCCGGAGCGGGTTCGGCGGTACCGCGGGAGCAGCCGATGAGACATGCCCCGCCGACCATCTGGTGAGGCCCAGGTCACACGAATGCTAGCCCGGAGGAAGTAAATGAGCAATCATTAACTTGCGCGGTCGGCCGGTATTCTCGTCGTCGTGTACGGGACGTGACGCGCCCTCAATCCTCCGCCCGCACCCGGTGTCACCGGCGGCGCAGCGGCCCTCACCTCGCGAGAAGGCCGCTGACCTGCTCACCGGGAATCATCGGTGATGAGAGGCGTGGCGGACCGCCAAGCGGACCGGTTCGGTGCTCGCACCCTCTACTATTCAAAGTATGCGCACACTCACTATCCAGAGCCCGGGTTGCGAGGCGCTCCCGTGACCACACCGGCCGCACAGTCGTCCGAGCCCGCCGCACCGTCACCCGAGCCCGCCGAGCAGGCACCGGAGCCCGCGGAGCGAGCGGCCGAGCCCGCCGAGCAGGCACCGCGACCGCGACCGCGGCGGCGGCTCACCGCCGAGGCCCGCCGGAGCTCGATCCTGGCCGCCGCCCGGCGCGCGTTCACCGAGTCCGGCGACATGAGCGGGACCACGATCAAGGTGATCGCCGAGCACAGCGGTATCAGCGAGGGCGTGATCTACCGGCACTTCGAGAGCAAGGAGCAGCTGTTCTTCGAGGCCGTCGTCGAGCCGCTCAAGGAGGCCGTGGACGACCTGGTCGCCGCGACCGCGAGCGTCGACCGCGACGAACCGCTGACACCCGAGCTGCAGCTCAAGACGATGACCGGCCTCTACCGGCAGCTCATCTCGACGCTGGAGGAGATCCTGCCGCTGCTCGGCCTGGTGCTGTTCGGCGATCCCCAGGTGTCCCGGCGGTTCTACCAGGAGAACTTCGCGGTGGCGATGGACCGTCTCGCCGAAGCGTGGCGCGAGGTCGAGGACAGGTACGGCTTCCCGTTCGAGTCCCCGGACATCTCGGCCCGGGCGGTGATGGGCATCGCGTTCGTCTTGGCCCTGGAGAGCCACCACGGCACGGGGTTCGACCGCCATCGCGCGGTGTCCCTGATCAGCGAGGGGACCGTCAAGGGCTTCTTCCCGGCCCTCGAGCCGACGCGCAGGCGGCGCTGAACCGCGTCACGGAGCGGGCACGTCCAGGACCAGGGCGGTGGCCATGCCGCCGCCGGCGCACATCGCGGCCACACCGATGCCGCCGCCGCGGCGGCGGAGTTCGTGGGTGAGCGTGAGCACCATCCGGGCACCGGTCATCGCGATGGGGTGGCCGAGGCTGCAGCCGCTGCCGAGGACGTTGACGAGGTCCTCGTCGAGTCCGAGGGCCCGGGTGGCGGCGATCGGCACCGAGGCGAAGGCCTCGTTGATCTCCCAGAGGTCGACGTCCCCGGCCCGCAGCCCGGCCCGGCCGAGCGCCTTCGGAATGGCGAGGGCGGGTGCCAGGCCGGTCTCCGCCGGCGGCACGCCCGCCGACGCCCACGCCCGGACGATCGCCAGCGGCTCGAGCCCGTGCTCCTCCGCGACGGCGCGGGCGGCGACGACCAGCGCCCCCGCGCCGTCGTTCACGCCCGCCGCGTTGCCCGCGGTGATGCTGAAGCCGTCGATCTCGGGATGCAGCGGTTTCAGCGCCGCGAGCTTGGCCGGCGTGGAGCTCCGCCTGGGGTGCTCGTCGACCTCGAAGGTGAAGCGCGTCCCGTCGCGGCGGGTGACCTCCAGGGGGAAGACCTCGTCCCGGAAGGCACCGGTGTCGATGCCGGCGACGGCCCGCTGGTGGGAGCGGTACGCCCAGGCGTCCATCTCCTCCCGGGTGATGCCGGCCTTCACCGCCGCGTTCCATCCGACCGTGATCGTCATGTCCCTGATCGGGGCATCGGGCGTCTCCCGGTGGCTGGGCGCGAGCCAGTCCTCCTCCCACTCGTCGGTACCGGGGATGCGCCGGCCGGTCTTCGGGGCGGTCGAGCTGGACTGGGCGCCGCCGGCGACGACGACGCGGTCCATCCCCGACATGATCGATGACGCGGCGGTCTGCAGCGCGGCGAGTCCCGAGGCGCAGTGCCGGTTGTGGGCGATGCCGGGCGCGTTCACCAGGCCGGCCTCGATCGCGGCGTAGCGGCCGATCGCCCCGCCTCCGTAGAGGGACTCCCCCATCACGACGTCGTCCACGAGCTCCGGGGCCAGGCCGGAGCGCCGGACGGCCTCGGCGACCGCCCTCGTCCCGAGTTCGAGTGCGTCGACATCGACGAGCGACCCTTTGTACGCGGTCCCGACCGCGGTCCGGGCGCCCGAGACGATCACCGCCTCATGACTCATCACGCATCGCTCCCTGGTCCCTAAATGAGTGAATACTTCCTCACATACGTGATTCATAGTAACTTCGGCCCATGACGCGAGCAAGCGTGCACGGGCTCACGGTCGGCTACGAGGTGATCGGCGAGGGAAGGCCGTGGGTGCTCACGCCCGGCGGGCGGGACGGAAGGCGGACCCCGGGCCTGCGCGACCTGGCGAACGCGCTGGCGGAACGGGGCAACCGCGTGCTCATCTGGGACCGCCCGAACACCGGCGAGTCCGATGTGTGCTTCGCCGGTGCGTCCGAGTCGGCGATGCAGGCCGACGTCCTGGCCGGGCTGCTCGCGCACCTCGGCATGGCGCCGGCCGTGATCGCGGGAGGGTCGGGCGGCTCCCGGGTCTCGCTGCTGACCGCCGCCCGCCACCGTGAGATCGCCGCCGGCGTCGCGATGTGGTGGATCAGCGGCGGCGTCTTCGGCCTCATGTCCATCGGGAACCACTACTTCGGAGCATCGGTCCGGGCGGCGTGGGAGGGCGGCATGGAGGCCGTCGTCGCGCTGCCCGAATGGGCCGAGACCCTCGAGCGCAACCCGGCCAACCGGCGACGCTTCCTGGACCTGGACGCGGCGGACTTCATCGCGACCTGCGAGCGGTGGATGGCCGCGTACTGCCCGTGCGGTGACGAACTGGTCCCCGGCCTGCCGAACGCGCAGGCGCGGGCCCTCGACCTTCCCGCCCTGGTCTTCCGCAGCGGCGCGAGCGACATCCACCACCGGCGCGAGACGTCCGAGCAGGTGGCGAAGGCGCTCCCGAACGCGCGGCTCGTCGATCCGCCGTGGGGGGACACCGAGTGGCGCGAACGGCAGGCGGCGCGAACGGCCGGCGACGCCCCGGGCCTCTTCGTACGCTGGCCGATGCTCGCCCCGGCCCTGGACGCGTGGGCGACCACCGCCCTCCGGTGATGTCCGCGGCCGGGGGCGTCAGGCGGGGGATATCAGGCGACCTGGGCGGGTGGCGGTGAGCTCGTCGTGGTCGACGAGGACCTCGCCGTTGACGATCGTGTAGTCGTAGCCGCGGGCGCGCTGGACGAACCGGTTCGCCCCGAGCGGGAAGTCGTCCACCATCTCGGGCGTGTGGAGGTAGAGGTCGTCCAGGTCCAGGACGTTCGCGTCGGCGAAGGCGCCCGGCGCCAGAACACCCCGGCCGGCGATCCCGAAGAGGTCGGCGCCCTCCAGCGTGAGCTTCCTGACGGCCCGGCCGATATCGAGCAGTCCCTGGTCGCGCACCCAGTGCTTCAGGAGGAAGGTGGAGTTGCCGGCGTCCATCGTCAGGGCCACATGGGCGCCGGCGTCGGCCACGCCCACCACCACGTCCGGGTTGGTGATCATCTCGGCCACCGCGTCCAGGTCCTGGTTGAGCACCGGGTAGTACAGGAGCCCGAGGCCACCGGTCTCGATCGAGTAGTCCAGGAACGCGGCGGCGGGGGTGGTGCCCCGGCGGGCGGCCTCGGCGGCCAGGCTGTTGTCCGGGCGGACGTCGTAGTCGGCCGATCCCGGCGGCATCAGGTAGAGCTTGCCGGGATCCTTCGGCGCGAGCGGCCCGGACATCTCGGCGGGACGCTCGGCCTCCTCCAGCAGGCGGCGCCGCGACGCCTCGCCGGACAGCGCCTTCAGGCGTTCCGGGAACGGCCTGGACGCGAGCTCCGCCCATGCGGGCAGCGTGTCGTACGGGGTCCGGCCGACCAGGCCGTAGACGATCGCACTCCCCCGTACCGCGGTCATCGGGCGGACGTCCGCGCCCCGGCCGCGCGCGGCGGCGACCTCGTCCATCACCCACGACCACAGGCCCGGGCGGCGGTCGCTCTGCATGATGGAGAACGCCAGCGGGCGGCCCGAGGCGCGGGCGACCTCCTCCATCCACGCCATCTCGGCGATGGAGTTGCGCCGCTCGGCACCGTCGCGCTCGCCGATGCGGGGCACGACCTGGAAGGTGCCGCGGCCGCGGTCGGCCAGGACGCCGGCGATGGCCGCGAGCTCGGCGGGAAGGGCGTAGGTGCCCGGCACCGGACGGCCGTCGGGCACCCGGTGCATGAAGGTACGGGACGTGGAGAACCCGAGGGCGCCGCCGTCCATGGCCTCGGCCACGGCGGCGGCGATTCCGGCGATGTCGTCGTCGGTGGCGGGCGACTCGTCCAGGCCGCGCTCCCCCATGACGTAGTGCCGCAGGGCGCAGTGGCCGACCAGGCCGCCCGCGTTCACGCCGATCTCCCGCCGCCCCAGGGCCCTGAGGTACTCGCCGTAGGTCTCCCAGCCCCAGTCGAGACCGGACATGATCGAGTCGGCGGGGATGTCCTCGACCGACTCCATCATCCCGGCCAGGTACTCCTCCTGCCCGGGACGGACGGGCGCGAAGGTGACTCCGCAGTTGCCCATGACCACGGTGGTGACGCCGTGGTGGCACGACGGCGTGGCGGCCGGGTCCCAGAAGAGCTGCGCGTCGAGATGGGTGTGGACGTCGATGAACCCGGGAGTCACGAAGCGCCCGGCGGCATCGAGTTCGCGCCGGCCTCGTTCGGCGACCTCGCCGACCCCGGTGATGCGGTCGCCGTCGATGGCCACGTCCGCACGTCTGGGGGCCGCACCGGTCCCGTCGACCACCTCGCCGCCGCGGATCACGATGTCATGCATGGCTGATGCCCTTCCGGCCGGACCGTCGCCCTATAACAAAGCGTGTACTCACTCACGATAATCCCCCGCCGACCGGGACGACAGGCGTAGGGCTAGAGAAAGTAGGCACTCACTTTGCTAGAGTGATCGTGAGCGCGGGGCCCGGCCCCGTCCGGACGGCTCGCGGCTCGGGAGTTCTCTTGGCATCGATGGACGGGCGGGTGGCGATCGTCACCGGGGCGAGCCGCGGCATCGGGCGGCACATCGCCGAGCGGTTCGCGGCCGAGGGAGCGGCGATCGCACTGGTGGCACGGACGGTCACCGCCGGCTCGTCGGCCCTGCCCGGGTCGCTGGAGGAGGTCATGGACCGTGTCTGCGCCCAGGGCGGCCGGGTCGCGGTCGTCCAGGCCGACCTCACCGTCCCCGGTGAGGTGGAGACGATCGTGGCGCGGGCCGAGGAGGCGCTCGGCCCGGTCGACACCCTGGTCAACAACGCCGGCGTCAACTTCTACGGGCCCGCGCTCGACATTCCCCCGCGCCGCTACGCGCTGATGTTCCAGATGATGGTCCATGCCCCGTTCCGGCTCTGCCAGCTGGCGGCTCCGGGCATGGTCGAGCGCGAACGGGGCTGGATACTCAACATCACCTCCAAGCAGGCCCGCCACCCGATCGGGCCGCCGTATCCGGACTGGGCTGGCGACGGCTGCGTCCCGTACGGGATGTGCAAGGCGGCGCTCGACCGGCTCACCACCGGCCTGGCCGCGGAACTGTACGGGACGGGCGTGAACGTCAACGCGCTCGGGACGTCCGGCCTGGTGATGACGCCCGGAGTGGCCGTGGTCTCCCCGCACACCCCCGACAACGCCCCGGTCGAGGACGACGGCGCCATGGCCGAGGCCGCGCTCCTGCTGTGCGGCGCGGACTCCGGTACGGTGACCGGCCGTATCGGCTACAGCATGGACCTGCTCGGCCGGCCCTTCCCGGACGGTCCGTGGGCCCTGTCCGCCACGTTCTGATCGATCCGCCGACCATGAGGGACGACGAAGGAGGAGCGGCGATGAAGGCCACCGTGGATCCGGACCGGTGCCAGGGGCACGCCCGCTGCTGGGACATCAGCCCGGAGGTGTTCGACCTCGACGAGCAGGGACACGGCAGGGTGATCGTCACCGAGGTCCCGGCCGGCCTGCGGAAGAAGGCGGCCGATGCCGCGGCCAACTGCCCGGAGCGCGCCATCACCGTGAGCTGAACCCCAGGCGTCACGGAGCCGGGAACGGCGCCGCGCCCGCCCCTCCTTCGGGAACGGCGGGCGGCGGCGCACGGCGGGGCCACCGTCAGGAGGGGGCGCCGATGGTGGCCGGGGCCGCCGGGGTGAAGTCGTAGACCCGGCAGGCGTTACCCACGGTGATCTTGTGCTGGACGTCCTCGGGCAGGTGCCCGAGCCACTTGTTGGCCATCTCGATGGTGTCCGGCCAGGTCGAGTCCGAGTGCGGGTAGTCGCACTCGAGCATCACGTTGTCCTCGCCGATGATGTCCAGCAGCCGGATGCCGGCCTGGTCCTCGATGAACGTCCCGAAGACATGGTCCCTGAACAGCCGGCGGATGTCGGTGTCCAGGTCGAACGACGCCGCGCCCTTCTCCTCGCCGCGCTCATGGGCGGCGTTCATGCTGATGTCGAAGCGGGACGCCCAGAACCGCTGCTTGTCGATGACCTGCTCGGCCCGCTCCAGGAAGTAGGGCATCCAGCCGATCGATCCCTCCGACAGCGCGATCCTCAGGTTCTGGAACCGGGTGAACTTGCCGCTGAACAGCCAGTCCATCAGGGTGCCCGCCTGGTTGGCCGCGGCCGAGTAGGCCATGAACGCCAGCGTCGGCATGTCCTCGGACGTGCGGATGAGGTTGGACGAGGATCCCACGTGCATCGAGACGACCATTCCGGTCTCGTCACAGGCGCGCAGCATCGGGTCCCAGTGGTCGGTGTGGATCGACGGCAGGCCCAGCTTGGTCGGGTTCTCCGAGAAGGCGATCGACTTGGCGCCGCGGGCGGCGGTCCGCTCGATCTCCGCGGCGGCGGCCGCCGGGTCCCAGAGCGGGATGATCATCATCGGGATGAACCGGCCCGGGTAGGCGTCCGCGAACTCCTCGAGGATGAAGTCGTTCCAGGCCCGCACGCACAGCAGCCCGAGCTCCCTGTCCCTGGCCTCGTGGAAGACCTGGCCGCAGTAGCGGGGGAAGGACGGGAAGAGCATGGACGACAGGACGTGGCCCTGGTCCATGTCGGCGACGCGGGCGGCCGGGTCGTAGCAGCCCGCCCGCATCTCGTCGTAGGTGATCGGCTCCGGCGAGAACTCCTCGCGCCTCTTGCCGGCCACCGCGTTCAGGCCGGTGGTGACGATCTGGCGGTCCTCGTAGACCCAGAACTCCGAGTCGCCGTCCCGCACGATGCGGGGGCCGGTGCCGCGGCACCGCTCGGGCAGCCGTTCCTGCCACAGCCGGGCCGGCTCGATGAGGTGGTCGTCCACCGAGATGAACCAGTCGAAGGACATCACGAACTCCTGACCGCTCCGCCGGGACGAACGGAGACTAGAAAGCGAACGCTCACATACATCCTAGGTCGCGAACGGCGCGCGTGCCAGGGACGATGACCGTCCGCACGCCTTCGGCACGGGCCACCGTGTCGATGCCCTCGTGGATCTCGTCGAGAGTGATCCGCTTGGAGACCATGGACCCGAGGTCGAGCCTGCCCGCCTCGGCGAGGCGGATGTACCGGGGGAAGTCGCGCAGGATCTGGGCCCCGCCGACGACGGACCCGGCCAGCCGCTTGCCCGAGAAGACCGCCTGGATCGCCGGCAGCGTCAGCGTCTCGCCCGCGGCCGGCATGCCGACCAGCGTCACCGCGCCCTGGACGCGGGCCATGTCGAAGGCCTGCACCATCAGCTCCGGCCGCCCGACCGCCTCGAAGGTGTAGTCGGCGCCCTCTCCCCCGGTCAGCGCCCTGACCTGCTCGACCGGGTCGGCCTCGGAAGGGTCGGCAATGTGCGTGGCGCCCGCGCGCAGGCTCGCCTCGCGCCGTCCGGCGACCGGGTCGACAGCGATGATGACCGCGGCGCCGGCGATGCGCGCGCCCTGGATCACCGACTGCCCGACTCCCCCGCAGCCGATCACCACCACGCTGGAGCCCGGGACGACCCCGGCGGTGTTGAGCACGGCTCCCAGGCCGGTGGTGACGCCGCATCCCAGGAGGGCGAGTTCCTCGTCGGGAAGGTCGGTCTCCACCGGGACGAGCGATGCCTCGTGCACCACCATGGCCTCGGCGAACGTCCCGCAACCGCAGACCGCCGGGGCCCAGCGGCCGTCGCCGAGCCGGAACCGGGGGGTCGCCTTGGTCACCGGGTTGAGCAGGCAGTGGTTGGACATGCCGCCGACGCACCGCCGGCACGTCCCGCACGCGGGTGCCACCGACGACAGGACGCGGTCGCCGGGCCGGACCCTTCGCACCTCCGCGCCGGTCTCCTCCACCACCCCGCAGGCCTCGTGCCCGAGCACGATCGGCAGCGGGAGCGCCGACCGTCCTTCGAGGACGTTGAGGTCGGTGTGGCAGATGCCGCTCGCGGAAACGCGGACCAGGACGTCCCTGGGGCCGATGGCGGGGACGGGAAGGTCCTCCATCACCGGTGGCTCGCCGGCCTCGTAGGCGATGACGACCTTCACGGCCGCACGCTCCGTGGAGGCGGCGCGAGGGCCGGGCCGGATATCCCGAAGAGCGCGGCGCTGTTCTCCCTGAGCACTTTGCGGGTGACCTCGGCGTCGCAGCCGTCGAGCCGGGAGATGTAGTCGCGGGGCTCCCGCAGCCCCTCCGGGTGCGGGTAGTCGGAGCCGAACAGCACGTGATCGGCACCGATCGCGTCGATGAGGTCGTGCACGTCGTCCTCGGGGAACGGGCAGACCCACAGATGCTCGGCCAGCGCCTCGCTGGGCCGGTCGGGCAGCGGGCCGCCCAGCATGGGGCCCCGGCGGCCCAGCGCGGCGGCCTTGTCGACCGTCCTGAACAGCGGCCGCAGCCAGCTCGAGCCGTTCTCGATCGAGATGATCTTCACGTCCGGGTGGCGGCCGAACAGGTTGTGCAGCGTCAGCGCGATGAGCGTGTCGACCACCGGCCGCTCGGTGTTGCACAGGGCCCATTGCAGGGGCGACTGCAGGTGCGAGGGGTTGCCCGGACTCTCGGACCAGTGCGTGCCGTAGAAGTGCTGGTAGCCACTGTTGGAGACGTGGAAGACCACCGGGATCCCCGCCTCGGAGACCGTCGCCCAGAACGGGTCGAACAGCGGGTCGGCCGGAGAACGTCCCCCCACCGGGCCGGGGCACAGGTGGACCATGCGGGCACCGGCGGCGATCACGCGGTGCAGCTCGGCCATCACGCCGCCGATGTCCAGCAGGGACAGCATGGGGACACCGAAGATCCGACCGTCGTCCCCGTACCCCCAGTCCTCCTCCAGCCAGCGGTTGAACGCCCGCAGGCTCGCGTGGCTCAGCTCGGCGTCGTCCCGCAGGTCGTACTCGACCGCGACGCCCAGGGTGGGAAGCATGATCGTCGCCTCCAGGCCCTGCTCGTCCAGCCGCTTCAGGCGTGCGGGCTTGTGCGTGAACTCCGGGTGGTCCTTGGCGTTGACGACCTCCCGGTGGGTGAACCCGTCGGCGACGCCGCCGACGAACAGCCCCTCCAGGGCGCCGGGCGCCGAGGCGTAGTCGCCGGGCATCACGCTCATAAACGTCCGCCGGCCGCGCAGGAAGACGCGGCCCAGCCCGTCCTCGCCCCGCCGGACGCGCACGGTCTCGTCCTTGAAGCGCGACTCGATGTGGCGGGTGAAGCAGTCGTCGGGCTCGTAGTAGTGCCCGTCGGCGTCGATCAGCCGGTACTCCATCGCCACGCACCTCCGGACGGCCCCGCGAACACGAGCGGGACACTAAGAAAGTGAGCGCCCAGTTACTAATGTTCCCCCGGGCGGATCAGCGTGTCAACCACGCCGTTGCGCCGCCTCGCCGCCGTCCTCGTCCAGGGTCTCCAGCAGCGCGTGCGTGTCCTGCTGGAACACCCGGATCTCCGCGATGAGCCCGCCGGAGACCGAGAACAGCTCGACCACGTCCACGGTCGCCGCGCGCCCGGTGGCCTTCGCCGTCCAGGTCTGCTCGGTGACCTGGACGACCGTGCCGCCGCCCGCGTCGCCGGAGCCGAGGATCCGCGGCTCGCCGATCGTGCGGTCCCAGTGGCGCGCGAACGCCGCGCCCATCTCGGACATGCCGTCGCGGCCGTGATGCCAGCCGCCGTGCGGGAGTGACGCGGGTTGCTGGATGCGGAACTCCGGATGGAGAAGCGCGAACGCGCCCTCGCGGTCGCCCGCCCGGAAGCGGCACCCCAGCTCGCTCACCAGTTCCGCCGGCTCAAGGGTCGTGCCCATCTACGGCTCCTCGTCCTCGAACGTCACCGTGCTTGAGATGTCACTCGTGCTCGAACGGTCACTCGGGCCGGCGGGCCACCTTCGCCGCCAGCAGAGCGTCGATCTCCGTACGGCCGAAGCCCAGCTCCTGGAGGACCTCCACGGTGTGCTCCCCCACGCCGGGGAGCATCAGCCGCGGGCCGCCCGCGTCCTCGGGCCCGTACCGCAGCAGCGGGCCGATCTGCTCGAACCGGCCCCAGTCCGCGGTCCGGTACGAGGCGACCCGGCCGAGCCCGCGGTTCAGCGGATCGTCCAGGACGGCCCGCCTGAAACCGTCCCGGTCCAGCGGCTCGATCAGCTCGACGTGCAGTCCCAGGTCGCGGAGGCGCTCGGCCCACTCCCGAGCCGGGGCCGTCGCGAACATCGCTTCGAGGACGGTCTCGGCCCGGCGCGCGAGTGCGTCGGTGCCGCCCCCGCGCAGCGGCGCGTACTCCTCCGGGAGCACCGGGACGTGCGGGAGCGCTGCCAGCCGCCGCCAGGCGTCCTCGTCCGGGACGACCATCGCGAACCAGCGGCCGTCGCCGCCCTCGTAGATGCGGTGACCTGGCCCATAACCCGTCTGCCCGGCGTCCAGTCCGGGGCCGCGGACCAGCTCGCCGTCCCGCAGGAAAACGCCGCTCTGCAGCAGCATCCCGGCGCCCAGCAGGCTCGTCACCACGCGCTTTCCGCAGCCGTCCACGGCTTGGGCGTACAGGGCGGCCATGACACCGATGGCCGCGACCCATCCGCCGGCCATGTCGATCGGGATCCACGTCGCCGCCAGCGGATCGTTTCCGGCCCCGCCGACGGCCTGCTCGAATCCGGTGACCGCCTGCATCAGCGCGTCGTTCGCCGGCAGGGCGGCCCTCGGGCCGGTGGTGCCGAACGCGCTCGCATGGCAGTACACGGCGTCCGGGTTCAGCCGGGCCACGGTCTCCTCGCCGATGCCGAGCCGCTCCGCCACCCCGACCCGGAAGTTGTGCAGGACGACGTCGGCACTCGCCAGCAGCCGCTCAACGGCGGCACGGGCCTCCGGCGCGCCGATGTCGAGCGCCAGGCTGCGCTTGCCGCGCTGGCACGCGGCGATGGCGTACGCGGCGGCGCGCATCGCCTCGCCCCCGGGCGGCTCCACCTTGACCACGTCCGCGCCGAGGTCGGCGAGGACCTGCGCGGCCAGCGGCCCGGCCACGAACGCCGAGAAGTCCACCACCCGCAGCCCGGCCAGCAGGCCTCCCTCGGTGCCGCCCGCCGCCGCGCCGCCACCCGGTACGGGCCGTGGCCCGGCGGCGGTCCCGGTCCCGGTGGCGAGCGGGCGCACCGTGATCGGGGAGGCGACCACGATGTCGCGGTGGCCGCCGTCCGAGCGTGGGATCGCGAGCCCGATCTCGGCCAGATGGGGATCGGTGAGCGCCTCCCCGGGGCCGAGGACGGGCTCGCAGGCCACGCCGGCCGCGCGCAGGAGGCGGACCCACTCCGCGCGCGGCCTGGTCGCGAAGAACGACGTCCACCGCGCCGCCCGCTCGCCGAGCCGCCCCGTCATCTGGTCGGTGTAGTAGCCGTCCTCGCTCGGCTCGTCCCCGAGGACCCCGATCAGGGCGGGGTACATCCCCTTGCCGCCGAACCAGACCTGGATCAGCTCGCCGTCGGCGCAGCGGTACAGGAAGTTCGGGAAGGTCGAGCCCTTCTCCCAGTAGCCCTCGATCTCCGGGGCCGCGCGCTCCGACCGGCCGATCATGCAGCCGAGCGTGGCGAGCATCCCGTCGTAGAGCGACGTCTCGGCCCACCCTCCGGTCCCGGTGAGCGCCCGCCGGCGCAGCAGGCCGAGCACCGACACCGTCAGCAGGGACGCGGCCCCGATGCCGGACGCCCGCACGTCGACGAGGATCGGGCCCGGCCGGTGGCCGGCGAGCTGGGTACAGAAGCCGGCACTCGCCTCGACCAGAAGGCCGAAGTCCTCGACCGCTCCCTTGGACGTACGGCTGGGACGGCAGCGCGCGTAGACGAGCGCGGGGTTCGGCCCGGCCAGGTCCCGATGGCCCAGGCCACGCCCTTCGACGAGCTCCTCCGGGCCGTACACCAGTGCGACGTCCGCGGCACGGAGCAGCGCGAACACCTCGTCCCGGTCGTCGGTGGCGACGACGCGCTTGTCGCGGTGCCAGGCCCCTCCCCATGGCACGTCCCGGTCGATGGGAACCGGCTCGGAGCCCACCACCCGGACGACGTCGGCACCGAGGTCGGCGAGGATCATCCCCGGCACGCCCACGGCCGGTCCGAGGCCGAGGTCGCTTGCGCCGACGGCCAGTTCGACGACCGACAGGCCGGCCCACGGCGTCCCGCTCACGGCGCCGCCGCCGGAGCCGGGACGGTCAGGCGCGGCAGCACCTCCTCGGCGGCGAGCGTGACGACCTCCAAGGTCTGCTCGCGCGCCGCCGGGGAGATGACGAAGTGCCGGACGCCCGCGTCCACGTACTCCTGGAGCCGCGCCGCGACCTCCTCCGGTGTGCCGGCGGGGGCGATGCGGTCGAGCATGGCGGCCTGCCTGCCACCGTAGGCGCCGCCGAGGAAGGTGGCGACGTCATCGCGGGCACGGTCGCCGTCGCGGCGAACGGAGCAGTAGAGGTACATCAGCCATTCGAAGCCGGCCAGATCGCGGCGCGCCGCCCGCGCCTCGTCCTCGATCGCCTGCACGGAGCGGGCGTAGGCGCCGGGTGACATGAGGTAGGGCATCCACCCGTCCCCCAAAAGGGCGGCGCGGCGCATGGCCGGGGCCTTGCGCCCGGACACCAGCAGCGGCGGACCGCCCGGCCGCATCGCCGGTGCCTCGGCTCCCGGCGGCCGCACGGGCCGCAGCTCCACCCCGCCGAACCGGAAGAACCGGCCCTCGTGGGCGAAGGGCCCGCCGCTCCAGAGTCCGCGCAGGATCCGCATCGCCTCGTCGGTCCGCTGGCCGCGCTCACCGACGGGCACCCCTGCGGCCTCGAACTCCTGCGGGAACTCGCCTCCCACACCCACGCCGACCGAGACCCGGCCGCCCGAGCGCGAGTCGAGGTCGGCGAGCTGCTTGGCGACGATCACCGGCTGGTACAGCGGCAGTTGCAGGACCGCGGTGCCCACCCGCACCCGCTCCGTCCACGCGGTCAGCAGGGCGAGGCGGGTGATCGCCTCACCGGTCGCCGTCGGGGGGAGGACATGGCCGCCCTGCCAGAGCGAGTCGATCGGGAGCCGTTCGGCGGCGGCCAGCCAGGCCCGGTCCGGCTCGGGGATCGCCGCCGCTCCGAAGATGATGCGATCGCCTGGCAAACCGACTCCCTCGCCGGTGGCCCTCCGGCCCGCCCGGACGGCACCGACCCGCCCGAAGGTAGCAAAGGCTCACTTTCTTAGGAAGAGTTATAGTGAGCGAACACTCTCTTAAGTTGACCGGGAGACGGCTGCCGGTACGGATGATACGCCGCCGGCGCGAGGAGACCATGGACGCGACGACAGGGATTCCGCCCGCGGTCACCGAGGAGACCGAGCCGTTCTGGGCCGCGGCCCGGGAGGGGCGGCTGGTCGTCGAGGGCTGCCCGTCCTGCGGGGCCGAGTCGTTCCCGCCGCGCGGGATGTGCCGGTCCTGCCATGCCAGGACGCTGGTCCCCATCGAGATCACCGGGCGTGGTCACGTCTACAGCCTCACCGTCAACCACCAGCGCTGGCTCCCGGATCTGGACGTCCCGTACGCCATCGTCCTGGTCGAGTTCCCCGGCCATCCCGGCGTGCGCGTGGCGGGCAGGCTCCGGGGCGTTCCACCCGAGGACGCGGCCATCGGCATGGAGGTCGAGGTCGGTTTCGAGCCCGGCCCCGGCGGCTGCGCCATCCCGAGTTTCGTGGCCCTGCCCGGGGCCTCCGGATGAGCGGGCCGGCGGCGGCCGACCTGCTGGAGCGCCGGGTGGTGATCTCCGGGGTCGGCCAGTCGGCCATCGGGCGACGGGTCGGCCGGTCGGGCCTGCAACTCACCCTGGACGCGATCCTCGCCGCCGTGGCGGACGCCGGGCTGGCGATCGGCGACATCGACGGCCTGTCCATGTTCCCGGGCGGCGGTGCGGCGAACCTGCCCGGCTACGCCAACGGGAACCTCTACGAGGTCCAGGACGCGCTGGGGATCGCCACGCGCTGGCGCCAGGGGGTCGTCGAGGGGATGGGGCTGCCCTTCTACGGCCCGGCGATGGCGGTGGCCACCGGCCAGGCCCGGCACGCCGTCGTGTGGCGGACCGTGAAGGAGGGCAGCGCCGCCCGCGACGCCGGCGGGCGGCCGGCCTACGGATCGGTCAAGCCGGTCGCCGAAGGCCCGCTGGCCTGGCTGCTGCCCATCGGCATGCTCTCCCCCGTCTGCCAGGTCGCCCCCTTCGCCGCCCGGTACATGTACGAGTACGGCGTCACGCGCGAGCAGCTGGCGTGGATCCCGGTGACGCAGCGGGCCCATGCCGCCGGGAACCCGGACGCGGTCTACCGGAAGCCGCTGACCGTCGAGGAGTACCTCGCCGCGCGGATGATCTCAACGCCGATCTGCCTGTACGACTGCGACGTCCCGGTCGACGGCGCCACCGCCATCGTCGTGTCGGCCGCCGAGACCGCGCCCGCCCTGCGGTCTCCGGTCCGCGTCGAGGCGATGGCCGCGCTCGTGGAGGGACGGCCGTCGTGGGATCAGTGGGAGGACATGGGCCGCGTCGGCCACGGCGCCGCGGCGGCGATGTGGGCGCGGACCGACCTGCGTCCCGGCGATGTCGACGTCGCCGAGTTGTACGACGGCTTCACCATCGAGGTCGTCTGGTGGCTGGAGGCCATGGGCTTCTGCGGGACGGGCGAGGCCGGCGCGTTCGTCGAGGGAGGCGCGCGCATCGCCCTGGACGGCGAGCTGCCGCTCAACACCTGGGGCGGCCAGCTCTCCGGCGGGCGCCTGCACGCGGCCTTCGGCCACACCGCCCAGGCCGTCCGGCAGCTCCGGGGCGAGGCCGGGGACGGGCAGGTCGCGGGCGCGCAGGTCGCGGCGGTGACCAACGTCGGGGGGTACGAGGCGGGCGCGGCGCTGCTGACGCGCTGGTGACCGGGCATGCCGGTCCGACACACATCCGAACGGAAGGGAACCCCATGGTGGAGCGCGCGGGCAGGGTCGAGGGCAAGGTCGCGATCGTCACGGGGGCCGGCTCGACGCCCGGCCCGGGGGTCGGGACCGGGAAGGCGACCGCCGTCGCGCTCGCCCGGGAGGGAGCGGACGTCCTGCTGGTCGACCTGCACCCCGAACGCGCCGAGGAGACCCGGCAGATGATCGAGAAGGAGCGCGGCCCGGGCGCCGGGCGGGCCGAGGTGTTCGCCGCCGACGTCACCACGGCGGCCGGCTGCGAGGCGATGGTGCGCGCGGCGGCCGAAGCGTTCGGGACGGTCGACATCCTGGTCAACAACGTCGGCCTCGCGGCTCTGGGGACGGTCGTCGACACCTCGGAGGAGGCCTGGGACCGGGCCTTCGACATCAACCTGCGGACGGCGTTCCTGGCGTCCAAGTACACGGTGCCCGTGATGGCCGCCAAGTGCGCGGGGGCGATCGTCAACATCGCGTCGATCTCCGCGTTGCGGGGCGACGGCACGGTCGCGTACTCGGCGGCCAAGGGCGGGCTGGTCGCCATGACGGTCGACATGGCGTACTCGCACGGCCGCGAGGGCATCCGGGTCAACGCCGTCGCGCCCGGCCACATCACCACGCCGATGGTGATGTCGGTGTCCGCTCCCGGTCCCCGCGCCGGGTTCATGAACACGATGCGGTCGGAGGCGGGCCTGCTCGGGACGCCCGGTGACGGCTGGGACGTGGCGTGGGCGGCCACGTTCCTGGCGAGCGACCAGGCCCGGTGGATCACGGGCGTGACGCTGCCGGTGGAGTCGGGCGTGCTGAGCGTGACCCCCCTGATGATGGCCCAGCACCTGCGCGCCGTCCCCGAACCGGGCGAGCGAGCCCTGCGGACGGCCATTGCGCGGCATCCTCCCCCACTCTAAAGTAAGTGAGTGAATACTCTCTAACCCTAGAGAAGGGCCCACGCGGATGGCCGACCAGGACGAGGCCGGGGCCGCCCCCGGGACCGCACTCTGCGAGCGGTACGCCGTCGCCGACGTCGACTCCCACATCATCGAGCCGCCCGATCTCTGGACGTCGCGCGTCTCGTCCAAATGGGGCGACCTCGTCCCGCACGTGCGGTTCCACGAGCGGAGGCAGGAGGACTACTGGTACATCGGCGACCGCAAGCTGTACGGGGTGGGCGCGTTCGCCCAGGCCGGCTGGCCGGAATGGCCGCCGTCGCACCCGAGGAAGCTGTCCGAGGCACTGCCGGCCGCGCTGGACCCGAAGGCACGCCTGGCCTACCTGGACGAAGTAGGCGTCTACTACCAGGTGCTGTACCCGAACATCCTCGGGTTCCACAGCCACCGGTTCCTGAACCAGATGCCGCGCGAACTGGCGACCGAGTGCGTCCGGGCCTACAACGACTGGATCACCGAGTTCTGCTCGGCGGACCCGCGGCGGCTGGTCCCGATGACGATGCTCCCGTTCTGGGACATCGGCGCGTCGGTGGCCGAGATGAGGCGGGCCCACGAGATGGGCCACAAGGGCGTCCTGTTCGCCGCCCGGTACGACAAGGCCGGCTTCCCGCGGCTGATCGACGACTACTGGGAGCCGGTGCTGGGCCAGGCCCAGGAGATGGGCCTCAGCATGAACTTCCACGTGGGGTTCCTGGCCACCGACGATGAGCTCAAGGGCGCGGTCGACCAGTCGAAGAAGATCGATTTCACCAGGGAGAGCGCGCTGGTCCTGCTCGGCAACGCGCAGAACATCGCCGAGGTGGTGCTCAGCGGCGTCTGCCACCGCTATCCCGACCTGAACTTCGTCTCGGTCGAGAACGGCGCCGGCTGGCTGCCGTTCCTCGGCGAGAGCATGGACTGGCAGTGGCTGAACGTCGGCGCCCACAAGGAGTACCCGGAGCGGATGCTGCCGAGCGAGTACATGCGCCGCCAGATCTACGGGATGTTCTGGTTCGAGCGGCGGTCGGTACGGGCGGTGATCGACCAGCTCGCCAACAACCTCATGTTCGAGACGGACTTCCCGCACGCGACCAGCCTCTCCCCCGGTCCCGCCTCCGAGTCGCCGAGCCCCCGCGACGTCATGGAACGGACGCTCGGCGGCCTGCCGGAGGAGACCGTCGGCAAGGTGCTCCAGCACACCGCGACCAGGCTCTACCACCTGGACCCCCCGTCCCGGGACTGACCAGGGGGTCTCGCCTCTCCCTGGCTGAGCGACCGCCTAGCACGTTATCTTTGTGACCTTGACCACATCATGCCGCCGATGCTAAGCAGGTACCCAGCAATGCTGAGCGACCGCACAGCATGTCCTTTGACGGTCTCGCGGAACAGCCGCGCGAAACAGAGGAGCCCCCTGATGGCATGGATCGAAGCAGTGGCGCACCGGTGAGCGCCGCACCGGTCGCCGCGACCCGTTACGCCGGCGCCCGCGTCCCCCGGGTGGAGGATCCGCGGCTGCTGACCGGGCACGGGACGTTCGTGGACGATGTGGTCCGGCCCGGCATGCTGCACGCCTGCTTCGTCCGCAGCCCGCTGGCCCGCGCCCGGATCCTCGGCATCGACGCCTCCGAGGCGCTGGCCCTCGAGGGGGTGCACGCGGTCTTCACCGCCGAGGACCTCAACCCGGACGTGCGCGAGCAGTGGTACACGCTGATCGGCAAGGACGTCCCGGACACGCCGCGCACGCCGCTGGCGGAGGGCGAGGTGCGGTTCGCCGGTGATCCGGTGGCGCTGGTGGTGGCCGCCGACAGGTACATCGCCGAGGACGCCGCCGAGCTGGTCGTCGTCGACTACGACCCGCTGCCGCCCGTCGTCGACTACGTCACCGCACGCGATTCCGGTGAGCTGGTGCACGCGGGCTATCCGCGCAACGTGGCGGGCGAGCTCGCCGGGCTCCCCGCACAGGAACTCGACCCGGTCTTCGACGCCGCGCCGGTCGTGGTGCGCGAGACGATCTACCAGCAGGCCTATGCGGCCGTGCCGATGGAGACGCGCGGCATGGTCGCGGAGTGGTCGGCGTCCACCGGCGAGCTGGCCATCTGGGCGGCCACCCAGTCGCCGCACGAGGTGCGGCTGTTCTGCTCCCGGCTGCTGGGGCTCCCCGAGCACAGCGTGCGGGTGGTGATGCGCGACACCGGCGGCGGCTTCGGCCAGAAGGTCCTGCCGATGCGCGAGGACATGTGCGTCATGCTGGCCGCGCGGAAGCTGCCCGCCGCGGTGAAGTGGATCGAGGACCGCCGGGAGAACCTGATGTCGGCGGGCAAGTCGCGCCACGAGCACGGTGACGCGCGGATCGCCTTCGACTCCGACGGCACGATCCTGGCCGCGGCGATCGACTACGTGCAGGACGTGGGCGCCTACCCGATGCCCTGGCCGGTGGGGACGGCCGCGGCGGCCGGGATGTTCTTCCCCGGCCCCTACCGCGTCCCCGTGGGGACGTTCGCCTCGACGTGCGTGTTCTCCAACACCGTCGGCCGCGTGGCCTACCGCGGGCCGTGGCAGTTCGAGTCGATGGCGCGCGAGCTGCTCCTGGACGCCGCCGCGCGCAAGATGGGCATGGACCCGGCGGCCCTGCGCCGCAAGAACCTGCTGCGCCAGGACGAACTGCCGTACACCAACCCCAACGGGATGCCCTACAGCGACATCTCCCCCCTGGAGACGTTCGAGCTGGCGCTCAAGATGCTCGGCTACGAGTCGTTCCGGCGAGAGCAGGAGCAGGCCCGCGCGGAGGGCCGCTACCTGGGGGTCGGGACGTGCACCTACGTCGAGCCGACCACCGCCACCATGGGACTGCACAGCACCGAGGGCGCGACGATCCGCATCGAGCCGTCCGGCAAGGTCAACGTCTACGTCTCCGGCGGGTCCAGCGGCAACAGCATCGAGACCACGGTCGTCCAGCTCACCGCCGACGCGCTGGGCGTGGACATCGCCGACGTCCACACCATCCAGGGCGACACGGCGATCACCCCGTTCGGCGGTGGCGCGGCCGGGAGCCGGTCGGGCTCGATGACCGCGGGCGCCGTGGACGTGACCGCGTCGGTGCTGCGGGAGCGGCTCGTGGCGATCGCCGCGCACCGCCTGGAGGCAGCCCCCGGGGACATCGAACTGTCCGGCGGCCGCGCGTCCGTCCGCGGCGTGCCGGAGTCCGGGATCACGGTCGCGGAGATCGCCGAGATCGCCTACTTCCAGCCCGACGCGCTGCCGCCGGGAGTGCCGCCGGGGCTGGAGTCGAGCGGCCGGTACAAGCCGGAGAGCCCGATCATCTGGGCGAACGCGACGCACCTGTGCACCTGCGAGGTGGACGTGGTGACGGGCGCGGTGACGCTGCTGCGCCACATCGTCAGCGAGGACTGCGGCCCGATGATCAACCCCAGCGTGGTGGAGGGCCAGATCGCGGGCGGCACCGCCCAGGGCATCGGCGGCGCGCTCTACGAGCATCTGGCCTACGACGGCGAGGGCAACCCCGTCGCGACGACCTTCATGGACTACCTCATGCCCACGTCCACCGAGATCCCCGACATCGAGTACGGGCACGTCGACACCCCGGCGCCGGGGCCCGGCGGGTACAAGGGCGTCGGCGAGGGCGGTGCGATCGGGGCGCCGCCGGCCGTGGTGAACGCGGTCGCGGACGCCCTCGCACCCTTCGGCGCCGAGATCACCCGGCTGCCGCTGACACCGGAGTCGATCCTGGCCCTGGTCCGCCGGTCCGGCGCGGCCGGCGGGGCCGGGGCGGTGGCGCGATGAAGCCGGCGGTCTTCGACTACCACGCGCCCACCAGCCTCGACGAGGCCGTCAAGCTGCTCGCCGATCTGGGCGACGAGGCCAAGCCCCTCGCGGGCGGGCAGAGCCTGGTGCCCATGCTCAGCCTCCGGCTGGCGACCTTCGAGCACCTGGTCGACCTGCGCCGGGTGGACGAGCTGCGGGGCATCGAGCCGCGCGACGGATCCCTGTGGATCGGGGCGGGCACCACCCAGACCGCGATCGAGCGCTCCGCCGAGGTGGCCCGGGACACCCCGCTGCTGGCCCGGGCCACGCCGCTGATCGGGCATTTCCAGATCCGCAACCGCGGCACCATCGGCGGATCGATCGCGCACGCCGACGCCGCCGCCGAATACCCCGCGGTCGCCCTGGCGCTCGGCGCGCGGATGGAGGCGATCTCTCCGCGAGGCCGCCGCACCATCCCCGCCGACGCGTTCTTCACCGGCCTGTGGAGCACCGCTCTGGCCGAGGACGAACTGCTGACGGGCATCACCGTCCCGGTGTGGCCGGGGCGCTCCGGGTTCGCGATCGAGGAGTTCGCCCGCCGGTCAGGGGACTTCGCGATCGCCGGCGCCACCGTGGCCGTACGACTCGACGGCGACGCGCGGATCGCCCAGTGCGGCATCGGCCTGTTCGGGCTCGGCCCGTCCGCGCTGCGCGCCTCGGCGGCCGAGGCGGAGCTGACCGGCTCCGCCCCCACGTCCGTCTCCCCGGAAGAGGTCGGACGAGCCGCGCTGTCCGCGCTCGATGCGGTCCCCTCCGACCTGCACGCATCCGCCGACTACCGCAGGCACGTCGGGGCCGCCATCGTGGCGCGCGCCTGGGAACGAGCCGTCCAGGAGGCCACCAGTGTCTGAGGTCGACATCGAGGTCCACGTCAACGGCGCGCGGCGGCGCGCCACCGTGCCGCCGCGGCTCACCCTCGCCGACTTCCTGCGCGAGCGCTGCGGGCTCACCGGTACCCACCTGGGCTGCGAGCACGGCGTCTGCGGCGCCTGCACCATCCTGCTGGACAGCGAGGCGATCCGCGCCTGCCTGGTGTTCGCCGTGCAGGCCGACGGCGCGCAGATCACCACCATCGAGGGGATCGCCGGACCGGACGGCGAGCTGTCCCCCGTCCAGGACGCGTTCCGCGCCAACCACGGGCTGCAGTGCGGGTTCTGCACTCCCGGCTTCGTCGTCTCCGTCACCGCGATGCTGCGTGACAACCCCGACCCCACCGACCAGGAGATCCGGGACGGGCTGTCGGGCAACCTGTGCCGCTGCACGGGTTACCAGGGGATCGTCAAGGCCGTCCGGGAGGCGGCGCGGGGGCGGCGGCACTCATCATCCGGGCGCTCATCGAACGAGCGCCCGCCATCAGAGAAGAGGTAGCAATGGCTGGACGAGTCGAGGGCAAGGTCGCTTTCATCACCGGCGCGGCACGGGGACAGGGACGCGCCCACGCCGTCCGCCTGGCGCAGGAGGGCGCCGACATCATCGCGGTCGACATCTGCAAGCAGGTCGACACCGTCCCGATCCCCATGTCCACCCCCGAGGATCTCGACGAGACCATCGCCCAGGTCAAGGCGGTGGGCCGGCGCATCATCGCCGCCCAGACCGACGTGCGCGACTACGACGCGCTGAAGGCCGTGGTCGACGACGGCGTCACCCAGCTCGGCCGGCTGGACATCGTCATCGCCAACGCCGGCCTCGCGGCCTCCGGCGCCCCGGTCCACGAGATGGACGAGGTGCTGTGGCGGGACTCGATCGACGTCAACCTGACCGGCGTCTTCCACACCGCCAAGGCGGCCGTCCCGCACCTCATCGCGGGCGGGCGCGGCGGCTCGATCGTGCTGACCAGCTCGGTGGGCGGGCTCAAGGCCCATCCGCACGTCGGCAACTACGTCTCCGCCAAGCACGGCGTGGTCGGGCTGATGCGCACCCTGGCGGTGGAGCTCGCCGAGCACGGCATCCGCGTCAACTCCATCCACCCGACCCAGGTGAACACGCCGATGCTGATCAACGACATGACGTTCCGGATGTTCCGCCCGGACCTGGAGAACCCGACCGCCGACGACATGGCGCCGATCTCGCAGATGATGAACGCGCTGCCGGTGCCGTGGGTGGAGGCGGAGGACATCGCCAACGCGGCCCTCTTCCTGGTCTCCGACGAGGCCCGTTACATCACCGGGGTACCCCTCCCGGTCGACGCCGGCTCGATGCTCAAGTAGAGGTGGAAGCAGAGGTGGAGAAGGTGAGCACGGAAGACGCCGTTTACTGGGACCCCTACGACCCGCGGTTCTGGAACGACCCGTACCCCGCGTACCACCGCCTCCGGGAAGAGGCGCCGCTGTACTACAACGAGAAGCACGACTTCTACGCGGCCACCCGGTTCGCCGATGTCGAGCGGGGCCTGCCGGACTGGCAGACCTTCTCCTCGGCCCGCGGCGGCATCCTCGAACTGATCAAGGCGGGCATCGAGATGCCGCCCGGCACGCTCATCTTCGAGGACCCCACCATCCACGACGTGCACCGCCGCCTGCTGGCACGCGTCTTCACCCCGCGCCGGATCGCCGAACTGGAGCCCAGGGTCCGCGACTTCTGCGTCAGAACGCTGGACCCCCTGGTGGGCGCGGGCCGGTTCGACCTCATCGCCACCGTCGGCGCCGAACTGCCGATGCGCGTGATCGGCATGCTGCTCGGCATCCCCGAAGCCGACCAGGAGGCCATCCGCGACACCGCGGACGAGAGCCTGCGCACCGAGGCCGGCGAGCAGATGGACTTCAAGGGCGGCGCCGTCCTGAGCAACGAGCTGTTCCGCGACTACATCGAATGGCGCGCGGACAACCCCTCCGACGACCTGATGACCGACCTGCTCAACGCCGAGTTCGAGGACGAGGACGGAACCCGGCGCACGCTCACCCACGACGAGGTGCTGACCTATGTCACGGTCGTCGCGGGAGCCGGGAACGAGACGACGGGACGGCTCATCGGCTGGGCCGGGTCCCTGCTGGCCCAGCACCCGGACCAGCGCGCGGAACTGGTGGCCGACCCGTCCCTGATCCCCGGCGCGATCGAGGAGATCCTGCGGTACGAGCCGCCCGGCCCGTCCATCGCCCGCTACGTCACCAAGGACACCGAGCTCCACGGCCGGACGGTGCCCGAGGGCAGCTCCATGCTCTTCATCGTCGCGGCGGCCAACCGCGACGAGCGGCAGTACCCCGACCCCGACCGCTTCGACATCCACCGCAAGATGAGCCAGCAGCTCACCTTCGGTCTCGGCCCGCACTACTGCCTGGGCGCCGCGCTGGCCCGGCTGGAGGGACGGGTCGCGCTGGAGGAGATCCTGCGCCGCTTCCCGCGCTGGGACGTGGAATGGGACGGCGCGAAGCTGGCCCAGACCACGACCGTCCGAGGCTGGGAGAGCCTGCCTGTATTTATATGAAGCCCCGGCCCAGGCGCTCGCCTAGCGGCTCACACCTGACCGTTCCTTGTGCGAGCGCTGCATCGCTTCGCGATCTGCCCGGTGAGGCTCGCCTTCGGCATTGCCTCACCGGGCAGTTGACGCGCTCGCGCGGTGGCTTGGGGAGGGTGCTTCTGGAAAAGCGACTTGAAGTGCTCGAGGTCAAAGGTGTCGAACTCGGTTGTGGCCCTGGCGAGGGTGCGGGAGGTAGCGCGTGGACGACCGGCTGATGTACCGGCGGGAGTTCTTCATCGCAGGCGCTTGGACGGCCCCCGAGGGAAGCGGCCGGCTCGGCGTCGTCTCCCCGTCCACCGAAGAGATCGTCGGCGAGGTCCCGGCCGCCACGACGGCCGACATCGACCGGGCGGTCGGCGCGGCCCGCGCGGCGTTCGACGAAGGTCCCTGGCCCCGCATGGCGCCGACCGAGCGGGCGGCCGTGCTCTCGCGCGCGGCCGCCGTCCTGCGCGGGCGCGCGGCCGACATCGCGGGGGTCACCGTCGATGAGATGGGCTGTGCGATCAGCCAGGCGCCCCGGGCGCAGACCGGGTTGGTCGCCGCGCTGTTCGAGTACTACGCCGGTCTCATCCGGAGTTTCGAGTTCGAGCGCGAGGTGGTCGCCGGGGAGAGCACGGCACTGGTGACCAACGAGCCGGTCGGGGTGGTCGCCGCGATCGTCCCGTGGAACGCCCCGGTCACCCTGGCGTCCTGGAAGGCCGCGCCCGCGCTGGCGGCCGGCTGCACCGTGGTGATCAAGCCGCCGCCCGAGGCGCCGCTGAGCACCTTCATCCTGGCGGAGGCCCTCCATGAGGCGGGGCTCCCCCCGGGCGCGGTGAACGTGGTCCCCGGCGGGCGCGAGGCCGGCGAGCGCCTGGTGACCCATCCCGGCACCGACAAGATCGCCTTCACCGGTTCGACGGCGGCCGGCAAGCGGATCATGAGCCTGTGCGGCGACCGGGTGAAGCGGGTCTCGCTGGAGCTCGGCGGGAAGTCGGCGGCCATCGTCCTGGACGACGCCGACGCGGCCGGCATCATGCCCCGGCTGGTCGGCGGCGCCATGCACCTGTCCGGGCAGGTCTGCGGCGCCCATACCCGGGTGCTGGTTCCCAGGGCGCGCTACGCGGAGGCGGTCGAGGCGGCCGCCGCGGCGGCCAACGCCGTGCCGGTGGGCGATCCGCACGATCCGTCCACCCTGGTGGGGCCGCTCGTCGCCGAGCGGCAGCGCGAACGGGTCGAGGGCTATATCGCCCTGGCCGTCGAGGCCGGAGCCCGGGTGGCGGCCGGCGGTGGCCGTCCCGCGCACCTGCCGAGGGGCTGGTACGTGGAGCCGACGATCCTGGCCGGCGTCGACAATTCCATGCGGGTCGCCCGCGAGGAAATCTTCGGGCCGGTGCTCTGCCTCATCCCCTACGACGGCGAGGACGAGGCGGTCGGCATCGCCAACGACTCCCCCTACGGCCTCGCCGGTGGGGTGTGGACGGGCGATCCGGCGCGCGGCCTGCGGGTCGCCCGGCGGGTCCGCACCGGGACCATGTCGGTCAACGGCTCGCACGCGCCGTTCCCGCTGGTGCCGTTCGGAGGTTTCAAGGAGTCGGGCCTGGGCCGCGAGCTCGGTCCGGAGGGGCTGCGGGCCTTCCTCGAGCCGCGCAGCATCGGCATTCCCGCGTCGCTGCGCGCGAGCGCGACAATCTCCTGACCTGGCGCGCTCCCGGCATCCAAGGGCACCGTTCAGCGCACTGGCCGACGGCGGCGATGGATGTTACGCTGCTAATGAGTGAATACTTACTTGGATGGCGGTCATGGCGCAGACGTCCCCTCGATGCAGTCCGCTCTCGGCGGACTCTTTCCTCCCGGCCGCGCTTGAGCTGGTACGGCCGTGCCCCGCCAGGTCCGAGTACATCGAGCTGTGTTTCAGCACCTCCGAGGGCCCGTTCCAGTGGTGCTTCCCCGCCCCGCCCCGCGACCGGGAGGAGCCCGGCGGTCCGCTCGCCCTGGCGATCGGCCCGTACGGAGTGCAGGCCCACCGGGTCGACGCGGAAGGCGGTCTCGGCGCCACGCTGCGGCCCTGCACGGCATTGCCCATGATCCTCACCGGGGCCGACGTCCGGATCGCGAGCAGGCTGGTGACCACGGGCCGTACCCGCGGAGCCGCCGGATGAGGGGCCGGGTACCGAAGCGGTGGGACGACATCTCTCCCCGGTGGATGACGGCGGTCCTCGCCGATCACCATCCTGCTGGTGATGGAGGACCTCGGCGCGCGGGAGGCCGATCCGCTCGACGGCACCCGCGCGATGACGGTCGACCAGGTCGCGAACGGGCTGCGTGGCCTGGCCCGCCTGCACAGCGAGTACTGGGAGCCGTCCCGCGCGCCCCGTCCGGAGCTCGGCTGGGTGAAGACGTGGAAGCCCACCAAGGGGTGGCGGGTCGGCCTCGCCAAGCGCGCCCCGATGGGCTACGCGACGGCGGAGGCGACGCTTCCATCCGAGGTGAGGCGCCATGCTCCAGCCCGGCTCGTCGATCTCTGGGCCCGCTATGTCACGACGCTCGGCGACGGCCCCCTGACACTGCTGCACGGTGACGCGCACATCGGCAACACCTACCTGCTGCCCGGCGGTGACGTCGGCTTCCTCGACTGGCAGGTCGTCCGGCGCGGTCACTGGTCCCAGGATGTGGGGTACTTCCTCGCCGGATCCTTGACCACCGAGGACCGCCGGCGGTCGGAGGCCGATCTGGTCGAGGAGTACCGGCGGGCGCTGCGGCTGCCCGCGGACCGGCTGCCCACGTCCGGGGAGGCGTGGCTGCGGTACCGGGCCTCGGCCGTCCACGGCCTGGTCATCTGGCTGTCGACACTGGGCTCGGTCGGGTACCAGTCCGCGCGGGTCTCCCGCACGCTCGTCGATCGCTACGCCGCCGCGTTCGCCGACCACGGCACCGTGGAAGCGCTCGACCGGGTCGAGGACGGCGTCACGTCCCGGCCGGCATGACCTCTTCGCGCGCGGCGATGAGCCATGACCGGCCGAAGAGATCGCCGTCGGCCCGGCCGGACAGGTTCTCGCGGAACCAGTCGATCCGCGCCCGCAGGCCCTCCTCGTCGTCGAAGTACACCTCGTTCAACGCGTCGTAGGCCCACTCCCCCGTGGCGCGCGGGCACGGGTGGTTCTGGACGTAGGCGCGGCCACGCGCGCTCTCCGGGATGACCGTGGCGTTCGCCGCTCCGGGCCTTCGCACCCGGCCCGCATGATCGCGCCATCGCGTGGAGAACTCGGCCGGGGTCAGCCCGTCGGCGCGTACGGCGATGGCCATGTGCTTGAGTGCCGCGCCGCCGTCCCGCCACCGACGGTCGAGCCAGTCCGTACCGCGCTGGACCGACTCGGCGGCGACCAGCACCGGGCTCGCGTCCGGGACGAGGATGCCGTCGAGATGCCGCCCCAGCGGCCGCCCGGCGCCGTCCAGCCACTCCTGGAAACGCCGCAGGTGACCGGAGTCGGTGAACCATTCGAGGCCGATCCCGTCGTGGCGGGGGTCGGGGCCGGTGAGGTCGGTGAGGGTGGTGCAGACCGCCACCCGGGACGGCCTGGTCCCGGCCGGCGCGTCCAGTGCCGCGGCGACCGCGTGCGGCCAGGCCGCGGGGAACGCCTCGGCGGCGTCCGGCCGGCGGGTGGCGAACCGGATCCGTTTGATCACGCCTTCGCCCCCGGGCGGGCGAGCTCTGCGGCCCGTTCGCGCCAGGCCGCCACCGACGCCTCCTTGATCGGGCCGTAGCCCTTGATCGACAGCGCGGATCCGGCGAGCCGGACGAGCGCGTCGTACGGCTGCTCCGGCGGCACGAGGGCTTCGCCGATCAGCCGCTCGTACTCCTCGATGACGGCCCGCTCGGTGCGGCGGTCGGGGTCCCATCCGAAGACGTCGAACCGCGTCCCGCGCAGCCGCCTCATCCGCCGGAGCACGTGGAAGGCCATCTGGTAGGGCCTGCCCATCGGCAGCTTCTTCTTCATCCCGAGCCGGCGCAGGATCGGCGGGTGCAGGTGGTAGGTGACCGAGTACGCCCCCTCGATGCCGAGGTCCCGCGCGGTCCGGTCGTGGTCGGTCCGCAGGTGCAGACGGGCCACCTCGTACTCGTCCTTGTAGGTGAGGAGCTTGAACCAGGACTCGGCGACCGCCCGGGTGAGCTCCCAGCCGTGCTCGGCGTCGTCATGGGCGGCCGCACGCTCCACGAGATCCAGGAAGCGCCGGGCGCGCCGGGCATCCTGGTAGTCGATCGCCTGTGCCGCTCGCCGGGTGAGGAGGCCGAGCAGCCCGGCCGGCAGGTCCCGGCGGCCGAGCAGTTCCGCGGCCGCCGCCAGCGCGCCGGGCGAGGGATCGAAGACGTCGCCCGTTCGCCCGTCCGTGGCGCGCTCGGCGGCATCGAGCGCCGCCTCGACGGCCGCCGGATCGTGGACGGCCCAGCGGCCCCATGCGAACGCCTCCCGGTTAGGGGCGGCGGCCTCCCCCTGGCGCCCCATGGCCCGTTCGATGTGGGCGAGCGGGATCGGCAGGCCGCCGAGCTGGAACGCGGCGCCGAGCAGGACGACGTTCGCCAGGAGGTGATCGGCGAAGGCGGCCTCGGCGATGCGCCTGGAGTCGAGGAAGGCGACCCGCCCGGCGCCGGCCCGGTCCGTGATCGCCCGCTCCAGTTCCGCGAGGTCGGGAGCGGCGAGATCGCTCTGCAGCATGGCCGCCGTGGGGGTGAGGTTCCGGTCGACGACGGCGATCGTCCGGCCGGGACGGACCTTGGCGAGGTGCTGCGCGCCGGCGGCCTGCAGGATGTCGCCGGACAGGTACAGATCGGCGCCGCCGCCGCTCACCGCCGCCGAGCCCAGCGCGCTCTTGGACGCGGCCAGATTCAGGTGCGAGACGACCGCGCCCGCCTTCTGGGACAGTCCCGTCTGGTCCACGCCGCCGATCACGAATCCGGCCGCCTCGGCGGCGGACGCGATCACGCGGTTGGCGGTGATGACGCCGGTACCGCCGATCCCCGTGAAGTAGATGCCGAACCGCCCGTCCACCGAGGGCACGGGAGCGTCCGGCAGCGAGCCTGAGGGTGGCACCGGCCGGGCCGTGCTCCGGCCATCGGCCCGCGCCTTCCGCTTTCCGCCGCGCCTGGCGGTGATCGTCACGAACGACGGGCAGTCGCCTTCGAGGCACGTGTAGTCGCGGTTGCAGGACGGGTCGTGGATCCGGCGCTTCTCGCCGAACTCGGTGTCCGAGGGCAGCACCGAGAGGCAGTTGCTCTTGACGCCGCAGTCGCCGCATCCCTCGCAGACGCCCTCGTTGATGACGACCCGGCGCGGCGGCTCGGGCAGCAGGCCGCGCTTGCGCAGCCGGCGTGCCTCCGCCGCGCAGCGCTGGTCGTAGATGATCACTGTGACGCCGGGTGCGCCGCGCAGCTCCTCCTGTACCTCAGGGAGCCGGTCGCGGCCCAGCACCTCGACCCCGGAGGCCCAGCGCGCCTTGCGGCCGTAGCGGCCGGGCTCTTCGGCACAGACGACGATCTTCCGGACGCCCTCGGCCTCCAGCGCCCGCGTCATCGCCGGCACGTCCATCAGCCCCGTGACGTCCTGGCCGCCGGTCATGGCCACGGCCGCGTTGTAGAGGATCTTGAAGGTGATGGCGGCACCGGCGGCGACGCTCGCACGGATGGCCAGCGTCCCCGAATGGCTGAGGGTGCCGTCGCCCAGGTTCTGGAAGACGTGCGGTTCGGCGACGAACGGGGACAGGCCGAGCCACGGCACGCCCTCGGCGCCCATCGGCGTCGGGGGCAGGCTGCGCAGGTCCCGCTGGCGCGCCTCGAAGTACATGATCCCGTGGCAGCCGACGCCGCCGCCGGCCAGCGCGCCCTCCGGGACGACGGTGGACCGGTTGTGCGGGCAGCCGCTGCAGAACGCCGGTGAACGGGACGGTGCCTGGACCAGGGGCAGTTCGATCGTCGTGCGCGCCTTCTCCCGCGCCTTTTCCGGGACGGGACGGGGCGCGAGGGCGGGCAGCGCCCGGATGAGGATCCCTGCGATCGCGGACGGGTCCAGCTCGCCGGCCGTCGGCGCGAGGACCTGCCCGGAGCGGTCGCGCTTGCCTGACACCGGAACGCGGCTGCCCGCCTCATGCAGGACGCTTCGCAGCCGCGTCTCGACGAACGGCCGCTTCTCCTCGATCACGACCAGCTCGTCCACGGAGGCGGCGAACTCGCGGATCGTCTCCTCCACCAGCGGGTAGGTCATGCCGAGCTTCAGGATCCGCACCCCGGCCCCGGCGAGGTCGCCGATCGTGATCCCGAGGTCGGCGAACGCCTGGATCACGTCGAAGTAGGTCTTGCCCGCGCAGACCACGCCGAGGCGCGCCCCGGGCTCCGCTCCCACGACGCGGTCGAGACCGTTGTGCCGGGCGTAGGCCTGGGCCGCGCGGAGCCGGTGCTCGACCACCAGCGCCTCCTGGTCCGGTACGGCATGCGGGCCGATCGTGGCGAGCGGCCGGTGCCGCCACGGCCGGCCGTCCACCTCCGCGGGCTCGCCCGGCGTATGCCGTCCGGGATCCAGATCGACGGTGCCCACACCGTCGGCGACCGCGGTGACGATCTTCATCCCTGCCCACGCCCCCGAGTAACGGGAGAGACGGAAGGCGTGCACCCCGAGGTCGAGCACGTCCTGCTGGTCGCCCGGGTACAGGACGGGGACGCAGGCGTCCTCGAAGGTGAACTGGCTGTCGCAGGCCAGCGTGGACGACTTCGCCCCGGGGTCGTCGCCGCAGAACATCACCACGCCGCCGTTGGGCCCCGAGCCCATGGCGTTCGCGTGCCTGAGCGCGTCCCCGCAGCGGTCGAGGCCAGGGCCTTTGCCGTACCAGGCGCCCGCCACGCCGTCGATGCCGTCGTACTCGATGACGGCGCCCATCTGGCTGCCCCAGACGGTCGCGGCGGCGAGTTCCTCGTTGAGCCCCGGACGGTGCACGATCCGGCGCTCGGCGAGCAGGTCCGCCATGCGGTCCAGGGCCAGGTCGAAGCCACCCAGCGGCGAGCCCGGATACCCGGAGACCATCGTGGCCGTCTTCAGGGCGTCCCTCGCGTCCAGTTCCTCCCGGAGGACGAGCAGGCGCGCGAGCGTCTCGACCCCGGACAGGATCGCCTGCTCCGCAGCGGTCACGGGTGGACCTCGGGGTTGACCCAGGCGAACTTCCCGTCCTTGATGACGGCCCGGCGCCGCCCGGGATCCTGCAGCACCGTGACGTCGGCGGACGGATCGCCGTCGACGACGAGCAGGTCGGCCAGCAGCCCCTCGCGGACCCGACCGGTTTCGAATCCCGCGGCCGGACCCATGTTGCGCGTGGCGGTGTGGATGGCCTCCACCGGTGTCATGCCCGCCAACTCCACGTAGCGCTGCAGTTCGGCGGCGTAGGTGCCGTGCCGCGTCCACTGGTGACCGAAATCCCCGCCGGCGAGGATCTGCACGCCCGCGTCCTTCAGCATGCGCAGCCCCTCGACCTGGGAGCGGAACTCCCGGTGGTAGCCGGACGCCTCGATTTTCTCGGGCGTGATGCCCCATGGCTCGGCATGGCCGTTCACCATCGCGTACAGGTAGTGGAGACCGGGGCAGACCCACACGTCGTCGCCCCGGGCCTGGAGAGCCTTCAGCGCGTCGTCGTCCAGGAAGCAGGCGTGGTGGATGATGCGGACGCCGGTGCGCGCGGCCATGGCGACGCTCGCCGACCCGCGGGCGTGGGTGGTGAGGAACGCGCCGTGCCGGCCGGCCTCCTCGACGGCGGCCAGCAGCATCTCGTCGTTCATGTACACGTCTTCGGACGGGAACTCCGGTACGACACCGTCGCCGGAGATGAACAGCTTGAGCGCCCGCGCTCCGGCGTCGCACTGGCGGGCGACGATCTCGCGCAGCTGCGTGGCGTCCGAAGCGACCTCCATCATCTCCCCGTCGCCCCCGAGCCCTTCCCTCGCCGCGATCATGGGTCCGCTGGGGACGATCCGCGGGCCCGGGATCAGGCCCCGGTCGATCGCGTCCCTGGCGAGCAGATCGTCCTGGGGCTGGGTCACGCCCGCGCCGATGATGCAGGTGTAGCCGCTCTCCAGGAACGTCCGCACCACAGCGGCGACGTCGAGGATGTGCGCGGCGGGCGGCGCGGCCGCGACGGCGGCGTGGTCGAACACGAAGTCCAGCGGCCAGCTGGTGTGCACGTGCGCGTCGCCGAGGCCGGGCAGGACGGTGGCCCCGCGCAGGTCGACCACCCGGGCCGAGGCCGGGTCGGCGTCGAGCCCGCCCGGCGCGACCCTGGCGATGCGGTCCCCCTCGATCAGGACGTCGGCGGCGACGGGTCTCTCGTCCGGGCCGCCATCGCAGGTGAGCACGCGCGCGTTCGTCAGGAGCGTCCGCTCGGCCATCTGCCGCCACCTCCCTGATCGAGTGCGGGCTTCACCAGGTCATCGGGCGAGGCGAGGTCCTGGGCGGAAGGTGATCGGCAAGCTGAGCGGCGACCGGGTCAGGCCGCGGTGGTACTGGATGGCGGCGCCGTCCCGCAGGGCGATGCCGTCCAGCCGCCGCAGCAGCTCCTCCAGCGCCACCCGCAGATTGAGGCGGGCCAGGTTCGAGCCCGCGCAGCGATGCGGCCCGACACCGAAGCCGACATGCGGGTTGCGGGCACGGTCGAGCTTGAAGGTGTCGGGGTCGGCGAACTCGGCGCCGTCCCGGTTGGCCGAGGCCCAGTGGAGCAGGACCTTGTCGCCCTTCTTGATCGGGTGGCCGCCCAGCTCACCGTCGCGCACCGCCGTGCGGCCGACGGAGACGAACGACGGTTCCAGGCGCAGCAGCTCCTGGACGGCACCGGGAATGAGGGCGGGCTCGGCTCGCAGCGCCTCGGGGATCTCCGGCTCGGCGCAGAACCTGCGGAGTATCAGCCCGAGCGCCCCGGCCGTGGTCTCCAGCCCGCCGAGGATCAGCAGCTGCACGGTGCCGATGATCTCCTCCTCGGTGATCGGGCGCCCGTCGATCTCGGCGTTCAGGACGGCGTCCACGACATCGCCGCGCGGCGGGCCCTCGCGCCGGTCCGCCACGAATCCCTGGATCCACGCGTAGAGACCGAGCCAGCACTCGCGGGCCTGCGGATCATCGGGCACCGACGACCTGGACGCCAGGTGGGAGACCTTGTCCAGATCCTCGGACGGGGCGTTGATGGCGAGGGTGAAGAACGCCAGGCTGGGCAGCGGGCGCGCGAAGGCGTCCATGAACTCGCACTCCCCGTCCTCGATGAAGCCGTCGATGAGGCGGGTCACCAGCGCGCGGGTCGGCGCCTCCCAGGGCGCGACGGCCGCGGGAGTGAAGAAGGGGTTGATCAGGCGCTTGAAGACGCGCTGCTCGGGCGGATCGGCCTGGACGGGCAGGTTGCGCACCACGCTCGGCGCGCCGGCGATCCCCAGCCCGTGCGCGGAGCTGAACACCTCCCAGTTCTGGGCGGCGCTCACCACGTCCTCGTACCTGCTCACCACCCAGAAGCCGCCGTGCTCCTCGCTGCGGGCCACCGGGCACAGCTCGCGCATCCGCGCCATCGTCTCGGGCATGGTCGCGGCCAGATCCGGGGACAGATGATCGAAGTGGCGCACGCACCAGTCGTCCGGAAGGGGACCGGCGCTCGGCATCTCCATCGGAGCCCTCCAGATCGGCCGGCGGCACGGGCAGGGGAGGCGACCGCCGGGCATCGAAACTATAACAAGGTGAGCGATTACTTTCTAGCGCTCCTTGATGAGTGAGCGCTCTTTTATTTAGCCTGGACTCCTGGTTACAGTGGGCGCGCCCCCGAAGGAGTTGCCATGCCGGCCCTTTCCCGCGCCGAGACGCCGATGCCCGCCTTCCTCGACGGCCGTCCCAAGAAGCTGCTGATCGGCGGCCGGTGGCGGGCCGCGGCGTCCGGGCGGACCTTCCCCAGCATCGACCCGTCGACCGGCGAGGTGATCGCCGAGCTGGCCGAGGCCGGCGCGGAGGACGCCGACCGCGCCGTCGCGGCGGCCCGCGCGGCGTTCGAGGGCCCCTGGCGGCGCGTCACGCCGCACGAGCGGCAGTCGCTGCTGTGGGCGTTCGCGGACGCGGTACAGGAGCACTACGAGGAACTGCGCCTCCTGGAAGCCGTCGACATGGGGCTGCCCGTCGGCCGCCGCCGCTCCGGCCCGCGCCCCGCGTGGGAGGCGGAGGTGCTGCGCTACTTCGCCGGCTGGCCGACGAAGATCCACGGCCAGACCATCCCGAACTCGATCCCGGGCCCGGACCCCGGCTCGGTCCTGAGCTACACGCTGAAGGAGCCGGTGGGGGTCGTCGCCGCGATCGTGCCCTGGAACCGTCCGATCAGCAACGCGATCTGGAAGCTCGGACCGGCGCTGGCCGCCGGCTGCACCGTGGTCCTCAAGCCCGCCGAGGAGGCGAGCCTGGTCGCGCTGCGCCTCGGGGAACTGCTGGCGGGCAGCGGTCTTCCGGACGGTGTCGTGAACATCGTGACCGGCCACGGCGAGGGCGTGGGCGCGGCACTCACCGAGCATCCCGGAGTGGACAAGGTCGCGTTCACCGGCTCGACCGAGACCGCCCGGCGGATCGTCCGGGCCTCCGCGGGGAACCTGAAGCGGCTCTCGCTCGAACTCGGCGGGAAGTCGCCGGACGTCGTCTTCGCCGACGCCGACCTGTCGCGCGCCGTCCCCGGAGCGGCCATGGGCGTGTTCTACAACGCCGGCCAGGTCTGCTGCGCGGGTACCCGCATCTACGTCGAGCGCCCCGTGTACGACGAGTTCGTGGCGGGCATCTCGGAGTTCGCCGCCAAGCTGAAGGTCGGCGACAGCCTGGCCCCGGAGACCAGGATCGGCCCCTTGGTGTCGGCGGCGCAGCTCGAGCGCGTCACCGGGTATCTGGACCTGGGAAGTGCGGAAGGCGCGCGCACCACCGCCGGTGGCGCCCGGATCGAGACGGGGGAACTGGCGAACGGCTACTTCGTGGCGCCGACCGTTCTCGCGGACGTCCGGGACGACATGCGGGTGGCCCGGGAGGAGATCTTCGGCCCCGTCGCCTGCGTGCTGCCCTTCGACTCCCTGGAGGAGGTCGTCGCCCGCTCGAACGACACCGACTACGGACTCGCCGGTGGCGTGTGGACGCGGGACGTCGGCAAGGCCCACCGGATGGCGCGGGAACTGCGGGCCGGAACGGTGTGGGTCAACTCGATGCTGCTCATGGACCCGGCCGTCCCCTTCGGCGGCTACAAGATGAGCGGCTGGGGCCGGGAGATGGGCGAGCACTCGCTCGATGAGTACCTCAACGTCAAGTCGGTGTGGATCGACACGACCTGACGGCACGGGCCGAGGTCGCGGGCCGACGACAAGGCCCGCAGTCCCGGGCTAACCGCGCAGGAGACGGCCCGCGGCGGCGCCGGCCAGGTCCTCGCCCGCGGTACGGGTCGCCACGCCGTTGACCCACATGTGCTCGACACCCCTGCTGCGCACGATCAGCCGGTCGGCGCCGCCGGGCTGGTCGTGGACGCGTTCGATCGGTGCCGTCCCGATCGTGTCCGGGTCGAAGGCCACCAGGTCGGCGAAGTACCCCTCCCGCACCAGGCCCCGCTCGGGAATCCGGAACGCCCGGGCGGGGTGGCCGCTGAGCCGCCAGACCGCGCTCTCCAGGCTGATGGCCTTGCGCTCGCGGACCCAGTACCCGAGCAGATGGGTGGAGTAGCAGGCGTCGCACAGCTGGCTGGCATGGGCGCCGGCGTCGGAGAGCCCCAGCAGCGTCCGCTCGTCGGCGAGCAGCTCACCGATCTCCTCGTCCCCGTCGTTCTCCAGGACGACCCGGAAACGGGTGGCCATGCCGTCGGCGAGGGCCAGGTCCAGCATCACGTCGAACGGGGTGCTCCCCCGGTCCTCGGCCAGCCGGTCCAGCGGGACGTTCACCACGTCCTGGTGCACGCCGGTCTCCTCGACCGCCACCTGCGCCCAGCGGTGGCTCCAGGCCTCCAGGGTGGCCGGCCGGGCGCGGTCGCGCCAGGCGGCGTCCCGGTAGAGGGCGGCCCGCTCCTCGCGGGGACGCGCGAGCACGTCCTTCCACTCGTCGATCGCGCCGAGCGGGGCGGGGTCGGACATGCTGATCTGCATCACGATCGGACGGCACGCGATCTGCGGGTACACCTCGCCGGGCAGCCCGGCGCCGCGCTCGACCGTGCGCAGCGCGGCGCCCGGCTTGGCCGAGCGCGTCACCAGCGCCGTCCAGGTGACCGGGATCCGGTGGCGTACCGCCAGCTCGGAGAACTGGTCGACGAACAGGCCCGGCCCGATGGAGACCTGCAGGATCCCCCGGCCGGCCTCGCCGAGCACCGCCGCCATCGCGTCGACCTCGTCCACCTCGGCGAACCGGCTCGGCACGGGACGGCCGAACGCGCCTTGGTGCGCCGGCTGCCGGGAGGTGGAGAACCCGATCGCCCCAGCGCCGATCGCCTCGCGCAGCAGCGCGCCCATGTGCCCGACCTCGGCCGGGGTCGCGGCCCGCTCCTCCCCGTCCAGGACGAACAGGCGCAGCGGCGTGTGCCCGATGAAGGCGCCGACGTTGAGCCGCTTGCGGCGCGCCTCGATCGCGGACAGGTACTGCGGGAACGTCTCGAAGCACCAGTCGATCCCGGCGTCGAGCGCCTCCATCGACATGCCCTCGACGTTCTCCAGGGTGCGGACGATCGTCTCGCGGTGCTCCGGCCGGGTGGGGGCGACCCCGAAGCCGCAGTTCCCCATGATCACGCTGGTCACCCCGTGCCAGGACGAGGGGGTCAGGTCGCCGTCCCAGAAGATCTGGGCGTCGTAGTGCGTGTGGATGTCGATGAACCCGGGCGCGAGCGCCAGTCCGTCCAGGTCCACCACGCGGGTGGGGCGGTCCGGGACGAGCTCGCCGGGAACGCCGACCGCGGTGATGCGGTCCCCGGTCACCGCGACGTCCGCGGCGCGGCCCGGGCCGCCGGTGCCGTCGATCAGCCAGGCCCGGCGCAGCAGCAGATCCATCGATCCTCCGACCCGTCGTCCATCGGATTCGTCACCGGACGCTAAAGTAGCAAACACTCACTTATTTAGCGAGGGTGGCCGAGCCGCTTCACCCGGCGGAGCCGCGACGCTCCGCCGCTTCGAGAGCGGCGGCGAACCCGCGGTGCAGATGCTGGGGCGCCGGCTCGTTGCGCCCGAAGACGACCGTGTCGAGCAGGCCGGTCCGGACGCCGGGCTCGGTCCGTGCCGCGACCCAGAAGTCCTCGCCGTCGACCACGGTCTCGCAGATCCACGGGGCCATCTCCTCGGCCTTCGCCAGTTCCTCCGCGCTCAGGCCGGGCCTGAAGTAGGAGGTGTGGACGACCTCGGAGGAGGTCGCGTCGATCGGGAGGATCTGCCACAGCTCGGCGTGCCGGCTGTCGAGGGTGAGGCTGGTGTTGGGGAACAGCGCGTACTGGTAGCTGAAGTGCTGCGCCACGTCCCTCCACTCCTCTTCGGGACGCTCGCGCAGCCGGTCGATGGAGCGCAGCGCCGAGCAGTTGCGCAGGTGCGGCCCGAAGGGGTCGAACGTCAGCACCCCGCCGTAGGCGTAGGTCGCGAGCGTCCGCCGGTGCAGGTAGTTGAAGTGGTAATTCTCCCGGAAGGTGTCGAGCGTGACCTTCCAGTTGGCCGCGACGGGATGAACGTGCGGCTCGCCGTGCGGTCTCCAGCCGGCGAACTCCAGCATGGCCAGCTCGTCCGCCAGCGCGGGCCCGAGGTAGGCGTCGACGTCCACGGCGGGACCGGGACGCAGGCGGCCGACGATCAGCCCGTACCCCTCGGCGACCGGCAGTTCCACCAGTCCCTTCCGTTCGACGCGCATCCCCTCGAAGGCGTCCGGTACGGGCACGCGGACCAGGTCGCCGCCGAGGTCATAGGTCCAGGCGTGGAAGGGGCAGGTGAACTTCCCGGCCTCGCCCGCCCCGTCGGCGACGCGCACGCCCCGGTGGCGGCAGGCGTTGGCGAACGAGCGCACTCGTCCGCCCGCGTCCCTGGTCAGCAGGATCGGCGTCCCGCACAGGTCGACGGTGCGGAAGGTCCCGGGCCCGGGCAGCGCGCCCGACAGGCACAGGACCAGGGGCTGGTCGCGGAACAGCACCTCGACCTCCCGCTCGTGGTGGGCCCCCGAGTAGACGTCGGTCGGCAGCTCCATCACGGCATCGGCCAGGTCGGTCGTGCGGTTCTCGATGTGGTCCAGCAAGCGGCGCGCGAGTCCGCGTTCCAGGGCTTCCCTGTCCACGGTGTTCCTCCTCGAGGCTCCACAGGCGACGGCGAGGGCCACGACCACCCACCCGGACCTTAAACAGTAATCACTCACTCCGCAATCCACCCCGGACTCACCTCGTTGACTCGTGGCGTGTTCGCCTCGACGGGCGAGGCCAGAGGCGACACGCCACGAGTCGACCGACGTGGGCGGGCACTTGTGGGGTTGACAGAGTGAATGCTTGCTTTTTAATGGGAGTGACGTGTGAGCAAGGACCTGCAACAGGTACCTCGTCCGGGACCGCCGACGGTCGCGGGACGCGGGGAAATGAGGGCAGATGGTGAAGCTGGCCGACGAGGTGCGGGTCATCGACGCGGATACCCATCTCACCGAACGTCACGACCTCTTCGCGACGCGCGCGCCCAAGGGGTACGAGGAGCGCCTCCCCCGGGTGGTGGACATCGGCGGCGAGGCCTGGTGGGTCGTGGAGAACGGCGCCAAGATCGGCCCGGCCCGGGGCGGGGGCGTGGTCAGCCGGTCCGGGGAGAAGTTCCCGTTCGAGGAGAGCAAGCACAACGGCATCGACTGGGTGCACCAGGCGGCCTGGGACCATGAGGCGCGGCTGGAGTACATGGACCAGACCGGCTTCTACGCGCAGGTGCTCTACCCGAACGCTCTGGGCATCGGCGGTCAGGGCATCTCCAGCAACGTCCAGGACCCGGTGCTGCGCCGGATGACCGTCGAGATCTTCAACGACTACCTGGCCGAGCTGCAGGACTGGTCCAAGCACCGGCTGCTGCCCATGGCGGTGATGCCGGCATGGAGCGTCCAGGAGTGCGTCCGGGAGGCCGAGCGCGCGGCGGCGGCCGGCTTCCGCGGCGTGAACATGACCTCGGACCCGCAGGACACCGGCGCGCCCGACCTGGCGCACCGCGACTGGGACGCGTTCTGGGAGGTGTGCGCCGACCTCCAACTCCCGGTGCACTTCCACATCGGGGCCAGCCTGACCTCGCTGAACTTCTACGGGAAGTACTTCTGGCCGTCCCTGCACCAGAATCTCAAGCCCGCGGTCGGCGGGGGGATGCTGTTCCTCAACAACGCCCGGGTCGTGGTCAACAGCATCTACGCCGGCATCTTCGACCGGCACCCGAACCTGAAGATGGTCTCGGTCGAGAGCGGCATGGGCTGGATCCCGTTCATGATGGAGACCGCGGACTACGAGATCCTGGAGAACGCCCCCCGGCAGGCCGCCGAGCTGTCCCGCAAGCCGTCGGAGTACTTCAAGGACCACTGGTACGCCACGTTCTGGTTCGAGGAGAACGGCGGCGACCTGCAGGGCCTGATCGACAAGGTCGGCGAGGACAACGTCATGTTCGAGACCGACTTCCCGCATCCCACGTGCCTCTACCCCGACCCGCTGTCGGCGGTGGAGGAACGGATGTCGGCGCTGCGGCCGGAGACCCGCCGCAAGGTCCTCGGCGAGACGGCCGCCGGGCTCTACCGGGTCTGACACCACGGACACCCCGCTCCCCCGTTCTCCCTGCCGGTCCCGCTCAGGGGGTGGGGCCAGGGGACGGGGCCGGTGCGCCGGAACCGCCGTCGGAGGGGCGGGGCGATGCGGGGGTGCCGTCGGGTTTGGTCTGGGTCTCGTCGTCGGCTTCCAGGGAGGTCATGGCGCTCACCCGCCACTGCCCCTTCTCCCGGATCAGCTCCAGCAGCAGCTTGGTGCCCAGCACCCGGCGCGTGCCCGCCGTGCTGCGCACCTCCGAGTCCAGGACGACCAGGGCCTTGGCGCGGTCGCCGTCGATCTCGTTGACGTAGGTGTCGCGGACGGTCGCGGTGGCGTCGGCCTTGTACTTGCCGATCACGTCGGCGAGCCCGGTGAAGGCGGCCTCGTAGCTCTTGCCGAAGTCGGTGGACGCGAGGCGCTGGATCCGGGCGCGTGAGCTGTTCAGGTCGGTGTGCTCGTAGGCGAGCAGCGCCCGTCCGAACTCGGCGGCGCGGCCCCGGACCTGCTGCTCGGTCGCGGCGTCCTCGGTGAGCCGGTCTGCCTCGCGCCACTGCAGCACCGCCGTGGCGGTGACCGCCGCGAGCACGAGCAGCACCAGGGCCGTGGCCATCCTGTCCCGCCGTCCGGTGAGGGCGACGGGCACCTTCGGCTTCGGTCTGGCCTTCGGCTTCGCCTCGGGCTCGGGCTCGGGCTCGGGCTCGGGCTCGGGCTCGGGCTCCCGCTCCGGCTCGGGCTCGGGCTCGTCCTGCTCTGCCTCAAGCTCCCCGGGCTCCTCGGGTTCGGCCTTCTCGGCCCTGGTCCCGTCGGTCTGGGCTGTCATGGCGGCCTCCGTTCAGCTGATCCGCCGGTTGCGGCGGACGGTGGCGCCCAGCCGGTAGACGGCGTAGGCGAGGACGAGCGCGGCGGCGGACACGAGGACCATCGGCGGCCACCGCGACCACACCGAGGCCGCGGGCCGGGCCTCGGCGCCGCGCGGGTCCGCCGTGACGAACGGGCCGTGCGCCGCGCCGGGCTTCGTGCCCTGGGTGCCGGGGGACGCCGTGGCGGCCGGCAGGTTCCGGGCCGGCCGGCCGTCACTCGCGCATTCGAAGAGCGGGGGCAGAACCGGGGCGGGTGTGGGCTGCGGGTACTTCTGGGCGGCCGGCGCGGCTCCGGGCAGGCTGATCACGGGCTTGATGCGGATGAAGTTCCCCTGGGGCGTCTTCCTCGTGATCGAGTCGGCGAACGGCACGAGCCCCGAGTTCCCCGCGCCGAGGACTTCCAGCGCGTGCCTGAGCTTGGCGGTCGTGGCCGGGGTGAACACCGGCGGTGCCGGGGCGCCCAGGGCGTACAGGGTGCAGCGCATTCCGAGGCGCGAGTCGTCGAGCAGCCCGTTCACCTGGTCGACCAGTCCCGGGCCGTGGTTCAGGATGCCGTCGATGTCCTTCCTGGAGTCCCGGAGTGCGGCGGTGAAGGCGGCGAGGTCGTTGACACCGGAGCCGAGTTGCGGGCCGGAGGCGGCGAGCGTCCCGGTGAGCCGGGTGAGCTGGACGGCGAGGCTGTCCAGGGTGGTGGCGTCGGCGGCGAGGGTGCCGGTGAGCTGGTGGGCGTCGCCGATGAGGTCGCGCAGGGTGGTGCCGCGTCCCTCCAGCCCGTTGCCCAGTTCGCGGGTCAGCGTCCCGGTGTCCTTCGGGGAGATCGCGCGGACCAGTGGCCCGGCGCTGTCGAAGACGCGCTTGTACTCGACGGTCACCGAGGTGCGGGACAGCGGGATGTGGTCGCCGGCGCGAAGCGGCCGTCCGCCGAGGCCGGTGGGCGGGGACAGCTCGACGTACGGTTCGCCGATGGCGGACTTGCGCAGGACGGCGGCGCGGGCGTCGGCGGGCACGGTGGTGCCCTTGTCGAGCTTGAGCTGAACGGCGACGCGGCCGGGACGCAGCCGGATGTCCCCGACGCTGCCGACCCGTACCCCCAGGTAGGCGACCTCCAGGTCGCGGCGCAGGCCGGGCGAGGAGCTGAAGTCGGCGGTCACGGTGACCGGGCGGCGCAGGGTGTCGATGCTGACGAGGCTGGTCAGCGCCCAGATCACCAGGGTCATCCCGAGCGCGGCGAAGAAGGCGAGGTTGGTGAGGACGCGTGTGTTCATGGTGGCCCTCTCACCTCGGCCCGGGGGCCAGCAGGCGGGTCAGGTCGCGGATGGGGTCGGAGCGGGCCGGACGCTGCTCGCCGGGGCCGGGAAGCATCCCGAGCAACCAGACGTGGGCGATGCCCTGACCGTCGTAGCTGAGCGACGGGTGGTTGATGAAGTTCTTGTCGAGCGCGGTGGTGAGCGCCTTGAGCTGGTCCTTGCCGCGCGTCATGGCGGTGAGGATCTGGTCGAGGCGCTGCAGCAGGGCTCGCAGCCGGGGCGCGTGCCGTTCCTGAACGGTCTTGTTGAAGGACGTGCCGAGGCGCGTCAGTTCCCGGACCGCGGACTTCAGTTCGGAACGGTCCTTGCGGACGCGCTCGGTGGCCTGGGAGACCGTGTCCGGCAGCCGTTCCAGGTCGCTGGAGCCGCGTTCCAGGGAACGGCCCAGGCGCGCCATGCCGTCCACGACCCTGACCAGATCGTCGGCGGCCGCGGCGTAGCTGCCCGACAGCTCGGTGGCCTGCTTGATGATCTGGTTGAGCCGGCTGCGCCCGCCGCCGCTGGCGGTGGCCAGCGAGGTGACGATCGCGTTGATGTCCTGGCCGCCCGCGGCGGCCAGGATCGGGCCGATCTTCTCGGTGACCGACTCCAGGTCCGGCCGCAGGGAGGTGCGGGTGATCGTCGCGTTCTGGGCCAGGAACGGGCCGGCGCTGAGCGAGGCGCCCTTGGGCGCCGTCAGCCGGACGTAGTTCTCGCCCAGCAGCGAGGTCTTGGCGATCGCGGCCGTGGTCCCGGCCGGGACCCGGCGGCCGTCGGCGATGGACAGGGCGACCCGGACCCGGTAGCCCTGCAACCGCACGCCGACGACGCTGCCGATGCGCACGTCGGAAAGCTGCACGCTGTGCCCAGCGACCAGGTTCTGCACGTCGTCGAAGACCGCGTACAGGGTGTGGTCGCCCTTGGGGGCACCGATCGTCTGGACCGAGCAGCCGGTGCAGGCGGCGGCCAGGACGGCCGCGGCGATCGTCCTCCTCAGCATGGCCTTCATGGCCTCCCCCGTTCGAGGGTCCGCTGGCAGCCGTCGTTCGCCTTCCGGTCCAGGCAGGGCACCGAGCCCCAGCCCATGGCGTCGAAGATGGGCTCCAGCCAGGTGCGGATCGTGTTGTCGAGCGAGATGCGGACGGTGATGCTGCCGGTCTTCCGGTCCCAGGCGCTCCACACCTCGTCGATCGAGTCGGCCAGCCGGCCGATGCCCTGGGCGAGCGAGGCGCTGTTGGCCTTGAGCGTCATGACCAGCTCGGACGCCTCGGTCAGGGTCGCCGGCAGTTTCTCCCGGTAGACCGAGACCAGCGTGCCGCCCTGCCGGATCAGCGCCTCCAGGGTGCCGAGGAACGTCTTCAGCCGGCCGCGCTCGTCCGACAGCGCCCGTCCGGCCACCGACAGGTTGCCGATCAGGGCGGTGAGCTTCTCGTCACGCCGGTTGACCGAGGTGGCCAGCCGGTTGAGATCGCGGGCCAGGCCGGCGAGCTTCTGGTCCTGCGCGGCGAGGTTGCCGGCCAGCGTGCCGGTGGACTGCAGCGCCCGGTTGACGTCGTCGCCGCGCCCGTCGACCGCGCGCGCCCCGCCCGCGAGCGCCTCCTGGAGCGCCGCCGGGTCGATGGACTCGGCCAGGTTCGCGAACGCGGTCAGCGCCTCGTCGATCTCCACCGGAAGATCGGTGCGCTCCTGCGGGACGACCATCCCGGACGGGGCGCGCGGCAAGCCCTGGCGCCAGGCGGGGTGCAGCACGACGCTGCGCTCGCCGATGGTGCTGGCCGCGACGATCGTCGCCCGCGCGTCCCGGGCGATCGGCACGTCCTCCCTGATCCGCAGGTCCACCCGGACGCGGCGTTCCTCCACCCGGATGCGCTCGATGCCGCCGACGTCCGCCCCCATCACCTTGACCCGGGACTTCTCGTACAGAGCGGGCGTCTTGGCGAAGTAGACCGTCATCGGGTAGGTGCCGTCGCCGGGCAGGACGGCGCAGCCGCCGGCGGACGCGGTCAGCAGGACCGTGGCGAGGACGAGCGGCAAGCGGATCATGGAGCGGTCCGTCCCTGCTTGAGGAGGCGGGCCAGTTCCTGAACGTCCCGGGCCGCCAGCGGGCCGATCTGGCTGAAGACCGCGTTCATGAAGGGCCCGCCGGCGCCGGCGGACGCGAAGTCGTTGGTCACCGGGCCCATCCAGGCGAGGGTCTCGTTGATCTCGTCGATCTGCGGTTCGAGGGTCCGCATGGTGCCGCCCAGGTCGTTGATGATGGCGACGAGCTCGCTCTGCTTGGTGGAGATGAGCCGGGACAGGGCGCGCACGGTGCCGTCGCCGCTGCCCAGCAGCACGCTGAGCTCGGCCTGCCGCTGCCGGAGCTGGTCGAGCAGGACGGTGGCGTTGCGGGCCAGCTGGGACAGCTGCCGGTCCTTGGCGTTGACCAGCCGCACGAGCTTGTCCCCGTTGGTCAGCAGCGCCTGGATCTGCGGGTCGCTGTCGTTGATCGTGTCGGCCAGCGTGGTCAGGTTCTCCAGCGCGCCGCCGAGCCGGCCGCGGCCCTGCCGGGAGATGCCCCGCACCTGGTCGAGCACCTTGGAGATGGCCTTGGCGTCGATCCGCGACACCATGGTGCTCCCGGAGTTGAGCACGTCGTTGACGGTGGTGGGGATGGCGGTGCGTTCCAGCGGGATGGTCCGGCGGCGCTCGGGCACCCGGCTCATGTACGGCTCTCCGACGGGGCCGCTCAGCCGCAGGAAGTGGCCGCCGAGGACGTTGGACATCCGGACCTCGGCGCGGGTGCCGGGGCCGAGGTCGACCTTCCGGTCCACCTTCCAGGTGATCCTCACGTTGCCGCGCCGGAAGTCCGGCTCCACCGCGCTGACCTTCCCGACCCGTACGCCGGCGACCTGCACGTCGTTGCCCGAGCGCAGCCCGCCGGTACCGACGAAGATCCCGGTCATGGTGTAGCGGTCGGTCAGCAGGCCGAGCGTTCCGGTGAGGAAGGACGTGGTGATCCCCACGGCCAGGACGGTGATCGACGCGGCCCCGACGAAGAGCGGATTGAAGTCGCGGAACGACCTGATCGCCATCAGTTCCCTCCCTGCGGCAGGCCGGGCAGGATGTCCTCGGCCGATCCCGGCTCGCGCTCGTTCGACGGGAACCTCGCCACCCGGGTCCGGTACGGGCAGGGACCGGTCGCCAGCGTCAGGCAGGGCGCCGCTCCGACGAAGTACTGGCCCTCGTTGACCAGGTCGAACAGCCGCGACATCTTCGGCCCCGTGCCCTTCAGCACCGGGCCCAGCATGGTCAGGTTGCGGCTGGTGCCGCCCATCACCGCCGAGAGCCGCTGGACGACCTCTTCCAGCTCCCGCGCGTTGCCGGCGAGGACCTTGTCGGTGCTGCGGACCATCGCCGCCAGCTGCACCAGGGCCTGGTCGATCAGCCCGCGGTTGTCGACGAACGCGTCGGAGAGGGTGACCAGGTTGTCGGTCATCTGCGCGATCTGCTCGTCGCGCCGGCCGAGGACCTCGCTGACGGCGGCGAAGTCGCGCAGGGCCTGCTGGAGTGTGTGCCGGCGGGCCGCGATGGTGGACGACAGCCGGTCGATGTTGGCGACCAGCTGCCCGACGTTCCCCTCGTTGCCCTCCAGCGCCTGGTAGACGGACCCCATCAGCTGGTTGATCTGCTCGGGGTCGAGGGTGCGGGTCAGCGGGGCGAGCTGGTTGATGAGCTCGCCGAGGTCGGCCACCGACCGGGTACGGGTGATCCGGTCGCCGTCCTTCAGCATCCCCGGCGCGGTGCCGGGGAGGAGGTAGACCATGCGCTGCCCGATGGGGTTGCGCCAGCGGATCGCGGCCTCGCTGTCGGACGGCAGCCGGTGCCGGTCCCGGACCGACAGCGTCACCTCCGCGCGGCCCTTCCGGACCTCGATGCCGTCGACCTGCCCCACCGGGGCGCCCCCGATCTTCACGCGGTCCCCCTCCATCAGCCCGCTGACGTCGTCGAAGGCGGCGACGACCCGGTAGGAGTCGGAGGTGTCGATCCGGGCGATCTGCATGGCGATGAAGCCGGTCAGGGTGATCGTGGCGGTCAGGAACGCAAGCAGCCGTACCAGCACCGGCCAGGCGTTGTCGGGACGGGACGCCATCTCACGGCCCTCCCGTGACCGGGGCCGGGAACGCCGGCCCGGCCGCCCCGCCGGCGCACAGGCCGATCAGCAGTTCGCAGACGCCGCCGGGCAGCTGGATGGTGGCGGCCAGCATCTGCTTGCCGTGCGGGGCGTCCGGCCAGCCCACCGACGGGTACACCGGCAGGGCCCCGATGCTCTGCCGGACGGCGGGGCCCGCCACACCCAGCTGTGCGAACAGCATGGCGGCGACCCGTTCGGCGGAGTGGACTCCCTCGGTCAGCCGTCCGCCGTGGTGGTCCAGTCCGCTCGCGAGCGTCCCGGTCATCCGTCCGGTGCCGCCCGCGAGCCGCCGCAGGCGGTCCTGCCCGGACGCTGCGGCGACCACGACGGCGTTGGTGTCCCCGACCAGACCCGTCAGGGAATCGCCGACACCGGGCACCTGCGCCAGCTGCGCCAGGTCCGCGGTGAACCTGCGGGCCCGTTCGCGGTGCCGATGCCCGATCGCCACGATCGTCTCGGCGTCGCCGATGAGGCCGTTCAGCTCTTCGCCCTGGCCGCCGAGCCCCTGCGCGAGGGTGCCGACGATGATCGCGACGTCCCGCGGGTCGATCGCGGCCAGCGTCCGGTCCGCGCTGGTCAGCATGTCGTCCAGGTCCTCCGACCCGTTGGTCGCGGTGATGTGGGCACGATCGGCCAGGTACGGGCCGGCGGTCTCGCCCGCCCCGGGGTCGAGGTTGATGAACTTGGGCCCGAACACCGACTCCGGCTCCAGCGAAGCGCGCGCGGACGAGGGCACCCGTACGCCCTCGTCGATCCGCAGCGTCAGCCGGACCCGGCCGTCGGACAGCAGGCCCATCGCATCGACCCGGCCCACCCGCATCCCGCGGATCTTGACCGGCGAGGTGGTGGACAGCCCCTGCTGCGCGTGGTCGAAGTCGGCGGTCAGCCGGGTGCCCTCCGGCGCCCACGGTTTGGTGATCAAGGTCCACACCAGCGCCGCCAGCACCACCAGCGTGGTCAGCGAGACGGTCAGGCGCCAGGGCAGCGAGTTCCAGCGATCGGTCATCCGGCCAGCCTCACCGTTCCGCCCTGTCCCCAGAACACGTAGGACAGCAGCAGGTTGAGGGTCACGATCACGATGATCGACAGCCGGATCGCGCGGCCCGCGGCCTGGCCGACGCCGGCCGGGCCGCCGGTGGCGTGGTAGCCGTAGTAGCAGTGGATCGAGATCACCGCGAAGGCGAACACCCCGACCTTGATGGCGCTGTAGATCAGGTCGATCGGCGGCAGGTACAGGTGGAAGTAGTAGTCGTACACACCCGGTGCCAGATCGAAGAACTGCGTGCTGATGAAGCGGGTGGCGAAGAAGCTGGCGAACAGCGCGATCAGGTACAGCGGCACCAGCGCGATCAGCGCCGCGACCACCCGCGTGCAGATGAGGTAGACGAACGAGTGGATGCCCATCACCTCCAGGGCGTCGATCTCCTCGGAGATCCGCATCGCGCCCAGCTCGGCGGTGAAGGACGAGCCGCACTGCGCGGCCAGCGCCACCGCCGCGATCACCGGGGTGGTCTCGCGGACGTTGATGAACGCCCCCATCAGGCCCATGAAGGACTCCGCGCCGATCACCTGCAGCCCGGTGTAGACCTGCAGCCCGATCTCGGTGCCCAGGAACAGCGACATCGTGAAGATCACGAAGATCATGCCGCCGCCGACGACCGTGGCGCCCACCCCGACGACGATGTTGCTGACCTGCAGGCCCACCGTCTTGGCGTACTTGAACCGGAAGAGGATGTCGCGCACGGAGTAGAAAAGCACCGCTCCGATGAACCGGGGCCACACCGACAGCCCGGCCACCCGCTCCGCGCCCTCGGCCGAGGCGCGGGCCGCTCCCAGGGCCGCCTTGCGCGGCGCGTTGGTGAGCATCACATCATCTTCGGCGGGAAGGCGACGAAGTACACCGTCGTGATCACGTAGTTGAACGCGAAGACCAGCATGAACGCGATGACGGTGCCCCGGTTGACCGCGCGGCCCACCCCGGCCGGGCTGCGTTCGCAGTTCATCCCCATGTAGCAGGCCACCAGCGCCGCGATCAGCCCGAACAGCCAGCACTTGCCGAGCGTGACGAACAGGTCCGAGACCCGCAGCAGGTCGACGGCGCCGTCGAAGTAGGCCCCCGGCGTCACGCCCTGGAGCAGCACGTTGAAGACGAAGCCGCCGACGGCTCCGGACAGGATGACCAGGGACGCCAGCATCGTCGAGATCAGGCTCGCCGCCCACATCCGGGGCGTGACCAGCCGGTGCACCGGGTTCACCGCCATCACCTCCATCGCCGACAGCTCGTCCCGGATGTTGCGGGCACCCATGTCGGAGGTCATGGCCGAGCCGCCGGCCCCCGCGATGATCAGCGCCGAGGCCAGCGGCGCCACCTCGCGCACCAGGCCCACGATCACCGCGCCGCCGGTCGCCGACTGCGCGCCGAGCTGGCCGGCCAGGTCGCCGACCTGGAGCGCCACCGTCGCGCCCAGCGGCACCGCCACCAGCAGCGCCGGGAGCGTGGTGACCCGGGCCAGGAACCAGGACTGCTCCAGGAACTCCCAGAACCAGTCGCGGACGTCCCATGTGCGGCGCAGCGCCTCCAGTCCGACGGCGAACATCTCGCCCGTCGTGGCGAGGCCGCCGACCGCGCGGCCCGCCACACCGGTCGGCACGGCGCTCATGGCCACCGCCCGCAGCCGCGGAACGACGACGTGGACGCAAGAGCCTGGCTCACTTCGTGCCTCCGGGGCGGCCTGGTGGGCCGGGGCGCCTTCCGGCGCCGGCCCCGATGGAGGGTGGGCTCCTCGGCCCATGCCCACTTATCGCGTGGCCGTCCCCTTCCGACCGGACGACCACAAGATAAGTGAGCACATACTATGCACGCTAGGGCGCACCGGTACCATCGCGCAACGCATGTCACAACTCGGCATCGAAGGCCTGGTCGCACCGGAGGACGCTCTGCCGTGTCGCGTTCCTGCCGTCTCCTGCCGTGCCGGCGAACCCCTGCTCGGCACCGGAGCGGCGAGCTCGGGCACGGCGTCGACGGGCGCCTGCCGACCCACAAAACCCCAGTTCATCGAGGTGTACGGGCACCGATCGGGGGTGGAGTCGAGGGTCATCAGGCACACCTCACAACGGGAGAATCACGTTTCTATTGACTCAGAATCCAATTCTCGCCCGCCGGATGCGGCCCTGTCCACCCCGCCGCCGTACCGGGACTGGACGCATCCAGTCCGGATTTAGTGAGTGAACGTTTGCTATGGACTATCCCGCGATCCGGTGCGGAGCGTGGGCACAAGATGACACCGCGCTGCGATCGCCCGGTCGGCGACAAGGTCGCGGCCATGTGGACCGGTCATCAGGGTCGGCGATTCTTGATAGCCGTTCGGCTACCGAGTAGCTAGCCGAACGGCTAGACAGGCGGCGCAGCGGGCGCTAGCCTCGTGCACTACTCGGCAGTAACCAACCCCTTACCCCGCCCCGGTGCCACGTGCCCGGCAGCGGTGCGAAGCGCCGCGCCCGGCCTACCGCCACCGCCTTCCCACCGCGACCGCCTCCCGAGCGATTGGATCGCCATGTCCGAGATCAGCCGTCGTTCCCTGCTCGCCGGTGCCACGGCGACCGCGGGGCTCACCCTGCTCGGGGAGCCCGGCGCCCGGGCGAGCACGCGCAAGCGGGTGCCGGTGACCCGCGAGGAGCATCGCCTGGTGATCGTCGGCTCGGGATTCGGCGGCGGCGTGGCGGCCCTGCGATTCGCGCAGGCCGGGGTGCCGTCGCTGGTCCTGGAGCGCGGACTCTGGTGGCGCACCGGACCGAACGCCGAAACGTTCCCGCACGCCACCAGCCCCGACAAGCGGGTGATGTGGATGGGGCTGGACCCGGAACTCTTCGGGATCCCGATGCCGGTCCACGACCCGTACACCGGTCTCCTGGAGCTGGTGAAGGGCGACGGGATGAACATCATGTGCGCCGCGGGCGTCGGCGGCGGCTCGCTGGTGTACCAGGGCATGACCCTCCAGCCCACCCGGGAGCTGTTCGACGCCACCATGCCCCAACGGCTCGACTACACCCGGATGAACCGCGTGCACTACCCGCGAGTGGCGCGCATGCTCAAACTCCAGACCGCGCCGGACGACCTCATCGCCAGCAAGCCCTACCTGCCCTCGCGCATCTTCGCCCGCAACACCGAACGCGCCGGCTACCAGGTCTCCAAGATCCCGATGCCGATCGACTGGTCCTACGCGCAGCGCGAGCTCGACGGCGAGATGAAGCCCTCGTACACCAACGGCGACTGCGCCCTGGGCGTCAACAACGGCGGCAAGCACTCGGTCGACGTCACCTACATCGCCGCAGCCCAGGCCACCGGCCTGGTGACCGTCGCCACCCAACACAACGTCACCGACGTGGCCATGACCGCCGGCGGCCGCTGGCAGATCCACGTCGACCGCATCGGTACCGACGGAACCGTACTGGAAAAGAAGATCATCACTACCCGGGCACTGGTCATGGCGGCCGGAACCGCCAACACCACCCGGCTGCTGATGCGCGCCGAAGCCAAGGACCAGATCCCCGACATGCCGGACGGCCTGGGCACCAACTGGGGTACCAACGGCGACCGCATCTACACCTGGACCAACTTCGCCGACGACTTCGGCGCCCCGCAGGGCGGCCCCGTCGTCTACGGCAGCAAGGAATGGGACGACCCCGCCACCGCCAACACCGTCATCCAGGCGTCCCTCCCGCCCCTGCCCAACGTCCGCTCCACCATGCTCGTCGGCTACGGCGTCAGCGAAGGACGCGGCCACTTCGTCTACGACTCCCGCAAGGACGACGTCCGGCTGCGCTGGCCCAAGAACGGCGACGCCACGCTGTACCGGCGGCTCCAGGAACGCGCCAGCAAGATCACCGGCTCGTCCTCCCTCCTGCTGGACACCAACGCCGTGGTCCCCTCCACCTGGCACCCCCTCGGCGGAGCCTCGATGGGGATCGTCTGCGATCTCGCCGGCCGCGTCCTCGGGCACCGCGGCCTCTACGTCCTGGACGGCGCGCTGATGCCGGGCACCACGGCGGCCTGCAACCCCTCCATGACCATCGCCGCCATCGCCGAACGAGCGACCGACGAGCTCGTCGCCCACGACGTCGGAAAGGTCTTCTGACACCGGGCGACGGACCCGGCGGCCGTGGCCGGGGCGCCGGTCAGCCGTCCCGGACGAGCAGATCGACCACCCGCGACGCCTCCTGGCCGAGCAGCATCCGGCCGACGCCGGCCATGTGATCCCGCCAGTGCTGCTCGGCGGCGGGGTCCCCCGCCTCCAGCAGCTCCAGCAGCCGGAGCTGGGAGCGCAGGCCGCGCCGCCGCGTCGCCGGCGATCCGGCCACGTCGTCGATGTCGCTGACCGACATGACCGACCGGACGACGATCTCGTCGAGCATCTCGATGACGATCGCCGGCGTCCGGTTGCCGCCCAGGGACACGAGCCGCTCGTGGAAGCGGGCGTTGGCGATGACGAAGCGCTCCGGCTCCTCGATCGCCTCCTCCTGCACGCCGATCGGCGCGCGCAACTCGGCGATGGCGGTGCGGCGGTGCCGCCGGGCGGCGATGGCTCGCGCGGCGAGCGGTTCGAGCAGCGACCGGGCCTCGAAGGCGTCGGCGAGCGACACGTTGCGGGCGCGCAGCACCAGCGAACCGGTGCGCGCCGTCATCCGCTGGTCGGGCCGGTGCGCGATGACACCGCCGCGCACTCCGCGCAGCACGGAGATCAGGCCGTCCGCCTCCAGGATGCGCAGCGCCTCGCGCAGCGACGGCCGCGACACCCCGAACCGCTCGACCAGCTCGGGTTCGCGGCCGAGCGAGTCCCCCTCGCCGAGCTCGCCCGACGCGATCAGGGTGCGCAACTCGTCCGCGATCAGATGCGGCTTCTCCCGCGGCCGAGCGCTGTCGCGCCTGTCCTCTGCCACGCGTCCTTCCGTACCGGCCCCGGGCCTTACCCGATGGTAGCGAGCACCTTCGCACGCGGCGCGCCGGCGGCGACGAGCGCCCGGTAGCGGACGAAGCGTGCGGGGGCGCCGAAGGAGACGACGCCGGCCAGCGCGCCACCGGCGAGGTAGCCGACCACCGTGCCCTGGACGGGGCCGCCGGCGAGACCGGTGCCGTGCAGCGGGACCAGCTCGTCGGCGGTGTCGGTCCGCCCGATCACCTGCAGCTTGAGGCCGAACTGGTCGGACCACACGTACGGCGGCCCGGCCACCGGCGGCTCGGTGCCGAGGATGTCGCAGGCGGCCCGCGCGGCCCGGTCGGTGGTCAGGGTCCAGTGCTCGCCGCCTTGGTGGGCGCCGGCCGCCGGATCCCACCAGGCGGCCGCGTCCCCGACCGCCCAGACTCCGGCCATGCCGACGACCCGGCCGCGCTGGTCGCACGCCAGCCGGTCGTTCACCCGCACCCCGGCGCCGTCGAGCCAGCTCAGGTCCGGGACGGCGCCGACGCCCGCCAGGACGAGGTCGGCGGACAGCACCGTCCCGCCGGCCAGCTCGAGCGTACGGCCGTCGAGCAGCCGGCCGATCCGGGTCCCGCAGCGCAGGTCGGCGCCCGCGTCGGTGAACAGCCGGGCCGCGAGGGCGCCGACCTCCCGTCCCAGCAGCCGCTCGCACGGCACCTCCAGCGTCTCCAGCACGGTGACCTGGACGCCCATGCCGAGCGCGGCGCAGGTGACCTCCGCGCCGATGAACCCGGCGCCGACGACGATCAGCGAGCGGGCGGTGCCGAGGGCCCGCCGCAGCGCCAGGGCGTCGTCGAGAGTGCGCAGGGTGGCCACCCCGTCCGGCTGGTGCGGCAGCCGGCGCGCGACCAGTCCGGTGGCGATGACCACCGCGTCGCCGGTGACCGTTCCGCCGTCGTCCAGCTCGACACCGGTGCCGCGCAGCGCGATGGCGCGGGTGCCCAGGCGGGCCGTGACGCCGAGCTCGGCCAGGCCCCGCCGGTCGCGCAGCACGACCCGGTCCGGCTCCCACTCGCCCGACAGCAGCTGCTTGGACAGCGGGGGACGGTCGTAGGGGGCGTGGTCCTCGCCGCCGACGAGAGTGATCCGGCCTGCGAAACCGTCCGCGCGGAGCCGCTCGATCGTGCGCAGGCCGCCGAGCCCGGCGCCGACGACCACGATGTGCTCGGGTGCGCTGCCGGTCACGTGCCGGTCCAGGCTGACGATGTGCTTACCGCGCTCGGTGTCATCGACGGAGGCCTTCCCCGCCGGGCACCCCTCGCTGGACGAGGCGAACGCCCTGCATCGGTTGGAACACGGCCGAACCTCGTCCCCTCATGAGGGCCCGGAGGCGGTCCTCGGGTCGGCGGTGGCCGCTCGGGCCAGGGCCGCGTCGACGGCGGGCGCCAGCCAGCGCCGCAGGAAGGAGCGCAGCTCCGCCGGGGTACGGGCCGGATCGCCCGGATCGAGCAGCAGGGACTGCATGATCCGGAGCGTCCATTCGATCAGCTCGTCGCGCTGCTCGGGGCCGAGCCCGCTCGCGTCCCAGTCCACCGCGCTCCGGTCCAGCAGGGACCGGCCGATGGCCCGGGCGGTGTCGGACGTGACGCCCTGCAGCAGGGTGCCGCCGGCCTCCAGCAGCAGCCGCAGGTACGGCTCCCGCGGGACCTCCTGGATCGTGTACGCGAGGGCCTCGACCAGCGCCTCACCGGGGTCGCTGACGGTGCGGAGCCGGCCCGACACCCGGGCCAGGAAGGCGCGCGTGCCGTCCATGGCGACGGCGGTCAGCAGCGCGCCCGTGCTCGGGAAGTAGCGGTAGACGGTCTGCCGGGTGACCCCGAGGGCCGCCGCGACGTGCGAGATGGTCGTGGCGCCGCCGAGGTCCGCCACGCAGCGGTGCGCGGCCGCCTTGATCCGGGCGATCGCCTCGTCGTCACTGGCGGGAGGGTCCCCTCCCCATCCGTGTGTCCGCACGCAGCCAAGGTAGCCGCGGATCTTGACAGGACACAAATTCAGATGTGTATGGTCACGCTACCGGCGGCCGCCCGCGCAGCAGGGCGGCCCGGACAGTGCGGAGCCCCGCCCATGGGACATGACACCCAGGAAGTCCAGCAGCCGCAGACCGTTCCCCAAGGAGCCGCCCGGGTGGCGGACCTCTGCGACGCCGATCTGTCCGATCCCCGCACCTACACGGCGGGGCCACCGCACGCCGCGTTCGACCTCCTCCGGGCGCGGGCCCCGGTCGCCTGGCAGGACGAGCGGCCCGTCGCGAACCGCGCGAGCGAGGCGTCCAGCGGGCTGCCCGCCCCGCCCTCCCCCGGCTTCTGGGCGGTGACGAGCCACCGGATCGTGCACGAGATGTCGCGCCGCCCGGACCTGTACTCGAACCATCTGGGCGGCGTCCAGATGTTCACCGCCGACGCGCTCACGCTGAGCGGGCTGCGGCTGATGATGCTGTTCATGGACCCGCCGGAGCACTCCCGGCTCCGCAAGATCGTCTCACCGGCGTTCGCGCCGCGCGCGATGGCGACGCTGCGCGCGGACATCGCGCGCCGGGCCCGCGAGATCGTCGGCGGCCTGGCCGGCGCCGGATCGGTGGACTTCGTCGAGACGGTCGCCAAGGAGCTGCCGACCCGCGTGCTGGCCGATCTGCTCGGCATGCCGGCCGCGGACCGCGATCTGATCGTCCGCTGGACCGACGGGATGATCGGCTTCGAGGACGCCGAGCTGGCCGGGGACCCGGCGGCGGCGGTGGCGATGTTCGGCGAGGCCATGGCGTACGGCCGGCAGGTGGCGGCGGACCGCAGGGCCCGCCCCACCGGCGACATCATGTCCGCGATCGCCAACGCCGAGGTGGAGGGCGAGCGGCTCACCGACGACGAGTTCTGCATGTTCTGGATCCTGCTGGTCATCGCCGGCAACGAGACCACCCGCAACTCCCTGTCCGGCGCGGTCCTCGCGCTCCAGGAGCACGGCCTGTGGGACGGGCTCGCCCGCGAGCCGGGACGCCTGGCGACCGGCACCGACGAGCTGGTCCGGTACGTCTCCCCGGTCATGCAGTTCCGCCGCACGGCGACCCGGGACCACGAGCTCGGCGGCCAGCGCGTCCGCGCCGGCGACAAGATCGTCATGTGGTACGGCGCCGCGAACCGGGACCCGGCGGTGTTCGGCGCCCCGCACGCGCTGGACCTGTCCCGCGATCCGAACCCCCATCTGGCGTTCGGTACCGGCCCGCACTTCTGCCTCGGGTCCCGGCTGGCCAAGCTGGAGATCTCCCTCATGCTCACCGAGCTGCTCACCCGGTATCCGCGGCTGCGCCTGGACGGCGAGCCCGCCCGCATCACCTCCAGCTTCATCGCCGGCATCGCGCACCTGCCGGTCGCGCTGGGAGCGGCGCCATGAGCCCCGGGATGGGACGATCACGGGCGGCCGGGGTCAGGTGGTGCGTGCTCGCGCTTCGACCACCAGCGCCTGCGCCGACTGTCCGAGGCGTCCCGCGGAGTCGTAGAGGCCGGCGGTGCTGAGGCCGCAGCCGATGGGCTGGACGACGCCGGTACTCACCAGGCCGACCCAGGGGCCGACCGGCTCGCGGGAGACGTGCAGGGTCAGTTCGGCGTTCATGAAGCTCCACTCCTCGAACGGCAGCCGCGCGTTCGTGGCGGTGGACCCGTAGTCCGCCGCCGCCGCGAGCCGGGCGATGGCCGGGGTGGGCTCGCCGGCGATGACGGGCATCAGGAGGCTGACCCACAGTCCGATGGAGCCCTCGCCGACGTCCGGCGACTTCAGCTGCCGCACCCGGACCGCGCTGGCGTCGAAGCACTCCCAGCCGACGGCTTCGCGAGCACCTGGCGTGGGCCGGCTCAGATCCGGCACCTGGACGCCGGCGAACGGGTCCGGGTGGTCGGTCACGCCGTCGGGCAGATCGAGCTCGGCCCGGCGTACGGCCAGGCAGTGGGCGCGCGCCACCGGCACGTCCGCCGCCAGCAACGTGATCACCTGGCGCAGCACGCGCCGTCCGCCCTCCGGCCGCGTCACCGACAGCTCCAGCGGGGCGGCGGGCACCGGGGCGAGCAGGTCGATGGTGACGCGCGCCGGTGTCCACCCCGGCACGTCGATGGCCCCGGCCAGCAGCGCCGCGACGGCGCCGCCGTGCAGCGCGTCCGGACGCCACGGCCCGCGGGCGTGATCGGACGGTATGACGCGGGAACCATCCCGCTCGAACAGGGCGGCACCTTCCCCGGCGCCATCGGACGTCTCAGCCGCACTGCTCTCGATGGTCACGGGGCCACCCGAGGAGCAGCGGTGGCCGCCGTCACCCGCACGCTCACGGCGCCGCCGCATTCCCGGACGCGGCGGTGCGTCGCGTCCTTGATCCTGGCGATCGCTTCTCGGTCGCCGGCGGGAGAAGTCCCGCCCCATCCGTGGGTCCGCACCGAGCCAACGTAGCGCCGGCCATTGACCAGACACAAGACAGCATGTGTATGGTCGCGGGCCGATGCGCCGCACTCTCCTTAACGCCCGAGGTCAGTTGCCCAGGCCCGCCTCACGGGCGCGGAGGATGGCCTGGGTACGGTCGGCGACCTGGAGCTTGCCGAAAATGTTGGAGACGTTGTTGCGGACGGTCTTGGGTGACAGGACGAGCCGTTCGGCGATCTGGCGGTTGGCGAGGCCGGCGGCGATGAGGTCCAGGACCTCCCGTTCCCTGGCGGTGAGTTCGGGGAACGGGTTCCGGTCGGCCGGGGCGGCCGTGGCGAGCTGGGCGAAGTAGGCGGCCACGCGGGCGGCCAAGGCCGGGCCGAAGATCAGTTCCCCGTTGGACACGGCGGTGATGGCCCGGAGGATCTGTGCCTGGTCGGCACCCTTGACCAGGTAGCCGCGGGCGCCGGCGAGCATGGCGGCCAGGATGCTCTCGTCGTCCTCGTGCATGGTGAGGGCGAGCACGGCGATGTCGGGATGGGCGGCGGTGATCCGGCGGGTCGCCTCGATGCCGCCGAGCTTGGGCATCTGGAGGTCCATGACGATCACCTGCGGGCGGAGGCGCCGGGCCATCTCGACGGCGTCGATGCCGTCGGCGGCGGTGCCGACCACCTCCACGGCGCCGGTGGAGGTCAGCATCAACGACAGCCCGTCGCGGTAGACGGGGTGGTCGTCGGCCAGCAGCACGCGCTGCCGGTCCGTCGCTGTCATCGGGCTCCTTACCGTTCGGTCGTCGAGAGGGACGGTTCGTGGGGGACGGGGGCGCTGTAGGGGATCACCGCGCGCACCCGCGTCCCGCCATGCGCGCGGGGCGTGATCTCGCAGCGTCCACCGAGCTCTTCGGCCCGTTCCCGCATGGCGATCAGGCCGACCCCGACCAGGGCTCCCGGGGCGACGCCGCGGCCGTCGTCGGTGACCTCGATCTCCAGGGTCCCGGCCGTGACCGACAGGCGGACGGTGCAGCGTCCGGCGCCGGCGTGCCGGGAGACGTTGGCGAGGGCCTCCCCGACGATGCGGTACCCGGCGACCTCGACCGCCGCGGGCAGTGCCGCCATCGCCTCCGCCTGGACCGCCCCGGCGTCCGGATCGACCTCGAGCGTCACGACCAGGCCCGGTCCGCTGAATCGTCCGGCCTGCCGCCGCACGGCACCGATCAGGCCGAACTGGTCGAGCGCGGGGGGACGCAGGTCGTGCACCAAGCGCCGCACGTCGGACAGGACGGCCGCCAGGTCACCGCGGATGTCCGCCAGTGTGCCGTCGGCGGCCGCGGGATCGCTGTGCGCGAGGTTGCGGGCGGCCTCGATCTTCAGGGCGGCGGCGGCCAGGACCGGGCCGAGGCCGTCGTGCATGTCCCGGCTCAGCCGCCTGCGTTCCTCGGCGACGCTGGTGACCAACTGCTCGCGGCTGCGCTGCAGTTCCTCGCTCAGCCCGGTCGCGCGGACGGCGGCGGCCGCCTGCCTGACCACGTCGGCGAGCAGCCGCTGGTCGGCGTCCGACAGCGGCGTCCCGGTGCGCGGCACCAGGGCCAGCCTGCCGATCGGGACCCCCCGGTAGGCGAACGGCAGCGCCACCGCGTCCGGACGGGCGGCGCCGTGCTCGACCACGACGGTACGCCCGTCGGCACGGTCCATCTCGACCCGCACGTAGGGCGACCGGAAGGCCGTCCCCACCGTCCGCGCCACCTCCGTCAGCAGATCGTCGGAGCCCGTCGACTCCTCCAGGCGACGGGCCAGCGCCGACACCACGTCGTACGGCTCGCCCCGGCCGGTCAGCAGCCGGCGGACGCCGCGCTGCAGGCGGGTCCGCAACGGCGCGTACAGGACGGCCACCACGCCCGCGCCGATGACGGCGGCGAGCGGTTCGTCGATCAGCGTCCCCGCCGTCACGAAGACCGCGACGTCGATCCCGATCACGGCCGCCGCGAGCCCGCCGTACAGCAGGGTGCCGCCGAGCAGCAGGTCCACCTCGTACAGCCGGTAGCGCGACACCGCCACCAGCACGGCCACGGCCACCGCCACGAACCCGGCGACGAAGACGACGTCGTTCACCCAGCTCCGCGACGTGACCAGCGGGACGCCCATGAGCGCGAGGTTCAGCAACGCGGCCAGGAGCATCCACCGCAGCTGCGCGCGGCGCTCCGGGCCGGCTCCGAAGAACCGGCGGACGAACGCGGCGACCGGTATGAACAGGCTGGCGGCGATGAGCGGCGCCATCAGGGCGAGCGCGGCGTTCCACACCGCGTCCGGCAAGGGGGGCGTCGTGGGGTCCAGTCCGGGCAGGCCGTCCGGCGCGATTCCGGAGCCGAAGATCCGCCAGGGGATGGTCAGGCTGATCACCACCGCCAGCCCGGTCGCGACCAGGGAGATCGCCGCGGGCCACCGCCAGCGTTCGGAGGGAAGCCGCCCGTCCGGGAAGAACAGCAGGATCAGCGGAACGATCAGGTTCAGCGCGGGACCCGTCCGGGCTCCCACATAGGCGGCGGCCTCGGTGAACGGCAGCGTGCCCTGGTGTTCCAGCAGCGACAGTGAGGCGTACGCGGCGGCCACGCCATTGGCGCAGGCCACGGCACCGCTCCCCAGCAGCATCCACGTCATCACATGGCGCGGCAGGCGGGTGGCCAGCACGGCGCCCGCCAGCGCCAGCGCCAGCCCGGGCACCGACGAGGACCACGCGGCCCAGTCCAGCGGGGCCGGGCGGCGGGCGTCGCCGATGAGCACCTCGAACCAGGCACCCGCCGCGGTGCCCACGGCGACCACGGCCGCCAAGGCCATCGCCGGCCAGGCCGGCCGAGGGCCGCGGTGTGCGGTGGGGAGCGCGATTCTCACGCGCACACGGTCGCACGGACGGTGTCCCCCCTTCCCGAGACCACCGTCCCTGACCGGCCAGGATGGTGTCCCGTTCGAGCGGGACACCGTCTCGCGATCCGGCGGGCGTTTCCGGGACGTCCCGCAAGCCACCGTCTCTGGTGGCCCGGGACGCCTCGGCGGGAGCGTGGTCGCACCGCGCCGCACCAGGCGGCGTGCCGAGACCATGGAGTGACCATGTCGATTCGTGTCGAACGCAGCCACGTTCATCCTCCCGGCGACGGGCAGGGAGGGGCCGCCGGCGGGCAGCCGGTCGCGGTCCGGCTCGCGGGGCTGGTGCTGGCCGCCGGGGCGGCGGCCTGGGCGGTGGGAACCGTCATCGTCGGAGACAAGGTCTCCGAAGGGATCGTGCTGACCGACACCGTGACCGGCATGGGCTATGTGGCCGGTCTCTTCTGCCTCGTCCTGGTCGTCCTCTCCACCCGGGCGACCGGCCCGCGCAAGGGACGGGCCATTCCCATCGCCCTGCTGGTCATGCTGCCGGGAGCGTTCCTGTTCAACCTCATCTCCCTCGGACACCAGGGCAAGACCTACGAGGAACTCCCGCCCTGGCTCATGGCGGTGGACGCCTGCTGGCCGCTGGCCAACCTCACCATGCTGGTGCTGGGCGTGGCGGTGGCGAAGGTGGGCGTCTACCGGGGCTTCCTGCGCTGGCAGTTCCTGTTCTGCGGCCTGTGGCTGCCCGTATCGATGGCGGGCCAGGCGATCGGCGGTTCGGCCAGCGCCTACGTCAGCGCCGTGTGGCTGCTCGCGACCTACACCATCCTCGGTCTACGGCTGGCCCTGCGCCCTGCGGATGTGCGTCCCTCCCAAGCCTGACGTCCTGGAACGGGGCTTCTTCGCCGCCCCCGGCCTCCGCGGGGGCGGCCGGGGGCTCCCTCGACGATCCGGGGCCGCCTGGATGTCGCGCCGTTCACCTGCGTTCTGTCCGACCAGGGGAGAATATGTATGCAATCCATGCGGATTACCCGTCCTACCCTTGCATTTCGCACGAAACTTGTCCTATATGTATACAATATCGAGCGAGGGCGGCTGGATGAGTGCAACGAGTGACCGCGCCACCGAGGCGCTCCGCAGAGGGATCCCCGATGGCGAATACACCGCCGCTCTCACCGAGCACGCGGACGCGGGACGGCTCGACACCGAAGACCACTCGACGTTCAACGGCCTCGCCGGCAGCTCGGTGGTTCCCGCCACGATCGCCCCGCTCGTCCACGCCTCGGTGCACTCCGCCGGAGTGATCTGACAGCAGGCGGCACCCCCGGGCCGTCCGGTGGCGTCGCGCAACAGGGAGGTCTTGTGCGCTACAGACTCGGCGTGGACGTCGGCGGGACGTTCACCGACATCCTTCTCATCGACGAGGACACCGGACGGACCTACCGGGCCAAAACGCCCTCCACACCGCACGACCAGTCGATCGGCGTGCTGGCGGGGATGCGCAAGGCCGCCGCGGAGGCCGGGATCTCCCCCGGCGAGATCGGGCAGGTCCTGCACGGCACCACGGTCGCGACCAACGCGATCCTGGAGGGCAAGGGCGCCAGGGTCGGGCTGGTCACCACCCGCGGGTTCCGGCAGGTGCTGCAGATCGCGCGGTCGTTCGTCCCCGGCGGTCTGGCCGGGTGGATCATCTGGCCCAAGCCGGAGCCGCTGGCCGCGCTGGAGAACACCGTCGAGGTGACCGAGCGGATCGGCGCCGACGGCACGGTCGTCACCCCCCTGGACGAGGACGACGCCCGCGCCGGGCTGCGCCGCCTCAGGAACGCCGGCATCGAGGCCCTCGCCATCTCGCTCATCAACTCCTACGTGGACGGCACGCACGAGGAGCGCATCGCCGCGATCGCCAGGGAGGAACTGCCCGGCGTGCCGATCTCGGTGTCCTCCAGCGTCCTGCCGGAGCTGCGCGAGTACGAGCGGACCCTCACCACGGTCGCCAACGGCTACGTCCAGCCGCAGGTCGCCCGGTACATGGACGGCCTCGCCGGCAAGATCACCGAGGCGGGGATCGACGGCGGCCTGTACATCCTGCGCAGCGACGGCGGCCTGGCCAACGCCGTCACCGCCGCGCGCAACCCGGTGTCGATGCTGATGTCCGGCCCCGCCGGAGGCGTGACCGGCGCGATCTGGGCGGCCGGCCAGGCCGGGTTCGACGACCTGATCACCTTCGACATGGGCGGCACCTCGACCGACGTGGCCCTCGTCCAGGACGGCACCGCCCGGATCGGGCGCGAGACCAAGGTCGGCGACCTGGCCGTCCGGGCCGCGTCGGTGGACGTGCGGACGGTCGGCGCGGGCGGCGGCTCGATCGCGCACGTCCCGGAGCTGACCAGGGCGCTGCGGGTCGGCCCGCAGTCGGCGGGCGCGGAACCCGGCCCGGCCGCGTACGGCAAGGGCGGCACCGAGCCGACCGTGACCGACGCGAACGTGGTGCTGGGCAACCTGCCGTCCGAACTGGCGGGCGGTGAGATCACCCTGGACCGCAAGGCCGCGCGGGAGGCGGTCGCGGCGGTCGCGGAGGCGATGGGGCTCCCGAGCATCGAGGCGGCCGCGCAGGGGATCATCGACATCGTCAACGAGAACATGCTGGGCGGGATCCGGCTGGTCTCGGTACAGCAGGGCTTCGACCCGCGCGACTTCGCGCTGGTGGCCTTCGGCGGGGCCGGGCCGCTGCACGCCAACGCGCTCGGCCGCCTGACCGGCGCCTGGCCGGTGATCATCCCGCCGTCCCCGGGCGTGCTGTGCGCGTACGGCGACGCCACCACCAGCCTGCGGGACGAGGCCGCCCGCACGTACATCCGCCGGTTCTCCGAGCTGACCGACGCCGAACTGCACGGCATCCTCACCGAGCTGGCCGAGCAGGCCGCCTCGACGCTGGAGTCCGAGGGCGTGCCCCGCACCGACCACACCGTCACCTACCAGGTCGACCTGCGCTACCACGGCCAGGGCTTCGAGATACCGGTGCCGGTCGACATCGGGACCTTCGACGAGGACGGCGACGGCATGGCCGCGCTCGGCAAGGCGTTCGACGCCGCGCACCAGCGGCTGTTCTCGTTCCTGCTCGGCAACGAGTGCGAGCTGGTCAGCGCGCGTGCCGCCGTCAGCGGGCCGCGCCCGAACGTCCAGGCCCCCGTGCTCCCCGAGGGCGACGGGGACCCGTCGGCCGCCGTGGCGGGCACGACCCGCCTGTACGTGGACGGCGCCGAGACCGACGCCAAGGTCTACGACCGGACGAGGCTGCGGGCCGGCGACGTGATCGCCGGTCCCGCCATCGTCACCGAGATGGACTCCACCACCCTCGTCCTGCCCGGCCACGCCGCGACGGTGCACGCCGGCGGCAGCCTGCTGATCCGCCCGGAGGCCTGACATGGCACAGATCATCCAGAGCGACCCCGAACCGTTCGCGAAGGCCGAGGTCGACCCGGTCACCGTCGACATCATCGAGAACGCGCTGCGCAACGCCCGCTACGAGATGGACGAGGTGCTGTTCCGCACCGCGCTGTCCCCCGGCATCCGCGAGCAGCACGACGAGTTCCCGCTGATCGCCGACCCCGACGGCAAGATGGTGGTCGGGCAGTTCGGCCTGTCGATCCCGGCCCTCCTCGACCGGTTCGACGGCACGATCGAGGAGGGCGACGTCCTGCTCACGTCCGACCCGTACTCCTGCGACGGCGCGATCAGCCACGCCAACGACTGGCTGGTGGTGACGCCGATCTACGTGGCCGGGCGGGTCGTCGGCTGGGCCTCGATGTTCGGGCACATGTCCGACGTCGGCGGCAAGACGGCCTGCTCCATGCCGACCGACGCGCACACCATCTTCGAGGAGGGCGTGATCATCCCGCCCTTCAAGCTGTACGCCAAGGGCGTACTGAACGAGGACGCGCTCCGCATCATCCTCAACCAGGTCCGCCAGCCCGACTGGAACCGCGCCGACCTCAACGGCCTCGTGGCGGCCTGCCGCACCGCGTCCCGCCGCATCCAGGAGCTGTGCGCCCGGTTCGGCGCCGACACCTACGTCTCCACGCTGGACGCCCTGCTCGACCGCAACTACCACGCGATGAAGGTGCTGCTGGCGACGCTGTTCGAGGACGGCGAGACCATCACCTTCTCGGACTACATCTGCGACGACGGCGTCGGCCACGGCCCGTACAAGCTCACGCTGTCGCTCACCCGCACCGGCGAGAAGGTCCTGCTGGACTTCAGCGGCAGCGACCCGCAGTCACCGGGGCCGATCAACTACTACATCAACGAGAACCTGGCCCGGATGTTCTTCGGGATCTACGTGATCACGGTGGCGGACCCGCAGATCCTGTGGAACGACGGCTTCTACCCGCTGATCGACGTCCACATCCCCGACAAGTCCTTCTGGAAACCGGAGTTCCCCGCCGCCCTCAACGCCCGCAACCACGGCATCGGACGCATCTTCGACCTGTTCGGCGGGCTGCTCGGCCAGAAGACGCCCGACCTGCTCAACGCGGCCGGGTTCTCGTCCTCACCGCACTTCATGTACTCCGGCCACTACTCCGAGGGCGACCGCAAGGGCGAGTGGTTCCAGCTGTACTCGATCGGGTTCGGCGGCATTCCCGGGCGTCCCATCGGCGACGGGCCGGACGGGCACTCGCTGTGGCCGTCGTTCCTCAACATCCCGTGCGAGTACCTGGAGTCGTACTACCCGCTGCGGATCGAGCGCTGGGAGACCGTCTCCGACACCGGCGGCGCCGGGCTGCACCGCGGCGGCAACGGGGTGGACGTGGCGTACCGGTTCCTCGAACCCGGCACGATCGCGATCCACGACGACCGCTGGCTCACCTACCCGTGGGGCGTCAACGGCGGCGACCCCGGCGCGCGGGGGCGCAAGTGGATCGAACGGGCGGACGGCACCGTCGAGGTCCTGCCCAGCAAGATCCACGATGTGGCGGTGGCGCGCGGCGACCTCCTGCACTTCGTCACCTGGGGCGGCGGCGGATGGGGCGACCCGCTCGCCCGCGACCCGGAACTGGTCGCCCTGGAGGTCCTGCGCGGCCTGATCACGCCGGACGGCGCGGCCCGCTACGGCGTGGTCCTGTCCGCGGACGCCGAACTGGATCCCGCCGCCACCACCGAGCTGCGCGGACGCCTGCGCGCGGACCGTCCCGCCGAGCTGCCGGTGTTCAACATGGGCCCGCCCCTGGAGGAGATCCTCGCCAACGCCGAGGCCGAGACCGGGCTCCCCGCGCCCAGGCCGCCGGTGCCCGCGTCATGAGCACCGGCCCCGTGTCCCGTTCCGGCGCCGCCGACGCCGACCTGGCCGAGGACTACACCTCGGCCGGGTTCGGCCGGGCGCTGGACTGGGGCTCCTCGCCGGCCGTGATCGTCATCGACATGGTGCGGGCCTACTTCCAGCCGGGCGCCGAGCTGTACCTGGGCGGCCGCGACTGCCTGGAGTCGGCGGCGCGGGTGGTCGCGGCGGCCCGCGCCGCCGGGGTGCCGGTGCTGCACACCCGCGTCGCGTACGGGCCGCGCGGCCTGGACGGCGGCCTCTTCTACCGCAAGGTCGCCGCGCTCCGGCATTTCTCGGTCGACGCCGAGACCCCCGAGCTGGGGGAGATCATGCCGGAGGTCGCCCCGCGCCAGGACGAGCTGGTGCTGGTCAAGCAGTACGCCAGCGCCTTCTTCGGTACCTCCCTGTCGGCCACGCTCGCCGCGTCCCGGATCGACACGCTGGTGATCTGCGGGGTGAGCACCAGCGGCTGCGTGCGCGCCACCGCCGTGGACGCGATCTCGCACGGGTACCTGCCGATCGTCGTGCGCCAGGCCGTCGGCGACCGCGACCCGCGCCCGCACGAGGCCAACCTCTTCGATCTCCAGGCCAAGTACGCCGAAGTGCGGGACGAGACCGAGGCCGTCCAACGCCTGAAAGACCACCGCCCATGACCGCAGCCCTGGCGCCCTTTCACCGCGCCACAACGCCTTCAGAGACATCCGCTCTTTTCGTCACCGTTCTGGCCGGTCTTTTCTGCGGGATCGTCGGCGTCGTGGTGGCCCCCGTGGTGGCCGCCATAGTGCTGGACACCGTGAGGCTGTTCCAGGAGGGGGAAACGGCCGTCCCTCAACGGGAAACCTCAGCGAAGTCAAGGGCATCTGGTCTCATCCCCCGCGGGTGATGGCGGTGGACGCCGCCGGCACTTGACTTGTCCCACGGATTGTCCACTCAGAGGCTTGCCCCGACCCTGGCCGGCCATTCGTGGAAGGAGCACGTCCGCCGAGCAGCGTGGGAAGGCGCGTGACGGGGGCGAGATGGCCAGAGCACGCAGGGTGGCACGCCACGAGTTCCGCCGAACAGCCCGCCATACGTCACGTCGTCACTGAGGAAGGTAGCGGGTGCGTTCTTCGGCGACCGGCTGCGCTCCCCCCGCGCCGGCCTTCGCCCACGCTGTGCAAGATCGCGGCCTTCCCACAGAAGTCACTGTCCTGCACCGGGAGAAGAGCTGGCATGGCACGCATGACGTCACCGGCGGCCCGCGACGCGCGGCGGTATCAGCCTGAGCTCTACTCCCCCGCCATGCCGGGCGGTTGACCGCCGACCGTATCGCGGCCCTGTACCCGGGACTGCTCGATGGGCCGGCCGAGCCCTACACCCCGGCAGGCCTGGTCCCGGCACCTTCCGCGACTCTCAGCTCGTACACGGGCCGGTACCGGTCGTGCAGTGACGTGATCAGGCTGATCAGCAGCACGAAGAACACGGTGTCGACCCGGTTGAGATCGCCCTCTCCCCGTCCCAGCAGCCATCCGGCGAGCACGACGAGGCCGACGTTGAAGGCCAGCCGAACCAGGAAGGCGATGACCGCCGACCGGGCACCGCGACGGCCGCGCGCGGCCCACAGGCTGAACGCGGTGTTCAGAACGACGAGGATCGCCAGCGCCGAGAACACCTGCATGGTGGTGGCCCGCAGGCCGGGGAGCACCTGGGCGAACACGACGCTGATGAGGCCGACGAGGAAGACCTTCTCGACGGTCACCAGGGACAGCGTCCTGCCGTGCCGAGCCCGCCAGGCGTCCCGCTCGGCGGCGGTGCCGATCGGCTCGGGGAGCCGGTCGACGGCCAGCCGCCACCACCGGTCGGCCGGCCGCAGGCGGGGCCGCACCGCGAACCAGAACACCGCGAGCAGCACGAGCAGCGCGGCGACGATCGCGGGACCGAACCAGGGCACGTCCGCCAGTGTCTCGGTCACATCCAGCTTGGCGATGTGGATCCAGTACTCCTGCGGCAGCTTGATCACGATCCAGATGACGGCGGCCGCCGTCAGCCAGAAGCCCGCCCGGAGCCTGACCGGGTCCCACCGGCTGCGGATCCCCTCGTACGCGATGAAGAAGTACTCGAAGGTGTTAGGGAAGATCAGCAGGAGTGGCCGCCACTGGGTCAGCTCGAACGCCACGACCCCGACCAGGCGATAGAAGTAGAGGAATCGGGACGTCTTGAAGGCGAACGTGCTCGCCCAGTTCCGCATGGTCGCCAGGTAGGCGAGCGCGAGGTAGTAGACGTCCATCGCCTTGTCGTAGCCCTGGTAGCCGGGCGGGTCGTGCCCGAAGGACTGGAAGATCGTCTGGTCGACGCCGTCGAGGACCAGGCAGCTGATGATCGCGGGCAGCGGAAAGCGGAAGACCAGCAACGGCAGCAGGAACCGCGCCCCGACCACCGTCCAGAACACGGCGGCGACCTCAGCGCTCACGGGGCCCTCCGTCCATGCGCCGATGCTGTACGGCCCATGCCTCGGCGTCCAGGTAGGCGGCGCGGGTCGACTCCCCGAGCAAGGGGGTGGCTTCGAACGCCCGCACGGGTCCCGAAACGTCGACGTGTCTCGTGCGGTGCAGGCGCTCGGCCATCGCGGGATCGAGTCCGCTGAGGTACAGCCGTCCGCCGACTCTGGCCAGGCTCTCGGCATAGTCGGTGATGACGAGGAAGAACGTGGCCCCGAGGGAGGTCCGGCCTCGCAGCCGCAGGATCACGACCGGGGAGTCGGTTCCCGCCGGTTCGGGGAGGCGTGCCCGCAGCGTCCGGCCCCCGGCGTAGAACAGGCTGCCGTACACGTCGAGCGCGGTCACCTGGTGGCTGGTCAGCGACACCGGCGCGGGGCGTTCGCGCCAGGTCCGGTCGCCGTCGGGCACCAGCTCCACCACCTTCAGGTCGATCGCCTCCTGGTTGAGCTGCATGAGCAGCGAGAGCGCCACGCCGACGCCGACGGCGACCGCCACCGGCAGGAGCAGCGTGGCGGTGAACGTGGTGATGACCGCGATCTGGGACGTGGGGCCGGTGCGCAGGATCGTGATGACCTCGGCGGGCCGCAGGGCGCCGGAGGCGGCGAAGATGAGCACCGCCGCGAGCGTCGGCATCGCGACCGTCCCCACCACTCCGGACAGCGCCATGAGGATCAGCAGCATCCAGATCCCGCACCACATGGGCCCCCACCGGGTACGGGCGCCGTTCGCGGCGGCGAGTGCCGTCTGCCCGACCGAGCCACCGACCGGCTGGCCGCGGAACAACCCGGCCGCCAGGTTGCCCACCCCCTGGGCGATGAAGTCGCGGTTGGTGTCCGACGGCTTCCCGTCCTTGCCGGGAACGGACTCGGCGACACCGGTGCCCTGGACGAGCACGATCAACGCGATCGCCAGCGCCCCGCCCATCAGATTCAGCGAAAGGGGGGCGAGCCCTGGAAGGTGCGGCAGGGGGAAGCCTCCGGGGATGGCACCGGCGTCCTCGACCCGGGCGACGCCGCCGGCTCCGGCCAGCATGACCATCCCCGTCGGTACGGCCAGCGCCAGCATGGTGCCCGCGATCGCCCAGCGCGTCCTCTTGAGCGCGACCAGGATGGCCAGGGCCGCCAGGCCCGTGAGCAGGGAGGCGAGCTCGATGCCCGCCGGATCGGTCACGACGGCGAACGCCTTCGCCAGGGATACCGCGCCTTGGGCGGGCGAACCGGTGAGGTCGGGGAGCTGGCCGCAGATGATGTTCACCGCGATCCCGGTCAGGAAGCCGATCATCACCGAATGGGAGACGAACCGGGTGTACCGGCCGAGTCGCAGCACTCCCGCGGCGATCATCACGGCTCCAGCGAGCACCGTGAGCAGGAGGAGCGCCGACGGTCTCTCGGCCGGATCGACTCCTTGCAGGGTCGAGCCCGCGGCGAGCGCGGCGGCGCTCGTGGTGTTGATGACCATCAGCCGGGTGCTGGTGGACATGCCACCGAAGAGCGGCCCGGCGAAGTTCGCGAAGAGACCGTGGGCCGGGCTGACACCCACCAGGAGCGAATTGGCCATTCCCTCCGGTACGCCACTGACCGCACCAGGCACCCCGGCCGCCGCGTCCGCGCGCATGTCGCGCCAGTCGGGCCGCATCGCGCGAAGCCGTCTGCCGACCTGGCCGAACGCGCGGCCCATCGTGTCGCGTGTGCCCATCTCGGGAAACCGCCAAGGGGATGTGTCCCAGCGCGACTGATCCGGACCGGCCGTGACCGTCGCGCTGGGTGAGCTGCCGGGGGCCGGCCACCACCGTCGCGGATGGCGGAAGGGGTGCCATCACCCATCCGGGGTGATGGCCCGCGTCCGTGGCGGCGGGAGCATCGCCACCAGGAGGGGACACGGAACATGGGTGCCACCAGCTTCGCCGTCATCGCGGGAATGGTCTTCCTCTGGGGAGCCTTCTCGGCCAGGCTGCAACATCTCGACCTGACGGCCGCCATCGTGTTCACCGCGGCCGGAGCCGTGCTCGCGCACGCGCCCATCAAGGTGATGGCCGAGGTGACGCTCGTCCTGGTCCTGTTCTCGGACGCCACCCGGGTACGGATCGCCGACTTCCGCGCCGACCTCGGTCTCTACGCGCGGCTGCTGGGTGCGGGGTTGCCGCTGACGATCGCCGCGGGCACGGGCGTGGCGTACGCGCTGTTCCCGGGAGGCGGCATCTGGCAGGCGCTGCTCATCGGCGCCGCCCTCGCCCCGACGGACGCGGCCCTCGGCGCGGCCCTGATGTCGAACCCCGCCGTGCCGGCGCGGATCCGGCGCCTGATCAACGTCGAGAGCGGTCTGAACGACGGGATCGCCACACCGTTCGTCGTGCTCGCCATCGTGGGCGTCTCGTCCGCCGGGGCGGTCGAGCACGGTGGTCCCCTCGCCGCGCTGACCGAGTTGGCGCTGGGCGCCCTCATCGGCGCCGGGGTCGGCGGGCTGGGCGGCGAGCTACTCCGCCGCGCCCGCGGGCGCGGCTGGTCGGCCGAGGGCTTCGCCGGTCCCGCGGTACTGGGCCTGGCCCTGTGCGCCTATGCGACCGCCGTCGCGGTGGACGGGAACGGCTTCATCGCCGCCTTCGTCAGTGGGATCGCGTTCGGCAATCTGTCCGGAAGGGAGAACGAGCGGCTCGTACCGTTCGTGGAGGAGTCCGGCGGCCTGGCCTCGCTGCTGGTGTGGATGCTGTTCGGCGCCGTGGCCGTGGTCCCCGCCATCGAGGGACTGACCTGGCAGGTGGCGATCTACGCCCTGCTCAGCCTGACCGTTCTGCGGATGGTGCCGGTCGCCCTGGCGTGCGTGGGCTCCGGGCTCGGCCGAGCGACGGTCGCCTTCACGGGCTGGTTCGGCCCCCGTGGCCTGGCCTCCGTCATCTTCGCCTTACTGGCCCTGGAGGAACTCGGTGCGGCGGCGGCCGGCCCGGCGCTGACGGTCATCACGATCACGGTGCTGCTCAGCGTGCTCGCCCATGGCAGCACGGCCGGGCCGCTGGCGGGGTTCTACGCCACCCGCCTGCCCACACTGCCGACCGCACCCGAGCATGTGCCCGTGCCCGAGCTGGCACCTCGCGCCTTGACCCGTCGTACGCCGGATGCGGCGGCCGTCCCTGTCCAGCGCGCGTGATGTCCATCAGCGGGGCAGGCCGACGGGCGAGTGGACGATCCTCGCCCGTGGCGGGTGATGCCCTCCGGTCCCGGCGGACCGACGCTGGGGTCCTTCCTAGCCCATAGGGGGTCTGCCATGACCAGGCCGTTCCGCGGCATCGTCAACCTGGACATCCGTGACTCGGTTCCCGACTGGGGACCGTACGAGCAGCCCAAGGCTCCGCCCGGATCGCCCAACATCGTGTACATCGTCCTCGACGACGTCGGCTTCGGCGCGATGAGCTGCTACGGCGGGCCGATCGATACCCCGAACATCGACCGGATCGCGGCACAGGGCCTGCGCTACGGCCAATGGCACACCACCGCCCTGTGCTCGCCCACCCGGTCCTGCCTGCTGACCGGGCGCAATCACACCGTCAACGGCATGGCGTGCATCAGCGAAGCCAGCGTCGGCTTCCCCGGCGCCAACGGGCACATTCCGCCGGAGTGCGCCAACCTGGCGGAGATCCTGGTCGAGCAGGGCTTCCGGACGGCATTGGTCGGCAAGTGGCACCTGTGCGCCGAGGACGAGATGAACCTGGCCTCGTCCAAGCACAACTGGCCGGTCGGCCGCGGGTTCGAGCGGTTCTACGGGTTCCTGGGCGCCGAGACCAGCCAGTGGTATCCCGATCTGGTCCACGACAACCACCCGGTGGAACAGCCCTCGACGCCGGAGGAGGGCTACCACTTCGGCGAGGACATCACCGACAAGGCGATCCAGTTCGTCGACGACGTCAAGGCGATCGCTCCGGACCATCCGGTCTTCCTCTACTACGCGCCGGGCTGCGCGCACGCCCCCCACCAGGTTCCGCACGGGTGGGCCGAGCGGTACAGGGGGCACTTCGACGCGGGCTACGAGGTGATGCGCGAGCAGACCCTCGCCAAGCAGAAGAAGCTGGGCCTGGTCCCCGAGAACACCGAACTGCCGCCGATCAATCCGATCGGCGCCCCGGAGACCCGCAAGGGCCCGGACGGCCAGCCGTTCCCGCCCTTGGACTACACCCGCCCATGGGACAGCCTGTCCGACGAAGAGCAGCGGCTCTTCGCGCGCATGGCCGAGGTGTACGCGGGGTTCCTCACCCACTGCGACGACCAGATCGGCCGGCTGCTCGCCTACCTGGAGGAGATCGAGCAGCTCGACAACACCATCATCGTGGTGGTCTCCGACAACGGGGCCAGCGGCGAAGGCGGCCCCAACGGGTCCGTGAACGAGAACAAGGTCTTCAACGGCGTCGCCGACGACCTGGCCGAGAACATGGCCATGCTGGACGATCTGGGCAGCACCAAGACCTACAACCACTACCCGAACGGCTGGGCGATGGCCTTCAACGCCCCGTTCAAGATGTGGAAGCGGTACTCCTTCAACGGCGGCACCTCCGACCCCTGCATCATCTCCTGGCCCGCCGGCATCGAGGCCCGCGGCGAGGTCCGGGACCAGTACCACCATGCCATCGATGTGGTCCCGACCCTTCTGGACTGCCTCGGCGTGGAACTCCCCGACTCGGTCAAGGGCTACACGCAGCACCCGATCCAGGGGGTGAGCATGCGCTACAGCTTCGACGCCCCGCACGTCCCCAGTGCCAAGAGCACGCAGTTCTTCTCCATGCTCGGGACCCGGGGGATCTGGCACAACGGCTGGAAGGCGGTCACCACCCATCCCGCGCTCAGCGGCTGGGGTCACTTCAACGAGGACACCTGGGAGCTCTACAACACCCAGGAGGACCGGTCCGAGCTGCACGACCTCGCCGGCGAGCAGCCCGCCAAACTGGCCGAGCTCGTCGGCCTGTGGTTCCACGAGGCCGGCGCCAACCAGGCCTACCCGCTCGACGACCGCGGTCCGGTGGAGATCCTGGACACCCCGCGGCCCAAGCTGGCGCCACCGCGCAACCGCTACATCTACCGGCCGGGCGGCGCGGAGGTCCCGGAATCGGTGGCGGTGAGCGTCTCCAACCGCTCGTACTCGATCGGCGCGCTCGTCGACATCCCGGCGCCGGGGGCCGAGGGGGTGCTCTTCTCGCACGGAGGCCGTTTCGGCGGCCACGCGCTCTACGTCAAGGACGACCGGCTGCACTACGTCTACAACTTCCTCGGCAGCGAGGTGCAGCGGATCGACGCGACCGAGGACCTGCCCACCGGCGGGAACCTCATCCTGGCCGCCTCGTTCGACAAGGACGACGAGGACCCGGCCGGCACCGCCCGCGGCGTCCTCAGCCTCTTCTACGGCGAGCGCAAGGTCGGCGAGGGACGGATCCGGACGCAGCCCGGCAAGTTCGGGATCGGCGGCGAAGGACTCAACGCGGGCCGTGACAGTGGCGAGCCCGTCACCGATGACTACCCCGGCACGGCGCCCTGGACGTTCACCGGCGGGACGCTGAACCGGGTCGTGATCGACGTCAGCGGCGAGCCGTACGTCGATCTGGAGCGCGAGGCCGCCGCCATGCTCTCCCGCGAATAGCGGAACCCCGGCACCGACACCGACAGGAGATCGACATGGACGACTACCCCCTGCTGAACGTGTTCTGGACCATGATGTGGTTCTTCCTCTGGGTCCTCTGGCTCATGCTGCTCTTCCGGGTCATCGCCGACGTCTTCCGCGACGACTCCTCGAGCGGCTGGGCCAAGGCCGGCTGGACGATCCTCGTGATCGTCATCCCGTTCATCGGCGTGCTCGCCTACCTGATCGTGCGCGGCGATGAGATGGGGCGCAGGGAGATCGCGCGGCACGAGGCGGCGTACCGGTACTACGGGGGCTCGAACGGCGGGCCCGCCAAGGGCACCGGGCATGCCGAGCAGCTCTCCCGGCTCGCCGAGCTCAAGAGCCACGGCGACCTCACGGTCGAGGAGTACGAGCTGGCCAAGGCCAAGGTCCTGGCCGCCTGAGCCGGCCGGCCGAACGCCTCCGGGGCGGGGAACGAAGGTGTTCCCCGCCCCGGAATCATGCTCGGCCGCCGGTGCCTCGGGCGCGTGCGAGACCCCGGCGGTCTGTGCTCGGCCGCCGGGGTCTCAGGGCTCGTAGGTCTCTCAGGGCTCGTGGGTTCTCAGGGCTCGTAGGTGCGGGTCTTCGTCCGCGGTACGGCTAGCCCCTGCGCCGGGAGACGCGTCGGGCGGTACGGCGGGCCGTGCGGCGGGCGACTCTGCGGCTGGCGAACATCGTCGGATTCCTTTCGTCGATCACTTTCCGCGTGCTGCGGTGGTCATCTCCAGGGCGTGCAGTTCCCTGGCCTCCTCGGCGGTGTGCAGTCCGATCGCGACCAGGTCGAGCGGGCTGATGAACCCGTCGCCGACCCGGAAGCCGCCAGCTCGCAGAACCGCGTCGCGCAGCGGCACGGCCCAGTGGTGCTCCAGCAGGATGAGCGCGGCGGCGGAGTCGTTGGGAAGCTCGTCGAGGACGTCCCACGCCGGGTCCTCGTCGAACACCCCGACGCCCTCGGCCGCGGCCTCCGCCCCCAGCAGGGCCCCGGCCTCCATGCCCGCCTCGCCTTCGATCCCCAGGCCGATCAGGGCGCCGACCTTGCTGCCCAGCTCGACCGCCTCGTTCCAGGACAGGTTGCTGAGGTGCTCCACCTCCAGCTCCCCGTTCTTGTCCTTGTAGACGGCCAGCGCGTCGATGACCCGCACCGTGTCGCTCCGCCGCAGCCGCTCCAGTTCCGCGATGATCTCGCCGTGGAACTCGGGATGGGCGAAGCCCAGGACGATGAGCTGGACAGGTCCGATCGCCATGACGATCCCTTCTCGGTGATCACACGACCACCGTGATGTCTCTACCTGGAGGCACGGCGTGCCCGGTCATCAGCGCCGGCAGGTCGCCCGCCGGGAGTGACGCGGTCTCGCCGTGCCGGGGCACTTCAGGAAGGAGCGAGCGTCACCCCCGTCCCGGACGTACCGGGCTCCGCGATGGCCGGGCCGGCCGGCCCGTCGCCGCCGCGGCCCCACCGGGCGACCAACGTCACGAGCAGTTCGAACGCGGCCAGCAGGAGCGCGATGACCAGGAGCGACGTCCAGGAGGAGAAGAACAGGGCGAGGAGCGCGGCCAGCACTGCCCCGCCGATCCGCAGCGGGTCGAGGTGGCGCGCCGTCCAGCGCCGGAGCTCGCCGCTCGTGCCCACCCTGCGCGTGGTCCGCAGAGCGTCGCGTCCGTACTTGACGGAGGAGCGGCGCAGCGCGGCGGGAAGCCGTCCGGGGCCGACCAGGTAGGCCAGCACGGCGAGCGCGATCCCGAGCCAGAGCAACTGGTCACCACGCCCCCGAAGGGTGGTGAACACCTCCTGCATCGCGACCGAGGCGCCCTGGCGGTACAGCCCATCGGGCACTTCGCCGAGCAGCTGGTCCCGTACGGCCCGGAGCACGGCCGTCAGGACCACGACCGAGAGCGCGAGCCCCACCCCGAACTGCAGGAGCGTGCGGCGGCGGTGCGGGGTGATCAGCAGTGCCAGCGCCAGGAGCAGCAGGGACCCTGCCACCAGGAGGGTGACCGAGCGCTTGAAGAACAGCACCGCCTGCTGCAGCTCGCCGAGCCCGTCCCGGTGGTACAGCTCGATCTGGGCGAAGTCGTCAGGGAGCGAGACTCCCAGCGCGGTCTCGACGCGCTGTTCCAGTCCCGGCGGTATCTGCCCGGACGTCAGCGCCGGCAGGTCGAGCTGCTTGCCGAACATGGTGGGAAGCCGGCTCTCCAGAGCGACCAGGACGTTGTTGACGATGGGCAGCAGGTTGAGCGTCACGGTCCCGCCGCTGACCGACACGGTCTGGCTGCGGCCTTCCAGGATGGCCACGATGCCGGCATGGGCCCTGCGGTTGGCGTCGTCCCACAGCTTCCGGAACTGCTCGGTCGCCATGAACTTCTGGATCGTGTCGCGGACGTAGTCCTGCACCGCACTGGTCGTGGGGCCGGCGAGGAAGGCGGCCTTGGGCGGCAGCGCCTGGGCCAGCCGCTGCTGGACGTTCAGCTGCTCGAAGACCTCGCCGGTGAGGTAGGTCGCCATCGCCGCATTGATCTCCGGGTGCTCGGGCAGCGGACCGACGGTCGCGACCCACCGGTCGGTGTTCAGCGTGGTACGCCCGCCCCAGACACCGACGACCGAGGCGACGGCCCCGAAGGCCGCCAGCGCGACGAGCACGACCGCGATGACCTGCCGTACGGCCACCAGGCTCGGCCGGCCGCCGCCGCGAGCCCGGGGCGGCGGTGCGGCGAGACGCTCGCGAAGCCGCGCCACCTCGGCGCGCAACCGCTTCAGCTCGTCGGCATCGGTGGCCGCGCCGGGCCCTGGGCCGGTCGGCGCGCCGCCGTTCCCGGGTACGGCGGGTACGGGCTCCTGCGTGCCGGAGCCACCGTCCTGCCGGCGATCGGACTCGCTCATGGTGGACCTTTCGTCACGGCCTGAACGGGACGGGCCTGAGTCCGCCCCGGCCGGCCTCACCCGTGGAGGGCTCCGGACCGGCGGACGATGCAGCGGAAGCCGATGTGGCCGGTCGAGGTGTCGATCGCCTCGCCCTGCCGGGCGGCGGGCCGGTAGCGCAGGCAGTAGTTCGGGGCGCACAGGTGCGAGCCCCCCTTGATGACCTTGCGCGGGATGCTCTCCGCTCCCCCGCCCGATGTGCCGGCCGTCATCGGCACCTCGACCCGGGGGTTGCGCGGGACGCAGCAGGCCTTCGCGGCCTCGCCGGGGTGGCGCGGCGTGTGGAAGTCACACGTCCACTCCCAGACGTTGCCCGCCATGTCATAGAGGCCGTAGCCGTTCGGCCGGAAGGACCGTACGGGGGACGTTCCGGCGCGGCCTCCCGGGCCGAGGTTCTGCCACGGGAACTCCCCCTGCCAGGTGTTGGCCATTCTCCGTCCCCTGGGCGAGAACTCGTCGCCCCAGACGAACGCCGCGCTTTCCAGCCCGCCGCGTGCGGCGAACTCCCATTCGGCCTCGGTGGGCAGTTCTTTCCCCGCCCAGGCCGCGTACGCCTCGGCGTCCTCAGGCGTGACATGGACGACAGGGTGGTGTTCACGGCCGCCGAGGTCGCTGCCCGCACCCTCCGGACGGGACCAGCAGGCACCCGGAACGTACGACCACCAGTTCCGGTAATCGCTGAGATCAACCGGGCCCGCGGCCGCTTGGAAGACCAGTGAGCCCGGCACCAGAAGCGCGGGATCCGCGCCTGGATAAGCGGCGGGATCGAGCGGGCGCTCGGCCACACTGACATGGCCGGTCGCCTGGACGAAGCGACGGTATTCGGCGTTGGTCACCACATGCTCGTCCATCCAGAAAGCGTCCACGGTGACCCGGTGGACCGGCCGTTCCTCCGGATAGAAGCGCTCATCCCCCATCAGGAACGTCCCGCCCGGCACGCGGACCATGTTCTTGAACGGTCGCCGGCCGGTTCGGATGGCGCCGCCGGCGGTGGTGCTCGAGCTCATGGGACTCCCTTCCGCACGAAAGGAGGCCAGCATCTCTCCCGGGTACGGGCGCCGTATCACCCGGAAAGGATGAGGTTCCGGGCATCGACTTCAGGCCGCCCTATCGCCTTCCACGGGTGAGGGCCGGGGCTCGCCGTTTCTCTACGGTACGAGCGATGCACACGACCTCGGAAAGGAGCCGGTGATGGCTGGACCGGTGTACGGCGAAGGTGTACCGCCCGCACGGCAGTTCGAGAGCGAGCCCGCCGTGAACATGGCCCGTTTGTGGGGCGGCGGAGTCTCGACCGCCCTCGTCGCGGCGTTGACCGCGGCCGTCGGTGTCCTTTTCGTGCGGGGCGTCCTCGATATCGCGATCATGGCGCCGAAATCGACCGGGACGTTCGGAGGATCGACGGCCACCGCCTATGTCGTGATGGCGGGCATCGGCGGGATCCTCGCCACGTTCCTGCTGCACGTTCTGATCCTGCTGGCCCCGGCGCCGCTGAGCTTCTACTCCTGGATCGCGGGGCTGACCACCGTGATGATCACGATCGCGCCGCTCACCGCGGACGCTCCGCTGTCGGTCAAGGTCGCGACCGCGCTGATCAACTTCGCGGTCGGGATGGTCTACGTCGCGCTGCTGCCCCAGGTCGCCGCGGCCAGCTTGAAGTCCGAGCCCGCCGGCGGCTGAGTCGCGCGCCGGTCTCACCGCGGGTCCCCTCGCCGTTCCGGTGAGGGGACCCGCGCCTTGCCGGACGGCGGTGCTCGCGCGCCGGATGCCGTCCTGGTCTCCCGAACACGGGCTCAGTGCGCCAGCAGGAACTTGAGGGAGACGATGACCATTCCCAGCAGGAGGTTGACCAGACCGGCCGTCAGGTAGGTGCGCGGTCTCGCGCCCGCTTGGACGAGGGCCGCGACGGCCCAGCCCACCTGGCCTCCGAGAGCCGTCACCAGCGCCAGCCAAGCCGTCGTCACGTCGGGCAGTCCGAGGAGCCAGCCGGCGCAGGCGACGGCCGCGGGCGGGACGGCGGCCTGGGCGAGCGGCCACTCCGCGGCACCGACGGCCCTGACGTCCGCCCGGCGCACCGGGATCCCGACCGCGCGCTCGCCCGCCAGCCGCGCGTAGACGTGGGCGAACCAGAAGACGAGCCCGGTGGCGATCAGGAGGACCACCAGCGCGAAGGCGGGCGTCGGGTCCTTGCGCGGGCTGGACCCGACGATCACCGAGGCGGCCAGGAGGGACCCGTACACCGCACCCGCGTACTCGGTGCGCGCCGGGTCCCCCGCCGTCCGCCGGCCGTCGTGGGTCATCAGTCCCAGACGGCGTCGGCCGCCTGCCGCGAGTACACGGCGAGAGCCCAGATCACCGCGATGTCCAGCGCGATGATCAGCAGCGACCAGACCGGATAGTAGGGAATGAACATGAAGTTCGCGATGGCGTTGAGTACCGCGAGGACGATGCCGAGGCTCCGTGCCCAGGCGCGCCCGGAGAGCACGGCGAAGCCGGCCGCCACCACCAGGATCCCGAACAGCAGGTGGATCCAGCCCCACGCGGTGACGTCGAACTCGAAGACGTAGCCGCCGCGCACCACGAAGAATTCGTTCTCGAGGATCGCGGCGAATCCCGCGATCGCACTGAACATCCCCGACATCACCATCACGCATGCCGCGAAGACGCTGAGCCCCACCGCCGCGCGGTTGACGGACGGGGCGGCCCCCCTGTCCTGAGTGTGCGTTCCTCCGGTCATTTCAGGTCCTCCTCTTTTCGCCGCTCGGAACCGAGCCGGTCGGGCAACAGCGTCCGCCCGGCGACGAGCCCTCGTATCACCCGCAGTGGATGAGTTACGGCTCGGAAGGCCGGTCGAAGACCGGCGCCTGGACGAGAAAGGACGGCGGCGATGCCGTTCACCCGCTACGGAGGATGCCGCGCCCGCGTCATCGCAGTGTGCTGGACGCGGCGACGATCGCCCGGCCCGTCCGGGCGCACCTGGAACGAGGAGGCTCCTATGAGCTCGGCGAGAACTCCGCATGCGGCCGGGCGGGTGCCGCCACCGGCGAACGGCATGCTCCTGATGCGGCTGGCCGAAGGCGCATGGGGCATCGCCCTGGCCGTCGGTACCCTCTCCACCCTGCTGGGATTCGCCCTGGTCGCGTGGCCGAAGGCCACCATCGGCGTCGTGGCCGTGCTCTTCGGGCTGAAGCTGATCGCGCACGGTGTGTACCGGATCGCGCAGGCCGTCGTCACGGACGAGGCCCCGAGCACCCGTGCGCTGTTCACCGTGTTGGGGGTGCTGTCGTTCGCCATCGGCGTCCTGGCCCTGCGCAACCTGCTCCAGACCGTCACGGTCCTGGCACTGCTGTTCGGCTTGTTCTGGCTCATCAGCGGAGTCATCGAGCTCGTGGCGGTGCTGGCCGACGGGTCGACGCCGGAACGCGGCTGGTCGGCCGCCCTGGCCGGCTTGTCGATCCTCTTCGGGCTGGTGGTCCTGGTGTATCCGGGCATGACGCTGACGGCGCTGACCTGGCTGCTCGGTCTCTGGCTCATCACGTGGGGCCTGCTGACCGTGGCCCTCACCCTGTGGGTCCGGCACGCCGGCAGGCAACAGGCACGCCTGAGCCGATGACCGGCCCTGTGCCTGCCTGCGGCTACGAGATCAGGATCAAGGGACTCCTCAGCGACTCGTTCCAGCAGGCGTTCGAGGAACTCACCGTCACGGAGAATCCGGCCGAGACCATCGTCTGGGGCCCCGATCTGGACCAGGCCGCGCTGTACGGCGTCCTGGAGCGGATCCAGGCGCTGGGACTGGTCCTGATCGAGGTACGGCGACTTCCGGACACGGGATCTCATTGACCCTGGAGTCGTTAGAACGGAGCATTTCGGACATGCGACGAGGGGCCTGACCATGCCGCGAGATCGCTTGCTGAGACGGCGGCGCAACAACGCGCCCCACGCCGCGCACGGGGTCGACGCCATCGCCGTGACCAAGCTCCGTGCACCCGACCCCCAGGACGAATGGATCAGCCGGTCGGCACTGGTACGCCGGCTCACGCACGCCCGCGCCGAACGCCTGATCGTCATAGCGGCCCCCGCCGGCTACGGGAAGTCCACGCTCGCCGCGCAGTGGCGGACCGATCCGGACGAAACGCGCCGGTTCGCCTGGGTCTCCCTGGACCACGGCGACAACGTGCCCTCGATCCTCTGGTCCTCGATCCTGCGGAGCCTGAACGACATCGCCGCCATGACCGGAGTCGCGGGCGACCTGCTCCGGCTGCCGGACGACCGGCCGGCCGTGATCGACGACGCGTTCCTGTCGGACATCGTCAACCGCCTCGCCGAACACGGCGCTCCCGTGGTGCTCGTCCTGGACGACTGCCACGTCATCCGGGACCCTTCGTGCCTGCGGCAGCTGAGAGCCCTGGTCGAGTGGCTCCCACCCAACGCCCAGGTCGCCCTGGTGACCCGGGGCAGGCTGCCGCTGCCGCTCGCGCGGTTCCGCGCCTCCGGCCAGATCGTCGAGTTCGGAGTCGAGGACCTGCGCTTCAACGCCGAGGAGACCGACAGATTCGTCCGCCGCTTCAGCAACGTCCAGCTGGCGGGCGAGGACCTCGACCGCCTCGTCGAGCGGACCGAAGGCTGGCCGGCCGGAGTGCACCTCGCCGCGCTGGGCATGCGCGAGCACCGGGAACCGGCGGCGTTCACCCGCGAATTCGACGGCGCCAACCAGTACGTCGTGGACTATTTCTCCGAGGAGGTGCTGGCTCCGCTCTCCGACGAGACGTTCCGCTTCCTCGCCCGCACCTCCGTGCTGGAGTCCTTCAACGCCTCCCTCTGCGGTGCGGTGACCCGTGACCCGAACGCCGACGCCATCCTCGAGCGGCTGGCGCGGTCCGGTCTCTTCGTCGTCCCGCTCGACGACCGCCGAGTCTGGTACCGCTATCACCGGCTCTTCAGGGGTGCCCTCGACCGGCTGCTGCGTACCGCCGAACCCGGCTTCGCCACTGTCCTGCACCGCCGCGCCGACGTCTGGCTCGAACGGCACGGCCGGGTCGGCGCCGCCATCGAGCACGCTCTGGCCGCCGGCGACGACGGCCGCGCCGTCGCCATCATCGCTGCCGGCTGGCCCTCCTTCGCCTTCTCGGGGCATGAGGAGACGACCATGCTCCGGGGCTGGCTGATGTCGGTGGACACCGAACGTCTCGCGGCCGACCCGGTGGCCGCCGTCTGCGCGGCGTGGGCCGGAACGCTGGCGGGCGACCGCGCGATCGGCCGGCAATGGCTCGACACCGCCCGGCGGCTCGGGCACTCGGGGCCACTGCCGGACGGGACGGCCTCCCTGGAGTCGTCGGCGGCGTTGCTGGAGAGCATGGTGGGGACCGGCGGCGTCCACAACATGCTCGCCTCGGCACGCACCGCCGTGGCGCTGGAGACCGACCCTGCGTCCCCCTGGTACAGCCTGGCGCGGCACAACCTCGGCTGCGGCCATTACCTCGCGGGCGACCAGAGCACGGCCATCGCCCCCCTCAGCGAGTCCGCCCAGAGTCTGGCGGCCTTCGCCGCCGTCCAGGTGCAGTCCTACGCGGTGCTGTCGCTGGCCACCGCCGAACTCGGCCGGGAGACGCAGGCCGCCGAGCTGGCCGAGACCGCGCTGGCCCTCGCCGCCGAGCACGGGATGGCGGACACCTCCCGCATGAGCCTGGCCCGTACCGCGGCCGCCGCCACGCTCGTCCGCCAGGGCCGCGTAGCCGAGGCGCGCCCGCTCCTGGAGGCCGTGCAGCACCTTCGCAGGACCTCGCCCCGGGTCACGGTGTGGCCGACGCTGGAGAACCTGCACCTGCTGATCGGCGTCCTGCTCGACCTCGGTGAGCTCCGGGAGGCGCGGGCCCTGGTCGGCGAGGCCGCCGAACTGCTGGCGTTCCTTCCGGCGGACGCGGGCCGGCTGCGACTGCGTCATTCCCAGGTCCAGCGGCAGCTGCACTCGCTCGCCGACACGACGGCCCCGTTGGAACCTCTGACCGACCGCGAGATCGCCGTGCTGCGGATGCTGCGCAGCGACAAGTCGCTCCGTGACGTGGGCGCGGAACTGTTCATCTCGCAGAACACCATCAAGACCCATACCCGCGCCATCTACCGCAAGCTGGAGGCATCCTCGCGCGCGGAGGCGCTACGGCGCGCACAGGACGTCGGCATCCTCTGAGGCGGCCCGGCCGAGGCGGCCCGATCGAGGCGGCCCGGCCGAGGCGGCTCAGTCCGCCAGCAGCGCCAGGCTCCGGGCCCGCCGCACCGCCTCTCCCCGCCTGGTCACTCCCAGCTTCCGGTAGATGCTCTTCAGATGGGTCTTGACCGTATTGATCGACAGGCACAGCTCGGCTGCGATCTCCTCGGTGGTCATCATCCTGGCCACCCGTTTGAGGACATCGGTCTCCCGGGGGCTCAAGGTCTCCACGGTGGCCTCCTCCGCCCCGCCCGGCGCGGCGGCCGATGGTGCCGCCGTCGCGAGGAGCAGCGGATCGAGAATCCGGTGGTAGGGCCGGGCCAGTTCGGGGTCGTGCCGCAGCACCGGGGTCAGCCACTCCCTGGACAGCGCGAACGGGAGCCGGATCTGCTCGCGTTCGGCGAGGCGGAGCGCCCGGTCGAGGGAACGGCGGCCCCGCGACCCATCGCCCCGCTGGTAGGAGAGCCGAGCATCCAGCAGCCACGCCTCGACGCGCACGTCGGCCGGGGTCGTCGCCGACTCCACGAAGCCATGGCGTACGATCTCGGCCGCCGCGCGAGGCTCACCGCGGCACAACCACGCCCGGGCCAGCGCCACCGCCGAGCCCGGCGTCCCCACCCCGCCCGCCTGCTCCGCCGCGGCCAGCGCGGCATCCGCCGCGCCCAGGGCCGCGTGCGCCTCCGCGGCGACCAGCCGCACCCGGCGATCGAGCCAGGGCACCCGGCGAGCGGAGCCGCCGGGCACGCCGAGTAGTTCCAGAGCACGCTCCGGCCGGCCCCAGCCGATCTCCACGCGGGCGCAGACGAATCGGTGCAGCGCGGACAACAGTTCATCCGGGCATTCCAGGAGTGCCGCCCCGGTCTTGTCCAGTTCCTCGTCCGCCGCCGCCAGTTCGTAGTGCTCGAGATGCACGGCGGCGCTCGCCAAGTGGGCGACCGCGGTCCGCCTCCCCGCGGGGTGCAGCGAGACCTCGGGGAGCTGGGCCGCCTTGGTGTCGAGTTCCGTGGCGCGCGTGAATCTGCCGAGCAGGGCCTCGATGAGCGACAGGTACGCCAGGCAGGATCTCCGCTGGAAGTCACCACCCGCCTCCGTGGCCGCGACGACCGCCGCCTCGAAGAGCCGCGCCGCCTCGCGCAGCCCGCCGTCCCGGAACAGCGCGGCGGCGCGCACCGAGGTGAGCAGTGCCCGCAGTTCCGGGCCGTCCTTCAGCAGCCGGTCGGGGAATCTGAGCGAGGATCCCGGCAGGCCGGCGACCGCCAGGTGGCCCAGTGGCCGGTTCCGCCCGAAGCGGACGGCGGCGGCGCAGAGCAGCGCCGCCTGCGTCCGCCTGCCGGGATCGCGGGCGAACACCCGGTCCACATGCTGCAACGCCATCGAGCAGCCCTGCTCGTCGCCGACCGCCGCGGCCGCGGCGGCGGCGACGATGGCGGGTTCCGGCTCCGAGGCGGAATAGGCCGAGGCGGCCGGCATCTCCCGGAAGAGGCCGGTGAGCGGATCGCCCGGGCGGAAGCCGAGCACCCGGCCGATGGCGAGCCGATCGACGACCATCCAGGCCGCGTACCGCCAGTCCCCCGCGCGCACGGCCTGGTGGACGGCCTCGCCCAGCCGGCCGGCACGCTCGAACCACTCGGCCGCCCGCCGGTTCAGCGCGTCCACCTCGGCGGGCGCCTCATGGCGCAGGACGAGCCGGAGCGCCTCACGGAACATCGGGTGGTAGCGGTACCAGCCGTGACCGAGCGCCACGACGAAGGCGTTCTGCCGGACCAGCTCCGCGAAGACCGGCCCGGCCTCGGCACCGGCCAGTTCCGCCGCCAGCTCGGCGTTGACGTCGTCCACGACGCTGGTGGCCAGCAGCAGCCGCCGGACCTCGGCCGGTTGAGCGTCCAGCACCTCCTCGACCAGGTAGCCGACGACCGAATGGTCGTCACCGCTGAACTGCTCGACGAACCGCTCCGGGTCGGGATGGCGGCCCATCGACATCGCCGCCAGCCGCACGCCGGCGGCCCATCCCTCGGTCCGCTGGTGCAGTGCCCGCAGCGCGGAGGCACCGATCCGCACACCGTGCTGCTCCAGGATCGCCGCGATCTCCCGTTCGTTCAGGGCCAGCGAACCGGCGCGGATCTCGGTCAGCCGGCCGGACACGGAGTAGCGGCGCAGCGGAAGGACCGGGTCACTGCGGGACATGACGATGATGCGCAGGCCGGATCCGGCATGCTTCAGCAGGCTGATCACGCCGTCGGCGAGAGCCGGACCGCGTTCCGGCCCGAAATCGTCCAGCACCAGCACGACAGGGACCTCCAGTACGGCCAGCCGCGCGGCCATGTGCACCAGAAGGTCATGCTCGTCCCTGCCGTCCCCTGGCTCCTCGAGCCCCGGGACGCTCACGTCGATGCCCACGTCCGCGAGGCACTCCGCCAGGCGGACGCGGAACTCCCCCAGCGTGCGCAGCCTCCGGTCGTCGGGAAGCCAGACGACGGGCCCCTCGTGCCGTTCCGTGCTCGTCCACGCCGCCACCGTGATGGTCTTGCCCGATCCGGGCGGTCCGGTCACCACCGTGAGCGGGCCCTGGACGCCCTTCCAGAGTCGGTCCATCAGCCTCGGCCTTATCAGCACCCATTCGGGCAGCGGCGGGCCAAAGGGTTTCCGCTCGGACTCGTACGCGTCATCGCGCGGTCGTTCGGATCCTCGAATGGTCTGCGTAGTCATCTCGGGCTCCATTCGAGGCGACGATGCGGATCAGTTGTCTCCCGACCTGGGGTGACGCGGCAACCATTCGCGCATACGCTCACCCGGGTGAGCACGCCTCACCCGGGTGGGGCTCGCTCGCCGTTTACCGGCCCGCGCCTGGCCAGGGGCCTGAACGCCGTCTCTCTCCGCTCCGGGAGCGCCGTAGGCGTCCCGAGAGCCGGTCCCCGCGGTTTCGAAGTCAGGAGGCCGCTCTCGCCGCCGGGGATGCACCAGGGCGATGGGGCACGGTGCGTGCTGGAGCAGAGCCTGGCTGGTGGAACCGAGCAGGAGCGGCGGGATGCCGTCGGTCTCCCGGTCCCCCACGACCAGCATCTGAGCGCCCTCGGCCGCTTCGGCGAGCGCCCGGCGGGCCGGCTCCGGGACGATCGACGTCTTCGCGTCGATGTTCGGGTGCCGCTGCGCCCAAGGGGCGAGCGCGTCGTCGACGCGGGCGCTCACGGCCTGCCGTGACGGCTCGGTCTCCGCGCCCGGCTCGGCCCCTTGACCGTGCACGATATGGACGCGCCAGCCCTGCAACGCGGCCTCCTCGAAACCGAACGCGAGAGCGGCCACGCTCGCCACCGAGCCGTCGTACCCGATGACGACCCGGCCGTCTCCGGGGCCGACATCCCGTACCACGATCACCGGGCAGCTCGCGCGGGCGGCGACCTGGAACGCCGTGGCTCCCAGGGCCGTCTCTTCGAGGCCGTTGGCGCCGACCACGACCAGTTCGGCGCCCGCACTCTCCTGCGTCAGCGCCAAGGCGGCGGGCCCTTCGACCAGACGGCCGGTGATCCCCGACCGGGGCGCCAGTTCCCGTGCGAGGGCGACACCATGGTCGAGTACGTGCTCCGCGGTCTCTTCCATGGCGCGCCGCACGTCGGCTCCGGGCCGGACGTCCGGATAGGGCCACGCCCACGCATGGCAGACGGTCAAACCGATGTGCCGGCGCCGTGCCTCGTCCACGGCCCAGCGCAGCGACCTCTCTCCCTCCCTCGACCCGTCAAAGCCGACGACCACCTGCGAGTAGTACCGAGCCATGGCGATCTCCCCGTGTCCCAATACCGCCCATGACAACCCGGGTCGAGGGACGGGGTCCAGCAATTTCACCCCCGTCCCGGCAATTACTTCGCTCCGTACTCGATCGACTCACCACATGTCCGGATGCTGCCGCCGGTCACCCTCAAAGGGTGATGGCATCGCATTCCCCGGCTGCGATGGTTCCGGCATTACGGCACCACCATGCAACGACGTCCACGCAGAAAGGGAAGGTCGCCATGATGACCGAAACGCAGGAATCGCCGTCCGACCGCCAGAACACCAGGATCCTCATCGCCGGCGGCATCCTCCTCGGGGTGGGCACCATCATCGGCGTCGCCGGCATGGTGTTCGGCGGTACGGGGCTGCTCGTGGCGGCGCGACGGCGCGTCCGGCTGATGGAGGTGCCGCCCCGCGAACTCGCCAAGCGGAAGTTGTCACAGGCCAGGGTCGCCACCGGCGCCGGCGTCGACGCATGGCACAACGGCACGCCCGCTCACAGCGCGCACTCGTCCTGACATCCCGGCGGCCGCGGGAACGGTCCGTTCGCCGCGGCCGCCGCCGGCCGGACGCCCGCCCGAAGGGGGAGTCGTGAGTGCTCATCCTGTGACGGCCGGCGCCCTCGGCGTCAGGCCGGCTCGGTGGTGATCCGGCCGGTGGTGATCCGGCCGGTGGTGATCCGGCCGGTGCGGACGGCGTCGGCGAGCGCCTGGTGGTCGCGTTCGTTCTGGTCGGCATAGGCCTCGGCGAACCGCGCCAGTGCCCGGTCGAAGCCGCTGCCGCGACCGAGATAGGCCGCTATGGCGATCGGATCGCCGGAGCGGGCATGCGCGCGGGCCAGCGCGGCACCGCACAGGCGCCCGAAGACCGCCAGGTCCTCGGGGCCCATCACCTCGGGCCGGGCGATGCCCTTCCAGTCGCGGAGCTGGCGCACGTAGAAGTCACGGTGCCGCCCGTCGATCCCGGTGACCGACTGCCAGCCGAGCAGGATGTCGCCGGCCGCCTGCATGAGGCGCTGCCCGCTGACCACGCGTTGGCCCTGGTTCTCGAACTCGCTCGCGCCGGCGAAGGGTGCGAGGACGGACTCACCGGCCTCCTTCGCCTGCAGCAGCAGCGGATCGTCATCGTCGCGGCCCAGCAGGAGGATGATCCAGCAGCGGGTACCCACGCTGCCGACGCCGACCACCTTGCGCGCCATGTCGACCTGGCGGTAGCGCCTGAGCAGTTGCCGGCGTTCGGGCGGCAGGGTGCGGCCGTATTCCTCGATCAGTTCGCCGAGGCCGGACCTGAGGTCGGCCTCCTCCTCCTCGGGGAGCAGATCCCGGAGTGGGGTGATCAGCGGCGGGTCGGGGGCGATCCGCCGGACGCCGCCGTCCAGGTGCGTCAGTTTCTCGAAGGCCTGCATGCTCGTACGGGTGCGGGCACGGGTGGTCGCCGCCGCGGTCCGGCGGCGGGCGGCGCCGCCGAGCCGTTCCGACCAGATCGCCTGCAGCTTGTCGGCGTCGTCCTGCGCGTACCAGACGTCGAGCGTGCGCATGCCGGCGAGCTGGTGCATCCGTTCCCGGTAGCCCCGGACGCACTCCCGTACGATCCTGCCGCGTTCCTCGTCCGGGAAGCCGTTGGCGCGACCGGCGATCGCCAGGCTCGCGGTGAGCCGCTTGACGTCCCACTCCCACGGCCCGGGAAGGGTCTCGTCGAAGTCGTTGATGTCGAACATCAGATGCCGCTCGGCGGAGGCGAGGAGCCGGAAGTTCAGCAGGTGGGCATCGCCGCACAGCTGCGCCGTCAGCCCCGTGTGGGGAGCGGCGCCCAGGTCGGCGGCCATGATCGCGGCGGCGCCCCGGTAGAAGCGGAACGGGGACTCCAGCATCCGGGCGTACCGGATCGGCACGAGCTCGGGCACCCTCGCCGCGGACTGCCGTTCGATGACCTCGACGGGATCGGGACGCTTCTCGGCGGGCTCGTACTCGGCGTGGCTGGAGCGGGACACGCGGGCGCGTGCCCGCCTCCCGGTCTCCGCACGTTCCGACGGCGTCAAAGCCGCGATGCTGGACGTGTCCATGGCTAGGCCTCCCTCCCTCAACGGTCATCGATCCGCGACCGGGCGGCATCACCCGCTCAAGGTGATGTCAGTCCGGGCCCGAGCCGGTGGGGTAGGGCTGTGCCAGGTATAGAGAAGTCCCCCCATTGGCTTCACCCGGGCCGGGCCGCGCGCCTCTCCCTGTCGTCCGGGGCCGCGGCGGCGGTGAACCTGCTACTGGCGGCCGGATTCAAGAGCATCGTGCTGCTGGGCATGGGGATCGCCGGTCTGGCCGTCACCGCCGCCGCACTGTGGTGGGTACTGACGCGCCGCAGTGTCGTCCGGGTGCTCGCCGCGGTCCTGGCCGTCCTCGTTCCCGTCGCCGTCCTGATCTACTACATCGCGCTGGGACTGCTGTGGGCCGTACTGCTGTCCGCCGTACTGGGGATCGCAGCGGTACTGGCGGGAAGAGCCGCGCTCCGCGACGACGTCGGGTCGGCCGGTCCGGTGGAGTACCCGGCCCCGCCGCCATCGCGGCCCTACCTGATCATGAACCCGCGCTCCGGCGGCGGGAAGGTCGAGCGGTTCCAGCTGGCGCGGAAGGCCCGGGACCTCGGCGCCGACGTCGTACTGCTCGACCCGTCCCATCCCCAGGACGTCGCCGAGCTCGCGCGCCAGGCCGTGGCGGACGGCGCCGACCTGCTCGGTGTGGCCGGCGGCGACGGCACTCAGGCACTGGTCGCCGGGGTCGCGGCACAGCACGGCGTACCGTTCATGGTCGTCTCCGCCGGGACCCGCAACCATTTCGCCCTGGACCTCGGCCTGGACCGGGACGACCCGTCGACATGCCTGGACGCGCTCACCGACGGCGTCGAGGTCCGGGTGGACCTCGGCCTCATCGGCGACCGCGTCTTCGTCAACAACGCCTCGTTCGGTGCCTACGCGGCCATCGTGCAAAGCCCCGCCTACCGCGACGACAAGATCCGGACGATGCTGCGGATGCTTCCCGACCTGCTGGCCCACCACGACGGCCCGCGGCTGACCGTCCATACCGCGAACGTGTCCATCGACGCCCCGCAGGCCGTCCTGGTGAGCAACAACCCGTACCAGGGGGGTGACCCCGCGGGCCTCGGGCGCCGCCGCCGGCTCGATTCCGGAGCCCTGGGCGTCCTGAGCGTCAATGTCGACAATGCCGTTCAGGCCGCCGGAATGCTCCGCGGCCGGCGCGGGCCCGGCCTCACGGCACTGGCCACCACCGAGGTCGTCGTCGGCGCCGACGTCCCCGAGATACCGGTCGGTGTCGACGGCGAAGCGCTCACGCTGCCGGCCCCGGTCACCTGCCGGATCCAGGCGGGCGCGCTGAGAGTCCGGATACCGCGCCACCGCCGTACCGCGCCCCGGGCGAAACCACCGCTGGACTGGCGCAGGCTCCGCCGGCTGGCGCTCACACGGCGCCGTACGGAAGGCCCCGAAGCCGTCACCTGACCCGAGCGCCACCGAATGTTCCATGACGGCGTCGGCCACGGGAGGTGCAGAGCCTGTGTTGCGTAAGGTGCCAGCGTTCCAGCAGATCGCGACGTACCGGCGTGAGTGGTTCGTCAAGGACACGGTCGCCGGGGTCGTGCTCACGACGCTGCTCGTCCCGCAGGGAATGGCGTACGCGGAACTGGCCGGGCTCCCGGCGATCACCGGGCTGTACACGTCCATCCTGTGCCTGCTCGGCTATGCGGTGTTCGGCCCGTCCCGCATTCTGGTCCTCGGTCCCGACTCCTCGCTCGGCCCGATGATCGCGGCGACGACCCTGCCGCTGCTCGCCGCCGACGGGGACCCGGGCCGGGCGATCGCGCTGGCGTCGATGCTCGCGCTCATGGTCGGCGCCATCATGATCCTGGCGTCCGTCGCGGGCCTCGGCTTCATCGCCGACCTGATCTCCAAGCCCACGATGATCGGCTACATGAACGGCCTGGCGCTGACCATCCTGATCGGGCAGCTGCCGAAACTGTTCGGGTTCACGGTCGACGCCGACACCCTGGTCCAGGAATGCGCCGGATTCGTCCAAGGGCTCGCCGACGGAAGAACGGTCATCGCCGCGGCCGCCGTCGGGATCGGCGGGATCATGCTGATCCTGCTGCTGCAGCGCTGGTTGCCCAAGGTCCCGGCGGTGCTCGTCATGGTGGTGCTGGCGATCGCCGCCACAACGGTCTTCAGCCTGGACGACCGCGAGGTCAGCCTGATCGGCGTACTGCCCGAAGGCTTCCCCCCACTGACGATCCCGCAGGTCCGGATGGACGACCTCGCCCTGCTTTTCGCCGGTGCCCTGGGCATCGCCCTGGTGTCACTCGCCGACACCGTCTCCACCGCCTCGGCGTTCGCGGCGCGGACCGGGCAGGAGGTCCATGGCGACAAGGAGCTGACCGGCATCGGCGCGGCGAACCTGGCGGCCGGCCTCTTCCAGGGCTTTCCGGTCAGCACGAGCGGCGCGCGCACGGCCGTGGCGGAGCGGTCGGGGGCCAAGACCCAGTTCACCGGCGTCGTCGGCGCGGCCCTGATCATCCTCATGATCGTTCTGGTTCCGGGCCTCTTCCGCAACCTGCCACAGCCCGCACTGGCCGCCGTGGTCATCACCGCGTCACTGACGCTCGCCGACCTTCCGGCGACGGCGCGGCTGTGGCGGCAGCGCAAGACCGAGTTCCTTCTGTCGATCGCCGCCTTCCTCGGCGTCGCCCTGCTCGGCGTGCTTCCCGGCATCGCCATCGCCGTCGCCCTGTCCATCCTCAACGTCTTCCGCCGGGCGTGGTGGCCCTACGAGACCGTGCTCGGCCGAGTACAGGGACTCGACGGCTACCACGACATCCGCTCCTACCCCGAAGCCGCCCACATCCCCGGCCTGGTCATCTACCGGTTCGACGCCCCGCTGTTCTTCGCCAACGTCAAGGCGTTCCGCCACGAGGTCATGCGACTGGCCCAGGCCGATCCACCGCCCACCTGGATCGTGATCGCCGCCGAGCCCATGACCGACGTGGACACCACCGCGTCCGACGTCCTCGAAGAACTCGACGAGACCCTGAACGCCCAGGGCATCAGCCTGGTGTTCGCCGAACTGAAAGGCCCGGTACGAAGCAAGATCGAACGCTACGGCCTCACCCGCACCATCGACCCGCTCCGCTTCTACCCCACCATCGAAGCCGCCACCCTCGCGTACCGCGCCGAAACCGGCTCCCAATGGACCCCCACGGAACCCACCACCGCGGCCACCGTGCCCGAGGGAACGGAAACCGTTTAGCAGCCGGGCAGCGCGCACCACGGTGCTGGGCGCCGATGCGAGCACCGTGATCGAGTGGGCCGTTCCCTTGCCACACGGGCAACCTCCCATTCCACGAACCGAGCGCCGGCGGCCGGCACAGTACGCACCGACCTGCCCGGGAGTTACGACAGCCGGGACCTTGGCAGCACGTGGCCGCGCTCCCGCCGACCGTTTTCAAGCACCGAAGCCCCGGCGTAGGCGCTCCGCCTCTTCGTCTTCCCTGCGAGCGTCCGATTCGTAGCTCTCGGCGAGAGTTCTCCGAATTCGTACCGGCAGGTCGACCTTCCACCATTCCTTGCCGGTCTCGTCTCTACACAGAGCGTCCAGAGTGGTCGGCTACCGGCCGGTCAGGTCAAGGGCGCGTTGACGTGGGACACGAAGGCCTCCGTGGTGGAAGTGGTTGCTTGGTCGCAGCGCAGCGTGCCCATGGCCGGGGAGAAGGAAGAAGCGGAGGAACTCTGCCGTGGCCGTCCGCCCGCCCATGGCCTCCACCACCCGCTCGTGGTAGTCGACGGTGCCCTGCGGTGGGATGACTTCATCGCCCATGCCGTGTGAGAGCAGTACTTTTCCACCTGCGTCTCGCACGCCGGTCAGGTTCGGATCACCCAAGTCATACTCGCCGAACATCTGCACGCTTCGGTCGAACATCTCCTCGAAGTTCTCCATGGTCACCGTGCGCCAATAGAAGCCGGGGTCTCGCATGACCCAGGAAGACACCCAGTCCTTGGTCAGGAAGAGCGGATCCGGCTCGATGACACCGTCGACTTCATGGCAGTTCAGCATTCCCATCGGCAGGTAGTCGCCCCAGCTCTCGGCACCGACGGGCAGCCCGTACCAGAGCCGTCGTCCATCACCGGTTCTGGGCCCGTCCCAGATCAGCCGCATGACTTCCGCATCGAGCTCGGTGACCGGTCCCGCCTCGGTTTCCGTGCCGATCGCGGGGCTGGGGTCCCAGACAGGGAAGTCCGAGCGCCAGAACAGGCCGTCTTCGACTCCGTCCTCAGCGTCCAATGCGGACAGGGCCGCTTCACGCATGGCGGCGAAGCGCGCGGAGGGCACGGGGTTCTCGTGAGCTCCCAATCGATATCACCGGTGGCCTCATCCAGACCCCAAGCGAAGAATCGTGGGTCCTGGTTCCCGCCGTCGGTAGAAGCGGTCACGAAGCCGTTGCGCACACCGTCGGCCAGGCTGGGCACGGTCATGGCCGGCCACTTGATCCACATGAGCCAAACTTAGCCTCAATCCACCGATTTGGATTCAGGCGAGGCCCGGCGAATTAAATGCGGAATTCTCGTCTGATCAGGATCAATATGGCTTGTCTGGAGCTCTATTCCACCGTGAAGAGAGAGCTCGGCCTTGGCCTGGCGGGCCGAGATCGGCGCGCACGGCATGGTCGCCGGCCCCGATTCCTCACTGCAACCCCAGTCGGCCAACGCGACGGCGAAGGTGTTGGAGAAGGAAGGCATCACCACCGACCTCGACCTGGTCGAGTTCAACGAGGCGTTCGCCGCGGTCGGCATCGAGCCGATGCGTGCCTTCGGCCTGCCGGAGGAGAAGGTCAACGTCAAGGGGGCGCCATCACGATCGGCCATCCGCTGGGATGCTCCGGCACCCGGATCGTCCTGCACCCGGCCCTTGAGCTCAAGCGTCGCGGTGGCGGTGTCGGAGTGGCAGCACTCTGCGGGGGTGGCGGCCAGGGTGACGCGCTGGTCGTACGGGTACCGCCAGAGCTGATGCCGTGATCGGACCACCCCCCGGGTCCCGCCGTGCACGAAAGGACTTACACCGGGTCCTGGCACTGCAGTCTGTCCAGAAGGATGTCGCCGATCTCGGCGAACGCCTGTCCCGCGGTCAACCCCCGCCCGCCGCAGGAGACAATCCTGGCGAACACCGCGAACGTGGAGGCGAGTGCCGCGTCAACGGCACGGAATCGACCGGGACGAACACCGCCCTCGATGATCTCGTGCACGCGGCGCGCAGCGGCGGCCGAATCCAAGCCGTAGAGATCGGCCGCCGCGCGGTACGTAATCATGCCGTCGTGTAGCCCGCTGAGCCGCGGCCCATCTCCCGGCTGACGCCATGGAGGTACACGCCCTTGACCTTTCGGCGGTAGCCGCTCACAGCCGCTGTCTCCGATCCCGGGGCGACTCGGCATCCAGCGTGGTCCGCTCGCCCTCCCGCCAACTCTGCATGGCGGCAACCGCGGCCGGATAACCGTAGCGAAGCCGCAGGCCTGCCGCCGATCCCCAGGTGACAGCCGACCGCGCGGCACCACCGGCGGGTACGCTCCATGGTTCGCCGGTATCTTGATCAGTACCGACATGGACCGTCCGATGGAGGAGCAACCGCGCATGGCAGCGTCAGTATCATCGTCGCCGGCCACGCTGGCGTCGCGACGCGCCAGGGGGGCCAACCGACGCCCGCTCGACGAGAGCCGCCGGGCCGAGCTACTGAGCCGACTCGAGTAGCTCATCCTCACCGAAGGATTCGCCAAGCTCACCGTCGACGAACTGGCGTCCCGGCTGCAATGTTCCAAGTCAACGCTCTATGCCATCGCCTCCGGCAAAGAACGCCTGGTGACCACGGCGCTCAAACACTTCTTCAAAACCGCCGCAGCCCGCATCGAGGATCGCGTCGAGACGATCTCCGACCCCACCGACCGCATCGGTACCTACCTGGCCTCGGTCGGCGACGAGATGCGCAAGATGTCACAGACGTGCCACCTGGACATGGTCTCCCCCGACGCCACCTTCGAGATCTGGGCGCTGAACGCGCGCGCGTCCGCCCAACGCGTCCGGGAATTCATCCGCGACGGCGTGGCGGCCGGCCGGTTCCGCGGCATGCACGCCGAATTCGTCGGTGAGTCGGTCAGCCTGCTGGTCGACGGCATCCAGCACGGCGAACTACTCGAGCGCACCGGCCTGTCCTCGGGCGAGGCCTATAGCGAACTCGGCGAACTCGTTCTCGCCGCGCTCACGAACACCACGCGCTGAGCTCACCAACACCACGCGCTGACAGCATCGGTGAACAGACCACCGCCCTACCGCCGGGCCGGTCCCGCAGGAGCCGTCACCGGGTGAGCTGGAGCGGCTCTTCCGGCTGGACCAGGCCGCGCTGGAGCAGGCGGGTGAGCGGCGGAGCCCGGCGACGAAGCTGGGTTGGGCGGTGCGGTGGGCACCGGCGGATGCTGGGGGTGTTTCTGACCGAGGACCCCACGGCGGCTCCGCCGGGTGCGGTGGGGTTCGTCGCCGAGCAGCTCGTCAGGAGCAGTCATGTTCACCCCCCTGCGAGGCTGATCAGCCTCGCAGGGGGTTCGAAAACAGCTTCCTACCGCCGTCTACCATTGCGTGGTGGTTCGCCCTACAACCTGTCGGCCATGTCAATCGGTCGTGCCGGCGTGCACGGCGATGATTCGCCAGCCGTGCGTCTCGTCGTGTAGCCAAGTACGGGTGTAGCGCATTCTGGCCGCGAACGGCGCCCCGGAGACGGTCCCTTCGACGGTGCCGAGAAACCACGTCACCCCGGTGCACCCATCGGCGAGCACGGTCAACTCCTCCTCAGCCACCCTCGTCACCACCTGCGCACGAGTGCGGTGCAGCTCCAGGTCGTCCGCCTTGGTCTGAACGTTCGCACCGAAGGTAAAGATCAGCCGATCATCCAGCAGCCGATCCAGCGCCTCGACATCTCCAGCGAGCTGCGCGGCCTGAAGTCGGCGCTCGGCGTCCCGCAAGTCCTCCATAAGGCCCACCCTCCCAGCCGGCGCCGTATCCGCGCCAGGACGTTCACCCTCGGCTGATCTTCACAGTCCGATCCCGCGACTCCGATCGCCGGTGACTCGGCCCCGCGATCACCGGATGCCTGGCCGCGCTCGGGCTCGTCACCGTCGTCCGCGAGTTCCGGCCCGCACCGCCACGGCTGGACGTCTCGCTGGCTCACATCCAGGCCACCCCCGGGAGAGCTCCAGGACGCCGGTCTCCGTCAAGAGTGCGTGACACTTGATGGTGGGGCGCGTGGTCCGGCGAAGACGGGGCGTCGGCTCTTCGTCACGGAGAGTGGTCGAGCAGGAGGTGGTTCTCCTGAACACATTTGAGGCTGGGGCAAGATCGTGCCCCAAATCTGCCCCAGGGAAGCACTGAGGCCCCTCCTCGGAGTCGAGGAAGGGCCTGTGTGGTGGGGGTGGGCGATACTGAGTTCGAACCAGTGACCTCTTCGGTGTGAACACCGTTTACTGCTCCCACCCCATAAGCCTTTTCGTATCTGCCCAGATCAGAGGCATCCCTTCGCCGCACCACAACGCACTTCAGGGAAGCTCAAGTCACTTCTGGCGCCCCACAATTCACGCCCCGCACCATTATCGGTGCTGTCACCCAGAGTAATCAGTACGGCTTCGCAGCGACAGACCCGCTGTCAGCAGGTCTCCCGGTCGATGTCGGCGCGGCTCAGGTGGGGAAGGACAGGTCGGCGGGCTGGGCGTTCGTTGTGTCGGTGATCTCCTCGAGCCGCTCGGCGACGGTCTCGGGGGTCAGTTTCGGGTCGTGGATTCCGGCGGTGTTGACCATGACCATGCGGGAGACGTAGCCGCCGGCCGCGTTGAGGACTTCGCCTGTGAGGGAGCATTCGTTGTGGGCCAGGTAGGCCCCGACGGGCGCGACCAGTTCCGGGGGCATGTGCTCGTTCATGAACTCGACGGTGCCTGCGGGCAGGGCGGGCGCCGCGAGTTGGAGCATGCGGGTGCCGGCTCCGGGCGCGATGGCGTTGACCTTGATGCCCCGCGATGCGCCCGCGACGGCAAGGTTGCGGGTCAGTCCGTAGACCGCGCCCTTCGCCGCTCCGTAGTGGACCATGTCCGGCTGACCTGCGAGGGCACTGGACACGGTGTTGACGATCCGGCCCTGGCCCGACTCGCTCAAGTGGGGCCATGCCGCCCGGCTTAGGAGGAGGCTGCCGGTGTAGTGGACGTTGAGGAAATCCTGGAAGACCTCGATGGGGAGGTCTTCGAAACGGCCGAGACTGTAGATGCCGGCGTTGTTGATGACCGCGTCGACGCGGCCGAACTCCGCCACCGCTGTTGCGACGATGCTCTGGGCGCCTTCGGGGTCGGCGACGGAATCGGTGTTGGCCACGGCGGTGCCTCCGTCTGCCTTGATCTCGGCGACGACCGTGGCCGCCGGACCGTCGGAGGGATTGCGGCCGTCGGTGTCGCCGCCGAGGTCGTTGACGATGACCGCGGCGCCTCGTTCGGCGAGCAGCCGGGCGTAGGCGCGGCCGATGCCCCGCCCGGCGCCGGTCACGATGACGACGCGGTCAGTGAAGTCGAGCATGGTTTCTCCTCGTTCATGTGCCGTCGGCGATGTTGGCTTTGCTGGCTTTGAGAGCATCGAGCCGCCGTTCGAGGAGTTCGATCGCGGCCGGGTGGGCTCGGCCTGTCGCGAGAAGTGCGTCGAGTTCGGCGGTTGTCTCGTTTTCTTCCTGGGCCAGTCGCTCGCGGGCCAGTTCGCGAGTAAGCAGATCCTGTTCGGCCCAGTCGGAGGCGTCGATGTCTCTTTCCGGCACGGCTCAGCCGGTCTTCTCGTGCAGGTCGAACAGTTTCCGGGCGTTCAGTTCGACGATCTGGTGGACCTCGTCGTCCGGGATATCCGCGAAGATCTTCTCGGCGTACTTCCGGCTTTTCGGCCAGTACGAGTCCGAATGCGGGTAGTCGCATTCCCAGGTGATGTTGGCGATGCCGATGTCGTGCCTGGCCTTCAGGCCCGCGACGTCGTCGATGAAGCAGCCGTAGATGTGCTTGCGGAACAGGTCGGAGGGGCGGACGTCCTTGACGACGTTCTGGTACCAGCGATGCCGCTCCCACGTGCCGTCGATGCGTTCCAGGAGGTACGGGACCCAGCCGACGCCTCCTTCCGAGAGGGCCACCTTGAGCTTCGGGTGGCGATGGAAGACCGGGGAGAACAGCAGGTGGGCGGTCGCCGACATGGAGTTGGTCCCGTACAACGAGATCGTGACCGCGTACGGCGCCTCGGGTGCGGTCGCGGGCGGCGAGCCTGAGGAGCCGAAGTGCATGCACAGCGGCATGCCGGTCTCTTCGGCGGCGGAGAACACGGCCTCCCAGTGATCGGTGTAGATCGACGGCAGGCCGAGCGGCACCGTGTTCTCGGGGAAGGTGATGCCCTTGGCGCCCTTGGCGGCCGTCCGGTGGATCTCGGCCACGCACTCCTGCGTGTCCCAGAGCGGGAGGATGATCAGCGGGATGAACCGGTGCGGGGCGGTGGCGCACCACTCGTCGAGGACGAAGTCGTTGTAGGCACGTACGCATGCCAGGGCGAGGTCGTCGTCCTCGCGCTCCGCGGTGAACAGCCCGCCGGCGAAGCGGGGGAAGGAGGGGAAGTTCGCCGCCCCGTGCACGCCGTCCAGGTCCATGTCGACCAGCCGGGCCTTCGGGTCGTAGCACCCGGGGATCATGTCCGCGTAGCGCACCGGCTCGACGCCGTAGTCCTCGGGCCTCTTGCCCGCGACCGCGTTGAGCCCGATCGAGGGGAACCGCTTTCCTTCGTAGTGCCATACCTGGATCGGAGGCCCGCCGGACGATGACGGCTCGTCGAGGATCCGCGGGCCTCGTCCGAGGAACTTCCGGGGAAGCCGGTCGGCCCACACCCGCGGGTGCTCGATGAGGTGGTCGTCGACCGAGATGAGCTTCATCCACGGTTGCAACGGCATCCTGGCGACTCCTGTCCGATCAGGTTCTGAGGTAGGGCACGCGCAACCGCGCGGTATCGATCTGGCCCGGTTGCCAGCCGGCGAGGAGTGAGCGGCCGTCGAGGGTGCGAACCGGACGCTCCAGTTCGGCGAGCAGCGACAGGTTGTAGGCGATCCGGCCGGTGAGCGTCTTGGGGTCACCGGTGCAGAGGGCGAGCGCGGCCTCGGCGATGGTCTCCTCCGGCTCGGAGTTGTCGGTTCGGACGCCCGGTACGGTGAGCGCGTTCTCGGTGGCCACCTGGTACTCCGGCGCGAGGGCGTTCACCGCGATGTTCTCCTCGTAGAGGTCCATCGCGGCGCCCGTGGTGATCCGGTCGAGGAACGCCTTGGTGCCGCCGTAGAGGGCGGCCCCGTGGGTCGGATTCGCCGGGAACGGCGGGCCTTTGCGCGGTCCCGCTTGGGACGAGGAGATGTTGAGGATCCAGCCGGCCCCGCGTTCGCGCATGCCGGGCACTGCGGCTGCGGCCAGTTCCCACGCCGCCCAGACGTTCGCTTCCACTGCTTCGAAGAAGGATTCCCGGGTCATGTGCGGGAACGTCCGATCGAAGTGCCGGGGGGCGGCAGCGCAGTTCACGACGATGTCGACCGGGGCGCCGAATTCCGCCCGCGCACGGGCGATGATCTCTTGCCGGTCGGCCCTAGGGTCGCCGAGGTCGAAGCCGATCGCCACGGCTCGTCCGCCGTCGGCCGCGATCTGCGCCACGGTCTCCTCGAGCGAGCCGGACAGCGTGCCGTCGCCTGCTCGCAGTGAACGGGAGACGGCGGCGACCGCGATGCCGTCGGCGGCGAGCCGGCGCGCGATCGCGCGGCCGATGCCGCGGCTGGCGCCCGTGACGACCGCGATATGCGGCTCGTCGGTCATGAGCCGAGTCCAGTGAGGCGGCGGAAGTTGCGGGCCGCGATGTCAGCGCGCTCGTCGTCGGTGAGCGGGAGCGTCTTGAGCACCTCGATCTCCCGGTCCAGCCGGTCGTGGCTGGTCTCCGGCGTCACGCCGGGACGGTTGCGGAACCAGAGGTATTCGCTGATGACCCAGTTGCTGCCGAACAGGACCCGGTCGGTGCCGATGGCCCGCAGGTGCGCCACCAGGTCCTCGGGGCTCACATGGCCTTCGGCGACCTCAATGAGGCGCAGCGAGACGTCGGTGTGCACGCCGGGATGGGCGTTCGCCAGCTCGACCACTTCGGCGTCGGCACCCTCCCCGAACCGCCGGTCGTGGCCGAGATGAGCGAAGATCAGTTTGAGGCCGGGGAAGTCGCCCAGCGCCTTGGCGTAGTGGCGGGGCCGGCCCGGCATGAATCCGGCCGCCTGGGTGAGCAGCGGAACTCCGGCCGACGCGCAGTAGTCGAAGACCGGCCACATGCGCGGGTCGTCGCCTTCGGTGCCGTGGTTCATCGGAACGTGCTTGACGCCCAGGGCGCCCCGGCGTATCCCGTTCTCGACTTCGGAGAGCAGCGTCGCCTCGTCCATGAGCACCGGGTCGACACCGACGAAGCAGCTCAGCCGCGGATTCTCGGCCACCTGCCCTAGGGCCCAGCTGTTGTTGTCCTGGATCCGGCGGACGATCCGGCGCCGCAGTTCCTCGGCCTCCCTCGACCGATCCGGCTCCCTGTCCGGCAGGATGTTCTGCCCCTGCCGCCAATACACCCCGGACCAGGTGAACATCAGGATGTTCATGTGGGCGATGCCCGTCGCGACCATGACGCGGCCGGCCTCGTCCGGGGTTCCGAAGAAGCGCGGCTCGTTGGGCAGGCCCATGGCCGCGCTGAACCGCAGCAGGTTGCTGTAGAGATCGCAGCTGTGGTCGGCCGTGCGCAGGACGTGGTTGTGGCAGTCGATGATTTCCAGGTCGCTCATGGCGTGTCCCCGATGCCGGCCAGGGCGGCGGGTGTCGGCGAGCCCACCGGCGGGCGCCGGGTGGTGTGGACGATGCCGCCGTCGGAGACCACCGCGTGGCCGGTCATGTACGACGACAGGTCGGAGGCCAGGAACACCGCGACGCCCGCGGTCTCTTCGGGGCGGCCGAGGCGTCCTTGCGGTGTCGCCTCGGCGGCCTTCCGCATGAACTCGGCCTGGCCGGGACGCTTGGACGTCGCGGTCTCGCGCCCTGTGCGGTCGACGTTGTGCGTGCCGGGCACCACGCAGTTGACCCGGATGTCGTAGGGCGCGAGTTCCAGTGCGGCGGAGCCGGTCAGGTGGATCACTCCGGCGTTCGCGGCGCCGTAGTGCGAGATCGACGGGGCCGCGGTGACCCCGCTGGTGGAGCCGAAGTTGACGATCCGGCCGGGCCTGCCGTCGCGGATCATGGCGACGGCCTCGGCCTGCATGCACAGCATCGTGCTGGTGAGGTTCAGTTCGATGGGGCCGTTCCACTCCTCGAGCGTGTAGTCCAGGAACGACTTCGGCGTGGCGGCACCGAGGCTGCCGACGGCGTTGACCGCCACGGTGATCGAGCCGAGCCGCTCGCGGGTCTCCTCGACCATGCTCTGGACGTCGTCGGGGCGGCGGACGTCGGCGTGCAGTGCGATCGCCCTGCGGCCGAGCGCCTCGATCTCCTTGACCGTCTGCGCGGCGAACTCGTCGGAGATGTCGGCGACCGCGACGTGCGCCCCGGCTCTCGCGAGGGCGATGGCGGTCGCCTTCGGGATGCCGCCGCCACCGCCGGTCACCAGCGCGACCGCGTCGGTCAGGCCGAACAGGTCCGCTGCGGAATCTGCAGCCATCTCAGTTCCTCTCCTTCAGGTCAGTTCGGCGGCCAGGTCGCGGCGCAGGAGCTTGCCGGTCGCCGTGTGCGGGAGGTCGGTGCGGAAGACCACGTCGTCGGGGGTTCGGGAGGATCGAAGCCGTGCCCGTACGAACGCCCGCAGGTCCTCGGGGTGGGGGGCCGCGCCGGGCACGGGGACGACCACAGCGACAATGCGCTGTCCCCACTCGTCGTCGGCGATCCCGAGGACGGCGGCTTGGCCGACGGCGGGATGCTCGGCCAGCACGTCCTCGATCTCGGCGGGCGCGATGTTCTCACCACCTCGAATGATCGTGTCGTCGGACCGGCCGTGCACGAACAGGTAGCCGTCGGCGTCCAGGTGGCCGCGGTCGCGGGTCGGGAACCATCCGTCCGCGTCGAGTACGGACCCGAGCCCCTGGTACTCCCCCGACACCTGCGCGCCGCGGACCCAGATCTCGCCGCTCTCACCCGCTGGAAGGGAGGTGCCGCCGGGGCCACGGATCTCGCATTCCACTCCGGGCACCATGCGTCCCACCGAGCCGAGCCGGGCGACGGCGAGCGGGTCGCCCGCCTGCGCGGCCCGATGGTCGTCGGGGCTCAGCACCGCGATCGTCGAGGATGTCTCGGTGAGGCCGTAGGCGTTGACGAAGTCCACGCCAGGGAACGCCGACAGCGCCGCCCGCAGGACCGGCGGCGGCATCCGGGCGCCGCCGTAGGCGATCGAGCGCAGCGCCGGTGCGTCCGCTTCGGCGCCGTCGAGTTCGCCGACGATGCGGGCGAGCATCGTGGGCACCACCATCGCCTGCGTAACCGCGTCGTCGCGAACCAGGTCGAGCCAGTCGCGGCCGGTGAAGTCGGGCAGGTAGGTCATGCGGCGGCCGGCGTAGAGGTTACTCAGCACCGAGCCGATGCCCGCGACGTGGTACGGCGGCACGCTGACCAGTACGGCGTCGGTCTCCTCCGCGGCGGCGAACTCGACGGTCTCCAGTACGTAGCTGACCAGGTGCGCGTGCCGGAGCACCACGCCTTTCGGTTTGGAGGTCGTACCGCTGGTGAACAGCACCACGGCGGGATCGCCGTCAGGCACCTCGGGTAGTACGCCCGGCCGGATGCCGAGAGCCAGGCCCAGCCAGTCTTCGGATATCACGTCGGCGGGGACGACATCGGTGAACGCCCGGTCGGCCACCACGAACGGGGTGTCGAGTTCTGCGAGCAGCTCGGCCAACTGCCGCTGCGAGAGCCGGTAGTTGAGCGGGGTCAGCGAGAGTCCCGCCTTCGCGGCAGCGAACAGGAGGGCGGGCAGGACCGGTCCGTTCACACCGATGTACGCGACGCTACGCGCGCCCCTCTCGCGGAGGACGGCGGCACCTCCTTCGGCGGCGCGGGCCAGTCGCGCGAACGTGAGGCCGTCCCGCCCCCGGCCGAGCGCGACCCGGTCGGCGAAGGCGTCGCTCGCCATGTCGAGTACCAGCTCGATTCCCATCGCTGTCAGCTCCTGTCCGGCTCGACGTAGGGCACCGTGATGCCGCCGCCTACCTGGTGGAACGTGGTCCGCACGCGGAGTCCCACGCGCACTTCGGCCACCTCGCAGTTGACGAGGTCGGTGAGCAGCTGGAACTCCTCGTCGAAGGTCACGATCACGACGGCGTAGGGGGTGGTGAACTCCGCCGTCTGCGGGCGCCAGACGACGGTGTGGCTGTAGATCTCGCCCAGGCCTGCGCTGACCTGCCACTCCAGTTCGCCGGCACGGCAGCGCCGGCACACCAGGGCCGGATCGAACTCGGCGTGCTTGCAGGCGGCACAGCGCTGGTAGCGCAGCTCGCCCACGGCGCAGCCGTCCCAGAACGGCTGGGACACTGGCGTCGGGGCGGGCAGCGGGATGCCCGGCCGCTGTGGTTCGAGCATGGTCACGGGCGCTCGCTTCCGAGGAGGACGACGTCGGTGAACAGCGCGCCCGCGCCGCCGTTGGTGCAGAGCGCGACCTCCGCGCCGGGAACCTGCATCGAGCGGCACCGTCCCTGGAGCTGGTGGACGCCGCGAGCGACCCGCTGGGTGAGCTGGACGACTCCCCCGCCGTGGCTGTAGGACATCAGCCCGCCGTCGGTGGTGATCGGGAACTGTCCGCCGGGGCCGATCCGCCCGTCCATCACGAAGTCGCCGCCCTCGCCTTCGGCGCAGAACCCGAATGCCTCGAACTGCCGGATGATCTCGAAGGAGAACGGGTCGTACAGCTCGCACACGTCCACGTCGGCCGGTCCCAGCCCGGCCATGGCGAAGGTCTTTCGTGCGGCGCGGCGGCCGACGTAGCCGTTCGGGACGTCGTCGGACGCGCCGGTGAGGTCCCAGCTCGGTGCGTGCCGGTAGGCGGGGCCCAGTGCGTCCAGGCCGCCGCCCAGGATGTGCACCGGAACGCCGGGCAGTTCCGCGGCGCGCTCCGCGGTAGTGATCACCAGAGCGCAGCCGCCCTCGGACGTCGTCGCGCAGTCGAGCAGGTGGAAGGGGTCGGCGATCATTCTCGAGGCGAGGATGTCGTCGGGTGTGTAGGGCCCGCACCCCTGGTAGACGGCATCGGGATTCACGTGCCCGCTGTTGCGGACGGTTGCGGCCACCTCGGCGAGCTGCTCCGGCGTCGTGCCGAAACGCTCCATGTGGCGGCGCGCGATAAGCGCGAATTCGGCTGCGGTGTACAGCCCGAAGGGCACCACGAACTCGTTCGCGGGCCGGGTCCAGGGCGCGGTCGCCGACCGTTGTGTGTAGAGACCGGCACCGCCGTCGGCGACCAGCACCGTGTGCGCCAGCCCGGTGGCGACCAGGCTCGCCGCCTGCAGCACACCGGCGATGCCGCCGGCGCAGTTGGAGTTCCACGCGGGACCGAGGCCGAGCGCGTAGATCAGATCCGGCGCGTGCTTGCTGAACACCGCGTCGACCTCGGCCGCCGGCACGGCCGCCTCGGCGAGCGCTCCGCGCGCGGCGTCCAGGGTGATCGAGAAGGAGGTGTGCCCTTCGAGCACCCGCGCTTGGGGGGTGTTGTACGCCGCGACGATCGCGACGTCGCGGAAGGGATGTGGGGTCAACGCTCGTGTTCTCCTGTCAGCGCCTGGGTGCGACTTCATGGTCGCGTTCGCGGATGCGGGTTCCGAGCGGTCGTTCCAATGGCTGGAACAGAACTGCCGGTAGGGCGTACGGGTTCAGAGGTTGTCCGGCCGCTCGCCGATGACTCCGCTGTGGCGGAGGGCCGCGCACTGCTCGGCTGCGAGCCCGGCGACGCCTTGCAGCACCTCGTCGTTGTGCTGCCCCAGCACAGGTGCGGGACGGGCGAACCAGGGTCCTGAACGGCTCGCCAGCCGTAGCGGGACTCCTGGCAGCCGGATCTCGCCGAGCACGGGATGCCGTAGAGGCTGGACGAAGCCACGGGCAGCGAACTGGGCGTTGTCGAGCACGTCGGCAGGCGGTACGACTCGTGCCGCCGGGATTCTCCTCCCGACCAGTGACGCGGCCAGCTCTCCGGCGTCCCGGCCGGCGCAGTGGGCAGAGAGCCGCCGGTCGATCTCGTCATGGGCGCCGCGCCTACCCTCCACATCATCGAGCTCAGGTGCCGTCGCCCACTCCGGGTCTCCGAGCTCGGCACGCAGCGCCAGCCAGTGCTCGTCGGTCGCGACGGCCAAGGCCAGCCACTCGTCCTCGTCCGGCGTACCGCAGCGATAGAGGTTCTGCGGGGCGGCGCCAGGGCCGCGGTTGCCCGTCCGGTTCAGCTCGGCGCCGTAGGCCTGCTGCTCGATGACCACTTCGGCGGCGACATTGAGCGCCGTCTCCACCATGGGGACTTCGACGAGGACGCCGCGGCCCTGCCGTTCGGCCTGCTCCAGTGCGGCCAGGACGGCCACCGCGGCATGCATTCCGGCGAGCGGATCGCAGGGCCCTTTGAGGACCATCGGTGGCGTATCGGCGTGGCCGGTCATCCACGACAGACCGGTGGCCTGCTCCATCGTCTGGGCGAATCCGGTGCGGTCGCGCCACGGTCCACTGAGCCCGAACGCCGGCATCCTCACCAGGGTGAGCCGTGGATTGACCTCGCGCAGCGACTCCCAGGTGATGCCGAAGTTGCCGAGCACCCGAGGTGAGTAGTTCTCGACCAGGACGTCCGCCCGCGCGATGAGCCTCATCAGGACCTGACGTCCTTCCGGCCGCGTCAGGTCGAGAGTGATGCCTCGCTTGCCCGCGTTGGCGCCCTGAAACACCCCGCCCCATTCCCACCACCCGTCCATCGACGGCGGACGGGTGGAGGTGAAGCGCATCCCGTCCGGGCGCTGGACGGACTCGACCTTGATCACGTCCGCGCCGAACGCGGCGAGCAGTTGGGTCCCCGCCGGGCCCGCCCAGAACCCGGTCAGGTCGACGACCCGCAGGCCGGCCAGCGGGACGCCATCCGGCCGCACCCTGCCGTCTTCTCGCGGGTTCCATCGGACGAGTCCGGTGTGCTCGCCCAGGGCGGGGGCGGTTCCAGGTCCCGGCCCGGCATCGCCGTCCACGAGATAAGGCCTGCGCGGCTGCGGAAAGCCCCCGGAGGGATTGCGGACGAACACCTCGCGCGCGGCGAAATGCTCATTGCCGGTGATGGTGAGCGGGGTGCCCACGGGGGCCACCGGGATCCGCAGGGCGGTGGCGATCTCCTCGATCGCCGCGGTGGGCAATGTCGTGGTCCACTCCTCGATGATCTTCTGGAACTCCTCGTACCGGCCCTGCCTTCGCCTCGGATCGAGGATCTCCGGGTCCTCGATCAGATCGGAACGGTCGATCATGAGCAGGAAGTCCTGGAACATCTGACCGGTGATCGTGCAGAATCCGATCCACCCGTCCGCGCTGCGCTCCACGGAGGGGATCTCCACGGTGCGCCCCGCCGGCCGCGCGCCGGACAGATCCACCGTGAGCGGCGTGTACAGCGACATGGCGACGCACATGCATTCGAGCATCGACAGGTCGACATGCTCGCCGCCCTGCCCGTGCCGTCGTGCCGCCGTGCGCAGCGCGAGGGCGGCGGCGCCCGCCCAGCTGCCCGCGATCCACTCCCCCAGCCGTCCGCCCACGTGTACGGGCGGGCGGCCGGGGAATCCGCGTCCCCCGATCGAGCCGGACTGCGCCTGGAGGGTGAGCTCGGTCCACGGCCGCCGCGCCCATGGCCCGGTACGGCCGTACGGCGTGATGGAGACGATGTCGAGCCCGGGGAACTCCTCCCGGACTCCCGCGAGCGCCGTGTCGTCCAGCGTGGACTCGACGAGCAGATCGGCGCCCGTGAGCAGTTCGCGGACTGCAGGCTCATCCACCTCGCCGCGCACCGATCGTTTGCCCGCGTTGAGGTACTGGAACATCGCGCCGTCGACACCGCCCAAATCCGCGCCTGAAGCCGTCCACCGCCGGTACTCGTCCCCCTCGGGGGTCTCGGCCTTCACCACATCCGCGCCCGCGTCCACCAGCAGTTTGGTGGCGTAGGGGCCCGCGATCCCGGTGGTCAGATCGAGAACCCTGAACTTCCGCAATAGGGACATGCGCTCGTGGCTCCTCATATCCGGTTCGTCGCTTGTCAGCTCTCGACCAGGGCGTCGAGCTGAGCGCTCATTCGCTGCACGGTCGCCACGTACTCCTCGACCATGCTCAGGACGATCTCCCCGGCGGGACGGACCTTCGTCATCCGGCCGACCACCTGGCCGACGGGGCCACCGACCAGGTCGTGGACGCCTGCCCTTCTGGCGCGCTCGGTGTATTCGGCGTAGAGCATGTACTGCAGGGGCATCGGGAGGGAGCCGGGGCCGGCCGGGTCGTCCCACGCCTCGGTCCAGCCGGTACGCACCTGCCGGTTGGGCTTGCCGGTCTGCGAGGTGGAGCGGACCGTGTCCGTGGAGTTCAGCTTCAGCAGCCGCTCGACCATCTCCGGGTCGGTGCCGGTCTCGCGGCAGGTCAGCCAGATCGAGCCGGTCCACACGCCCTGCGCGCCCAGCCCCATCGCCGCCGCCATCTGCCGGCCGCCTCCGATGCCTCCCGCCGCGAGCACCGGGACATCACCCACCGCGTCGACCACGTCCGGGATCAGGACCATGCCGCCGATCTCGCCCGTGTGCGCGGCCGCCTCGTAGGACTGGCAGATGATCACATCGACGCCGAGTTCCACGTTGCGCACCGCTTGGTGGGGCTTGCCCACCAGGGCTCCGACCTTGGTGCCGCGCTCGTGGGCGCGCTCGATCACCCAGGCCGGCGGCGGGCCCAGCGCGCTCACCAGAAAGCCGTGTTCGCGGCCGAGGACGACTTCGAGCTGCTCTTCTCCGCCCGCGGCGGTGAAGCCTTCGGTCGCCCAGCCGTGCTCCTGCCCGTTCTTCGCGGGCAGCGAGGGTACGTCGTACCGCCGCATGAGCTCTTCGGCGTAGTCCCGGTGCTTCTGCGGGATCATCTCCTGCAACCGGGACTGCATCTGGCCTGCGTCGGTCAGACCGCTCTCGCGGTCGACCGTCCGTCCCGGAATGGCGACGTCGACTCCGTACGGCCGCCCGCCCGAGTTCTTCTCCAGCCAGCTCAGCTCGATATCGATCTCGTCCGGCGACATGGCCAGGATGCCGAGCACCCCCATCCCGCCCGCCCTGGACACCGCCGCGACGACATCGCGGCAGTGGCTGAACGCGAAAATCGGATACTCGATCCCCAGTTCCCGGCACAGTCTGTTCATCTAGGTTCCTTCCTGCTCTGGCGGTCGGCTGTCGGCTGTTCAGTCCGACGCGGGTAGCGGCTTGGCCGCCTTGATCGCCAGTGGTTCGTCCCCGACCGTGAGCGTTCCGGGCCCGGGTTTGGTGCACAGCAGTTCCACGGTGCCGCCGGCGTCGCTGTAGCGCTTGCCCATGAGCAGCGCTTCACCGTCGGCCGTGTCGCGGGTGCGCTCGGGTGGATCGCCCGCCACCAGCGGCTCGCCGCCGCAGCGGAGGTCGACATCACCGGCGGGGGCGCGTACGACGACCACCTGCGCGTCCGACACGGCGCTGTTCAGCTTGAGGCCAGGCCTCAGTTTCACTGTCGAACCTCTTTCCGGTCGGTTACAGATCAGGTGTAGATGCCACCGGTCGCGTCCTCCGGCTCCGCCGCGAACAACGGATCGTCGGCGGCGACCGAGTCCTGGGCCGGTAGCTTGACGGTCGCGCGGGCGCTCGCGGTCACCACGTCGTCCTGGTTCACGTTCTCGACGTCCACGTCGGCGAACTGCTCGTCCGCTCCGTCCCGGTAGGTCCGCACCACGGTTCCGCGGATGGTGTTGGTGTCCCCAACGAGGTTCGGCCGGCGGAGCCGGGCCTGGATCCGCACGAGCGTGCCGTGGTCGCCCATCCAGTCGGTCACCGCCTGGCTCAGCCAGCAGATCCGCTGCGGCCCGTAGTCGAACGACCGGGCTTGCGCCCGGGTCGCGCGCGCGTACGCCGGATCGGCCCTGCCGCCGGCGCCCATGTCGATGGTGCCCTCGTCGACCTTCCTGGACCGGCGGGTGCTGAGGGCGCCGTGCGCGAAGAGGTACAGCTCGGTGGTGGTGTAAGTCCCCTTGGGAAGATCGGGGATCGTGTCGCCTTCGGCGACGGTGTCCCAGTACCGCGGCCGGTCGCCCCGCCGGGTCCGTTCCCACACCAGCGGGTCGGGGGCGACGCCGCCGGCTGCGGGCGCGGGCGGGGAGGACTCGACCGCGCTGCCGCGATTGGCGAATCGCAGCATGTCGTTGGTCAGTTCAGCCACCTTTTCACCCCGCGAGTTCCAGTACTCGGTGGTCCCGGTGCAGATCAGTGCCTCACCGGTCTGCCGCAGCGTGGTGCGCCGGATGCCGGACGGGTACTGGACGGCCCGGATGCGGTCGCCGAGCCAGATCGGCCGGTACCACTCGATGGACGCGCCGAGGTAGAGGATCGTCAGGTCCCGCATCGCCACGTCGGCTTCCGCGATGTGCCCCCAGATGGAGGCGTTCGCACCGAAGTCGATCGAGAAGACGAAGCCAGGTGGGGCGACGAGGCTGTGATGGCGCCCGGCGTCGGCGTAGGAACGGTCACGGAACAGCGGGTTGTAGTCGCCCGCACCATCGGCGTAGCGCGACAGCCATTCCTCGGTGACCGTTCTCCACGGTTTGGGCGGCAGCGGCTCACCGAGACCGGCCTTGTATGCGGCCTCGAACTCGTCCAGGGTGGTGATCTCCGGCATCGTCACCACGTGACCGGAAGGACGTGGATGCCCGCGGTGAGGAACTCCGAGGCGTACTCCGGCTCACCCGCCATGGCCAGCGCCGGAAACCTGCGGAACAGCGTGCCGAGCGCGACCTGCATCTCCATCCTGGCCAAGGGCGCGCCAAGGCAGTGGTGGACACCGTGGTTGAGGGTCAGATGGGGATTGTTCTCGCGCGTGATGTCGAAGGCCGCGGGAGCGTCGAACACCGTGGGGTCGTGGTTCGCACTGGCGGGATCGATCGCGGCGGCCTCGCCCTTCCTGATGAGCGTGCCGTCGATCTCCACGTCCTCGGTGGCCACGTACGGGACGAGCGAGCCGAGCCCGCCGGCCTGCTCGCCGACCGCGAAGTGGCCGTGGCGCAGGATCTCCTCGACCGCCGTCACGACCACCCGGTCGACGTCGGCCAGCAGCGCCTGGAGCTGGTCGGGATTGCGGAACAGGGACAGGGCGCCGAGATTGATGAAGTTGGCGGTGTTGTCGAAGCCGCCGACGATGAGCAGCATCGCGATCGGCAGGATCTCCCCGTCGGTCAGCGAGTCGTCCTGCTCCCCGGCGCCGGCGAGCGCGCTGAGCAGGTCGTCCCGGGGCTCGGCACGGCGGGCGGCGATCAGTTCGGACAGGTAGACGTACAGTTCGGTCCCCGCGGCGGCGATCTCTTCCGCCGTCATGCCGGAGGTCGCCAGCGTCGACTTGCTCCAGTCGATGAACCTGTCGCGGTCCGACACCGGCACGCCGAGCAGTTCGCTGATCACCCGGATCGGGAGCGGCAGGGAGAAGAGCTCCACGAGGTTGGCCGGTGAACCGTGCTCGACCATGCCGTCGAGCAGTTCGTCGGCGATCCGCTGCGTGCCCTCCCGCAGCCGGGCCACCCGGCGTGCGGTGAACGCCTTGGCGACGAGCCGGCGAAGCCGGGTGTGGTCCGGCGGATCGGCGAACTGGAGGGTGGTCTTCAGGAAGTCCGGGAACGGCACGAAGAACGGCACCTCCAGCTCGCCCTGGGCGAACGGCCCGCGCGCGAACTTCGGGCTTCCCACCAGTTCTCTGGCGGCCTGGTGCCGATGGACGACCCATCCCTCGCCGCCGAACGGGAACATCACCTTGGTCATCGGCCGGTCGGCGATCACCCGCCGGTACTGCTCGACGGCGTCCTCGGGCTCGGTCGGGGGGAACGGATAGGGCGCGGCGGTCTCAGTCATCACGGTTCTCCGGATTCAGGCTTCTGGGTCGATCTGTTCGCCGGTCTCGCCGCGCAGGACGATCGCGGAGACCGGGCATGACTCGTAGGCGTCGACCAGCTCGGCGCCGGCCGCCACCCGCTCGGTGCGCGGACGGGCCTTGCCGTCGACGAGGGCGAACACCTCCGGCGCGGTGGCGACACACATCCTGTTGCCCACGCAGACCGAGCGGTCGACCTCGACGGTCCACCTCCCATCGGCGTTCATGGACGGGTGGCACCACCGGTGACGGGGACATCCGCCACCCAGATCGAGCCCTGGGCCTCGCGGCGGGACTTCTCTGCGTCGAAGACCTCGAACCCGCAGCAGACGTAGAGGGTGCGGCGGTCGTCGCCGCCGAGACCGCACGCCGTGGTGGCGCCGCACTCCTGCGCGGGGGCGGTGACCCTCACGACGATCTCGCCGCCCTCGACGACGCGGATCACGCCGCCCGCCGCGGGCAGCGCCGCCCAGGCGGCACCCTCGGCGTCCAGGCACAGGCCGTCGGGCATGGTGTCCAGTTCGGCGAAGATCCTGCGGTTGCCGAGCGTGCCGTCGGCGGCGATGTCGAACGCGGTGAGCCTGTTGCCATAGGTCTCGGCGGTGAGGAGGGTCCGGCCGTCGGCGCTGATCGCGATCCCGTTGGCGCCCATGAGCGTGCCGGCCTCGGCGGCGATCCGCGGGCTGCCGTCGGGCTCCACTACGAGGATCGGCGATTCCTTCGGGCTCTCTCCCACGAAGAGGTCGAAGCCGAGTTGGGTGACGTAGGCGCGTCCGGCGGCGTCGACCACCATGTCGTTGATGGGGCTCATCGCGAGGTCGCGGAGGTCGGCGTACACGGTGGTGGACTCGCCGTCGTAGGCGAGCGTGACCTTCTCGTACATCGAGTTGATCAGCAGCCTGCCGTCGGGCAGGAACCCGGTCCCGACCAGGTTGATCCGCTGCCCGTCGAGGCCCTCCCGTTCGGAGAGGTCGACGTGGGTGGTGGCGCCGCCGTCCCCGTCCAGGGTGACGATCCGGGCACCGTACATGTCGGAGAAGTAGAAGCGGCCTTCGTGCCAGCGGGGGCATTCGGTCCAGCTGTAGCCGGTCGCGATCCTGCGGGCCGGGATTTCCAGGGTCATTGCCGCTCTCTCTCACTGCCGGGGTGGGTTTCACTGCCGGGGCGGGTGATCACAGGCCCGCCGGCCGGTCGCCGATGATCTGCCTGGCGGCGAGATCGTCGATCCGCTGCGCGGACAGGCCGAGTTCCTTCTCCAGGACCTCGCGGTTGTGCTGGCCGACGGTGGGCGGAGGCAGCCGCGACCATCGCTCGATCCGGCCGAACCTGTACGGCAGCACCGGGATCGGGATCCTGCCGACGACGGGATGGTCGACGTCCTCGAAGTAGCCGCGTGCGGCGATCTGCGGGTGGTCGTGCACGAACCGCTGGTCGACCACGTGGGCGGCGGGCACTCCCACGGTGACGAGATCGTCGACCGTCGCGGGGACGTCGCGGCCCGCCGTCCAGGCACGCAGGTCCTCATCGAGCCGGTATCGCTGTGCCCACCGGCCTTCGGGCGAGGCCAGGGACGGGTCGCTCCATCCCTGGATGCCGGTGAGGGACACCAGCGCCTGCCACTGCTCGTCGGTCACCACCGACAGGGCGAGCCATTGCTCCTCCCCCGCTCCGGCGTACACGCCCTGGGGCGCGTGCCCGCGAACGTGGTTGCCGTCGCGCCCGAGAATCGTCCCCGTGGCGGTCCACTCGATCACCTGCTCGGCAGCCATCGTCAGCGCGGCCTCCACCAACGGCGCTTCGACGAGCATCCCTTGTCCCGTCCGCTTCCGCTCGCGCAGCGCGGCGAGCAGGGCGAACATCGCGTTGGACCCGCCCATGGGGTCCGCGGGGCCGCTCGGGTTCAGTGGCGGACCGTCCGGATATCCGGTACGCCAGCACATCCCCGAGTACTGCTCGACGGTCTGGGCGTAGCCGACCATCTCGCGCCGGGGGCCGGTCAGGCCGAACGCGGGCATGCGCAGCATGACGACCTGCGGGTTGAGCGCCTTGACCGCGTCCCAGTCCAGCCCGGCGTTGTCCAGCACACGAGCCGAGTAGTTCTCCAGCAGCACGTCGGCGTCGGCGACGAGCCGCTCGACCAGTTCCCTGCCCTCGGGCTGGGTCAGGTCAAGGGTCACGACCCGCTTGTTGTGGTTGGCGCCCAAGTGCACCCAGCTGGCCTCCCACCAGCGCGGATCGCGGGCGACGAGACCACCCAGCATCCGGGAGCCGTCCACCCGGCGGACGGATTCGATCTTGATGACATCGGCACCGAGGGATCCCAGCGCCGTGCCGACCAGCGGCCCGACCCACCAGTTGGTGAACTCGATCACGCGCAGCCCGGCCAGCGGCAAGGATTCCCCTACGGCCTCGGTCTCGCGCACCTTGTCCGTTCGCGGGCCGAACCCCTGCCGGCCACCGGGTTCGGGTACGGCGCGCGCGGACGGCGGCCGGACACCGCCGAACAGGAAGGGGACCGCCGGATGCCGGAACCGGTCGGAGGCATCGGGCACGTAGAACTCGCGTGCCGTCACCTGCGGGTCGTCCAGGATCGTGGCGGCGTTGTGCACGGGCGAGCAGGGGATGCGGAACGCGGCGGCCTGCTCCACGATCTCGGCCACCGTGTGCCGCGTGGTCCAGGCGTGCACGGCGGCGCTGAACTCCTCGGCGCGCCGGTAGCGGCCCTCGTAGGACCGGATCTCCTCATCGTCCAGCCATTCCGGCCGTTCGATCAGCACCAGGAAGTCTTCGAGATTCTGCGCGGAGGCGAGGTTGAAGCCGACCCATCCGTTCGCGGCCGGTTCGACGGACGGGGTCAGCCGGCGGCGCTGTGCGATCGGATCCGGTGTCGCGCCGCTGACCGATGCCTGGACGTCCGTGAACATGGTGGCGGCATAGGTGGTCACCTCGAGCAGGGACAGGTCGATGAGTTCGCCGCCGGTGCCCGTGGCCGCCGCGAGCGCGGCCGACGCCGCGAATGAGCCCGCCACCCATAGATGCTCGGAGCCCCCCAGGGCCAGCGGGTAGGAGGCGGGGTCGCCGCGGTTGCTCAGTGAGCCTGCCTCGGCCTGAAGGGTGAACTCGGTCCACGGCCGCCCCGACCCTGACCAGGGTCCTCGAAGGCCCCACGGTGTCACGGCGACCACGACGATGCGCTCGGCGAGGCGTTCGAGCAGTGCGATGTCCGGGATATCCGCCGACTCGACGATCACCACATCGGCGTCGGCCGCGAGATCCGTCCACTCCCGTACCGTCGAGGCCTTGCCCGCGGCGAGGAATCCGAAGAGCGGGGCATCGCCATCGCCTCGGTTCGCCCGCTCGCGAAGCGGGTGCCCGTCCGCGGGTTCGGCCATCACGACCGTCGCGCCCGCATCGGCGAAGAGCCTGCCCGCATACGCGCCGGCGATCGTCCTGGAGACCTCGAGCACCCGCAGACCGGCCAGCGTGCCGGGGGCCATGGCGTCGAAACCCATGCGAGCACCTCCTCAGATGGTGGGGTACCGGACAGACGCCGGAGCGGCGTGTTTTCCGAAGCTATGAGCGCCGCGTCGGCGCTCCTACAGGACCGTCCACTGTTCGGAACACTCAGCGGGGAATCCGCGCCGAACAGGTGGCCGGACTCCCCGCTTGGCGACTAACCGCTTCGCGACTCACCCAAAAGATGCTTGGCGGCCCGGTAGCCGAACGCCATGCCGGAGCCGAGGGGTGTGCCGGGTCCCGGATAGGCATGACCCGCGACGGACGCCGCCGAGTTGCCCGCCGCGTGGAGCCCGGGGATGGGCGTTCCCGCTTCGTCCAGAACGCGGCCGTCACCGTCGATCCGGAGCCCGCCCTTGGTCCCGAGGTCTCCGAGCACGATCTGGACGGCGTGCAGCGGTCCTCGCTCGATGGGCACCAGGCACGGGTTGGGCCCGTCACCGGCTCCGAAGAACCGGTCGTAGGGGTCCTCTCCCCGGTGGAAGTCCTCGTCCACACCGGATGCCGCGAACCCGTTGAAGCGTTCGACGGTACGCCGGAGCGCGTCCGCCGGGACACCGATCAGGTCCGCGAGGGCCTCCGGGGTGTCGGCCGTACGCCACAGTCCGGCCTCGCGGAACGCCACCGGATCCGGTACGGGCTGCGAGATCGCCGGGACGGCGTCGAACCGGTCGTCGAACACGAACCAGCTCGGGATGTGCGACACGCCGCCCGCCTGGCCCCGGCGGATCTCATGGCCCATCCGGTCATAAGGCAGGGACTCGTTGGCGAACCGCTCTCCATCCGCGTTGACGAAGATCCCGCCCAGCAGCCCGAGGGTGAACGCGGCGCGCCCGTTCGGGAACAGCGTCGCCGGGCACCACCACGCCTCGTCCATCAGGTCCACGGAGGCGCCGACGGCCTGCGCGGCCATGACGGCGTCCCCGGTGTTGGAGCCCGGGGCGGCCGATGTCCACTGCCCGCCGGGGAGACCGTGGTGGCGCGCGCGGAGTTCGTCGTCGCATTCGAACCCGCCCGCTGCGAGCACGACGCCGTGCCCGGCCATGACCCGCGTGGTCGCCCCGTCCGCCTCGACGACGACGCCAGCGACCCTGCCGTTCTCGACGATCAGAGACCGCATCCGCGTGCCGGTGCGCAGGCTCGCGTTGCCCGTCGCGTCGAGGGCGAGCAAGAGCCGGCCGATGAGCGCCTGGCCGCCGATGAGGACGTCGCGGTCCTGGTCCACGCCGTACTGGTCGGGTGAGATGGGCGGGCGGAGCCGCGCGAGCCGGGAGCCGAGTTCGGCGGCCGGCAGCGGCTTGGGGTAGATGCTCCGCCCGTTCTCGATCCTGCCGGGGGCCTCGAAGTAGTCCGGAAACGGCATGTACGCGAAACGCAGTGCCGGGTCACGTTCCAGGAACTCGACCAGTTCGGGTCCAATGGTCAGGAACGCTTCCTGCAGGGCGGCGGGCGTACGGTCCCCGACGACGGCCTTGAAGTAGGTCATCCCGAGTTCGACGCTGTCGGGAAGCCCGGCGCGGTGCTGGGCCGGGTTGCCCGGAAGCCAGATTCCGGCGCCGGAATAGGCGCTGGTCCCGCCGAAGTACTCCGTCTTTTCCAGCACGACGGTGCGCAGGCCGCCGGTCGCGGCCGTGTAGGCGGCGGTCAGCGCCGCTCCGCCTGAACCGACGACGACCACATCGGCCGTCTCATCGGTGGGGTGATGCGTTTCGGGCACCTGTCTCTCCTTCGCCTCCGGGGGTCGGAGTGCGGCAGCCTAGGAAGGCCCCGTCCCGCGCCGGCAAAGGCGTTCCGGTCAGTAGACGCCTTTTCGCGAAGGGTCCACTGAGCGGTCGTGAACAGGTGGGCGGCTACGCTCCCGTTTAGGCTCGGAACGGCCATGGTCGGCCATGAACGGTCTGTATCGGAGGAGAGGAGGGTCGGCGTGGGGGCTTCGTCACATCAGACTCTGACCGAGCGCCGGGCCGAGGAGTTAAGGCGCTCGGTCGCTCTCACGGCTCTGGACCTGTTCGTCCTCGACGGCGGGACCGGCACCACGATCGAGCGCATCTGTGACCGCGCCGGGATATCCCAGCGCACGTTCCACCGCCACTTCGCGGCCAAGGAGGACGTCGTGGCGCCGCTGTTCGAGGACGCCGGGAAAACGATCGTTGAAGGGTTGCGGACCGCGTCCGTGGACGTCCCCGTCACCGCCGCCCTGGTCGGCGTCTTCTCCGTGCGCGGGTTCGGTACGAACCCGGCCGTGATCTTCCAGCGCCGGTTCCTGGCGATGGTGATGGACTCTCCCGGGTACCTGCTGCGCTGGCACGCGCTCGACCCGGTCCTGACCGGGCCGCTCGCCGACTTCTTCGCACGGCGTGGGGTGGCCGGCGTGGAGTCGTTCGAACGTGAACTGCGCGCGGGACTGGTGCTGCAGGCCACCAGGCTGGCCTACCACCGGTGGCTCCGTACGGACGCCTCGGAGGAACAGCAGGATCTGCGGAACCTGGACGACCTGCTGGAGAGGGCACTGTCGGCGGTCGTACCGCCGCAGGGCGTCGCCCCGGTCACCGAATGACCCGGCCGCCCCCGCCGATCGTCGCGCTCGCGCTCCTTCTCGGGGGGGACGGCTGGGACGGTTCATCGCTGGACCGGCACCTGCCGGTAGGGCGTGAGGCGGACGGGGCCGATCAGGCCGTAGTCCTGCCGTGGCTGGGTGGACTGGCCGGGGAAGCCTTCGGTCACCCGGAGCCGGTTGCGCAGCGGGGTGGCGACGCGGACGGTGATGGTGTTGGTCCCGGGCTTGAGGTGCCCTGCCAGGTCGATGCGCCGGGTCACCTGGTCGGGCGCGGGAAGGACGCGCCCGTTGACGGTGACCTCGAAGGTGTCGGTGACCTGGCCGAGGTCGAGGTAGGCCCCGTCCATCCGGTCGAGCCGTACCGTCGTGCTGTAGGTGCCGACGCCGGAGACGTCCTGCAGGCGATCGATCTGCGACCAGGGCTTGAGCCCGCGGAGGTCGAGCTCGTGGCGGGTGACGGCGCGGCCGCCGTCCGCGCCGCGGTGCCAGTCGTCGACGGCAAGTTTCCAAACGTCGAGCGCCTGGGCCGGCGCGACCTGGGGCACGGTCACCCGGACCCGCTCGCCGTCGGCCATCGTCACCGTGTAGGTACCGCCCGTTCCGGCGCGCAATTGCGGAACGCCGCCGTCGCTCATGGTGATCTCGCCGCCCGTGGTGGCGGTCGCATGCGGGCCCTGACGACCGCCCAGCGCCAGCACGGTCGAAGCGCCCGAAGCAAGGCTGATCGGCACGGTGGTGCGGGAGCCGTCCCCCCGGTAGCGGCCGACCGGGCTGATCCTGCCGGTCCACGCATCCAGCGTGTACGGTGTGCCGCCGCCGTCCAGCGAGACCTCCGTGGAGATCGTGGCGGAGGTCGGGTTGTGCAGGTAGTAGAGCCGCCCGCCGGGCAACGTGCGGCGCACGCTCAGAAGCCCGGACGCCGGCGCGGTCTCCGCCGACGCCCGTACGTCCAGGCCCTTCAATGTCGCGGGCAGCCGGTCGTGGCCGGAGATACGGCGGACCGACGGCTCGGCCAGCAGCCGCTGGACGAGCCCGGCCAGTTCGGCGTCCTGCTCGGCCGCCTTCCGCGCGCCGGGTACACGGCTCGGCGGGTCGCCCACGATCACCAGGGGCAGTCCGCTGCGGGCGTGGGACAGGAGCAGACGGGCGGTCTTCACCGGCAGCGTCGGCTGGTCGTCCAGGATCAGTGCTCGGTAAGCGGGGCCTTCGGGGGCCAAGCGGCGGTCCTTCACCCGCGTGCCGTCCAACTGGTCGGGTCCGGTGAAGTCGTAGGTGAACCCGGCCGCGCCTCGCGGCTCCCGGACCTTGGTTCCATAGCTCTGCCGGTAGACCGCCAGATCCACTGAGGGACGTCCTTGCCGCAGGACGTACTGCATGCGCGACGTCCATCCGGTGATCTTGTCGGTGTCGCTCCAGGTCGGCTGGCGCGGTCCCCATGCCTCGGAGAAGCCGTTGCCGCCCTGGGTGGTGAACGGCGAGAAGCCCGGCCAGGTCGCTCCGAGCGCGTCCTGCGTAGCGAATCCGTGGTAGACGATCTGGTTGACGCCGTGCGCGAAGGCCGTGTTGACGTGCTTGAGCATCTGCGGCCATGTCTGCGCGTACGCCTCGCCCAGAGTGGCGCAGCATTCCAGTGAGAAGGTCCGCTGCCCGGAGAGGTGAACGGCGCCGCTGGAGATCCATCGGAACGGTTCGTCGGTGTAGTCGGCGTGCAGGCCGAGCGATTCGGTCTCGTTGACGTCGAGCGCGGTGCCGATGGTGGGCGTGTCGATCGTGGTGCCGTACGGCTGGGCGCGGAACCGCAGGTCACGAGAGTGTGCCCACGTCTTCAACGGTTCGACGTGCTCGCCGATGTAGAGATCGGTCAGGGTGCGGTAGTAGTCGTCGCGGACGCGGTCGCCACTGCCGTCGGTGAACGCGAAGTCGGGCGTGTCATCGGGAGTCGCCGACGTGTACTGCCGGTGGATCTTGTCGACGAACAGGACCGGCAGGTTCTCCCGCAGAGAGTAGCCCCGCATGCCCTGGAACCGCGCGAGCAGGTTCCGTGTCCAGTGCTGGGCCGAATCCAGCTCCAGGGAGTCTTCGAACAGGTCCCCGCCGTTCCTCTTGAGGAAGCGCTTCAGGCCGGGTGTCAGGACATGGGAGTCCCAGTAGCCCGTCGCCGCCCGGCTGCCCGCGGCGCTGAAGTGGTCGACCACATAGGCCGCTTCGCCCGAGACCGCCTGGCCCGAGACGGAGGCCTGGCCGGTGCCGCGCTGCCAATAGGCCAGGAGCAGCCACTGCCCGCTCGCGGGGGCCGTCCAGGAGACGGCACCGTCACGCACCGATCCGGTGAGATCGACCAGGGAGCCCTTGTCCAGCTTCACCGGCTTGGCCGCCGTACAGCTGCCCTCGCACCGCACCGCCTGCAGCGTGACCAGGGTCTGCTTGGCGACGCCCGCGCGCGGCGCGGGCGCCGCAGGCACGGGGCCGTCGTAAGTCGAACCGCCTGCGACGGTCTGCCGCCCGTAGGAGATCTCTTGAGCGGCCTCCGGGTCATCGGGAGTGACTCCGGGCACGACCAGCGGCCACGACGGCCCGACGGTGAAGTCGATCCGCACCCCGTACTCGCGCCCGGCCTGGACGGCTCGCTCGAGCCGGTCACTGAGAACGGGACTCCCCCAGCCCTCCACCTTCGGATTCGTGCTGAACATGCACTGGATCTCCGCCGCGCCGAACCCTCGGCTCGCGATCTGCCTCACTTCGGCGTCGATCGCGGCCGGGGTGATGGCGCCGCACGCCCACCAGTAGCGGATCTTCGGCTTGGTGTCGGCCGGCGGCGCCGCGAACCCGCGCGCGAACGCGGCACCGAACGGTGATGACGGAACGGCGGCGGCCGTACCCGTCACCGACAGGAGGGACGTGATGAGGGCCAGCGCGAGCGCACCGGCGCAGAGTCGTCTTCGGGGGGTGGAAAACATGGGCTCTCCTGGGCAGATGGTTCAGGAAGTCTTCGCGCCGGTCAGCTTGATCATCTGGGTGAGCGCGCCGGCGTCGAGGCCGACTCCCGTGAAGGTCACGAACTGGCGCATCGGCATCGAGGCGACCATGGCCAGCAGGTCGGCCTGCTGTTCGGCCTGCCGCGCCTGTTCCTCGGTCATCCCTTCAGCGAGGGTCCGCATCAGGACCGGGCCCACAACGGGATGGGCGAACCAGTCGCCGACCGGGGACTCGATGGTGAGCAGCGTGTCGATGGCGTCGCCGGTGAGGGTCACCACCGTTTCGGCGACGATCTGCGCGGCGTCGTGGCCGACCTGGACGGTGTAGTCGCCGGGCGCGACCACCCACTGGCCGAGATCGATGTCGTAGTAGGCGAACGAGCGGCGATCGAGGGTGAGCGTCACGACGCGCGTCTCACCAGGGGCGAGCGAGACCTTGGTAAAGGCGCGCAGTTCGCGGGCCGGGCGGCGCACCGGTCCTGCGGCGGTGGCGACGTAGACCTGGACGACATGCCGGCCCGGACGGTCTCCGGTGTTGGTCACGGTGACGGCCGCAGAGGCGCTGTCATCACCTGTCAGGGTGACGGAAAGGTCATCGGTGCTGAACGTGGTGTAGGCGAGCCCGTGCCCGAACGGGTAGCGGACCGGGACTTCGACCGTTTCGTAGTACCGGTAGCCGACCATGACGCCTTCGCCGTAGCGGACATGGCTCGCCTCTCCTGGGAAGTTGAGGTAGCTGGGGTTGTCCTGCAAGCGGCGCGGGATGCTTTCGGCGAGGTGGCCGGACGGTTCTGCGACGCCGAAGAGGATGTCGGCGATCGCGCTTCCGCCCGCCTGCCCGAGCAGCCACCCTTCGAGAATGGCCTCGACGTCGTCGTGCCAGCCCTCCAGGGACACCACTCCGCCGTTGGACAGGACGACCACCGTACGGCCGGCGGCGGCGACGGCACGGATCAGGTCCACCTGGCCGGGCGGCAGATCGAGGGTGGTGCGGTCGAATCCCTCGGATTCGCCGGTCACACCGGCGAACACGACCGCGATGTCGGCCCTCTGCGCCGTCTCCACGGCCTGGTCGCTCAGGGCCCGGGCCTGGCCGTCGCCGGAGCCGTCGGCGGAGAATCCCTGCGCGTACTCCACGGTCTGGTGCCTGCTCTTGGCCAGCGTCCGCATCGCGTCGAGCGCGGTGTCGATCCGTGTGGGGTTGATCTGGGAACTGCCGCCACCTTGGATGAGCGGATCGGCCGCGAAGGCGCCGATGACGGCGATGCGCCGCAGACTCCGCGCCAAAGGGAGGGCCTGGTGCTCGTTCTTGAGCAGTACGGCGCAGGAGGTGGCGAGTTCCCTCGCCAGCTCATGGTGCTCGTCGATGTCGATGACATCCGCCGGCGAAGCGTCCTGCGCGGTCAGGGTCGCTGCGCTTAGGGCCGCGATACGGCGCGCACTCTGGTCGACGACGGCTTCGTCCAGTTCTCCGTTGTGCACGGCCTCGACGATGGCGCGCGCGCCGATGCCGTCCGTGCCGGGCATTTCGAGGTCGAGGCCGGCGGCGAGCGCGGCCACCCGGTCGCCGACGGCGCCCCAGTCCGAGACGACGGCTCCCTGGAATCCCCATTCGTCGCGGAGGACGTCGGTGAGCAGCCATCGGTTCTGCGAGGCGTGGACGCCGTTGATCCGGTTGTAGGAGCACATCACCGTCGCCGGGAGCGCCTCGGTCACGACGCGTTCGAACGCCGGGAGGTAGATCTCCCGCAGCGTCCGCTCGTCGGCGTCGGCGCTGACGCGCATGCGGTCGGTCTCCTGGTTGTTGGCCGCGAAGTGCTTGACCGACGCGCCGACGCCCTCGGCCTGCATGGCCCGCACGTGCGCGGCCGCGAGGATCCCGCTCAGCAGCGGATCCTCGGAGTAGTACTCGAAATTGCGGCCGCCCAGCGGGGACCGCTTGATGTTCACCCCCGGCCCCAGCACCACGCCCACGCCGAGGGCGCGCGCCTCGCGGCCGACCGCGGCACCGATGCGGGCGGCCACCTCGGGGTCCCAGCTGGAACCGACCGCGACGGCGAGCGGGAAGCAGGTGGCGGGCAGGCTCTGGTGGATGCCGAGGTGGTCGGCGTCACCGGCCTGGCGCCGGATCCCGTGCGGGCCGTCGGTCAGGACGATCGACGCGATGCCCGACTCGCCGATCGGCTCGGTCGACCAGAAGTCCCGCCCGGACAGCAGCGAGGCTTTCCGTTCGAGGGGAAGGTCCGCGGGATCGATCTGTGGCACATCGATCTGTGGCACTAGGAGGTCCCTTTCGAGTCGCGAGCAGTGGTGAGGGCGGCGCTCAGGTCGGCTTTCAGCTCGTCCGGCGCGCCCGGGATGAAGCCGAGAACGGTGTTGAGGGACATGCCCGCTGCCTCCGGTGCCGTGCCGTCGATCGGTACGCCCGGAAAGTGCCTGGCGAACACCTCCGTGAGGTCACGCCAGACGGCAGGGTCGTCGGCGAGCGTTCCCAACGGGGTGTCGAGTGTGTATTCCGGACGGGCGCCGTAGTCCTCGGGCAGTTCGTACCGCCACGCATGGTCTCCGCCTGTGACGTCCACGATCAGGGAGTCCGGATGGAGCGGGAGCACGACCGTCGCCTCGGTACCGTCCGGGATCGTTACCTCGAGGGCCAGGTGGCCCTCCTGGATGCGCCACGCGACGCGCACCCTGCCGTGGACGGTGTCGTGTTCGACCGTCGCGTGAGTGAGGCCCCCGCCAGGACGCGGTGCGATGCTCATGGTCCGGTAACCGGGTTCGGCGGGTGAGAGGCCGCCGACCACGCGATGCAGCCAGTCGGCGACGGCACCCAGCGCGTAGTGGTTGAGCGACGTCATGCCCGAAGGGTTGATCGTGCCGTCAGGGCGGATGGAATCCCAGCGTTCCCAGATCGTGGTCGCCCCCATGGTGACCGGATAGAGGTACGAGGGGCAGTCCGTCTGCATCAGCAGCAGGTACGCCTCGTCGAGATGGCCGGTGGCGCTGAGGGCGTCGGTGACGTGCGGCGTTCCGGCGAATCCGGTGGAGATCCGGTAGCCCGCCTCGGCGACGAGCGCGGCGAGCCGATCACCGGCCCGCCGCTTCTGCTCCGGGTCGAGGAGGCCGAAGACGATCGCCAGGGCGTAGGCGGTCGCGGTCTCGTTCACCACCCGTCCCGAGGGGGCGACGTACTCGTGGCGGAACGCCTCGCGCACTCGGTCGGCGAGAGCCCTGAAACGCGCGGCGTCATCGCCCCTTCCGAGAACCGTGGCGGCCTGGGCCATCTCCGACGCGGTTTTGAAGAAGTAAGCCGACGCCACCAGATGGCGGTCGGTCTTCCCCCCGGCAGGGTTGTTCATGGGCGCGTCAGGGTCCAGCCAGTCCCCGAACTGGAAACCACTGCTCCACAGACCGTTCTCGTCGAGCAGGGCCTCGACGCCGCGTACGAACGCCGACATCGAGTCGTAGGCGCGCCGCAGGATGTCCGGGTCTCCGTACTCGCGGTAGAGCGTCCACGGCAGGCCGACGGCCACGTCGCTCCACAACGCCGTGGGTGGCGACGGCGTGGACAGTACATCCGGGACAACCCAGGGCACCTGCCCGTTCTCGCGCTGTTCGGCTGCCAGGTCCTCCAGCCACGAGCCGAGCACGCCGCGCACGTCGTAGAGGAAACTCGCGGTGGGCGCGAAGGCGTTGATGTCCCCGGTCCACCCCAGCCGCTCGTCGCGCTGGGGGCAGTCGGTGGGCAGTCCCACGAAGTTGCCACGCATCGACCACACGACGTTGGAGTGCAGTCGATCGAGCAGCGGGTCCGACGTCCGGAACCATCCGGTACGCCTCATCTCACTGTGCACGACGACGGCCGTGATCGCCTCAGGCTCCAGGACTCCGGGATACCCGTCCACCTCGACGTAGCGGAAGCCGTGCACGGTGAACCGCGGCTCCCACTCCTCCTTCGCTCCCCCGCGCAGGGTGTAGCGGTCGGTCGCCGCCGCCGTCCGTAGCGTCTCGGTGTTCAGTTCGCCGTCGATCAGGACCTCCGCATGCCGCAGGGTCACGGTGCGGCCGGCGTCTCCGGTCATGGTGAGCCGCACCCGGCCGGAGATGTTCTGGCCGAAGTCGACGATCGTGCTGCCCGGCGGGCTCTTCAGGATCGCGACCGGCGGGATCTCCTCCACCCGGCGGATGGGCGGCGCCGCCTCGATGACAAGGGTTCCCAGGTCCCAGTCGAATTCCTCGACCCGGGACCAGGCACCGTCGTCGAATCCAGGCCGGCTCCAGCCCTCCGGTTCGAGCCGGGCATCGTGCTCCTCGCCGTCGTACAGGCTGTTGGCCAGGACCGCACCAGTGCCGGCGGTGAACGAGCGGTCCGTTCCGACCACCTCGGTATGGCCGTCCGGGTACTCCAGCTCGAGCTGGAGTAACACCGCCGGCCGGTTCGCATAGTGATTGCGCCGGTTCTCGTACCCGAGGCGTCCCAGTGCCCAGCCCTCACCGACGATCGCGCCGAGTGCGTTAGCCCCCGGCGTGACGAGGTGCGTGACCTCGTGGCGGCTGACGCTGAGCCGGTGGCGGTATGAGGTCCATCCCGGGGCGAGGACCTCATCGCCCACACGCTCGCCGTTGAGGTACGGCTCCACGACGCCGATGGCCGTCACGTAGAGCGTCGCCCGCCGTGGGCAGCCCTCGCTCGCGAACTCACCGCGGAAATAGGTGGCGGCATCGCCCGCCTCCGCGCCGATCCAGGGCGACGGCGTGATGAACGCGGCCTGCCAGGCATGGGGCATGGGACTCCTCGGCACGGGTCAGCGAACGGACTTGATACGAAGGACGATGATGCCGCTGAGCAGGGTGCATACGGCAGCGGCGAGGTACAGGACCGTGTAGTTGTCATCTGCGGACGCGCCGACGGCAAGGAACAACGGGGCCAGCAGGGGGGCCACGGACTGCGGGATCTGCGTCGCGAATCCGAAGATGCTCATGAACCGGCCGGCGCCGGTCTCGCGCTCGGGAAGCACGTCCAGCGCGAGTGCCTGGTCGACCGCTGAGAACATCCCGAGGCCCAGGGAGCAGGTGAGCGACCCGGCGAACAGCGCCGGCACGTCGGAGGACAGCGCCATGATCACGGCGCCGATGGCGAACACCGCACCGGCGGCGAGGACGAAGACCCGGCGCCGGCGAAGCCTGTCCGACAGGAAGCCGCCGCCCAGTGCACCGGCGGCGGTCGCGGCGACCCCCAGAGCGGCGAGCACCGCGATGGTCCCCGCGACCTCCTTCACCGGCACGTCGAGGCGGGACGCGAAGAAGAACGCGGTGAACGTCGTATTGAGGGTGAGCCCGAAATAGAACAGGAAACGGCCGAGCCAGCTCCAGGAGAAGTCCGGGTACCGGCGCGGGTCGAAGACGTACTTGCCCAGCAGCGACCTGGCGGTCAACGGCTCGTCGAAGACCAGGCCCCGGCTGTCGTTCTCGTGAACGAAGCGGACGAACAACGTCACGAGCACCACGCCGACGGCTCCGGGCACCAGAAACAGCAGCAGGGCGTTGCCGGCCAGGCCCCCCGCGAGGACGACACCGACGACGGGCGCGACCAGGGTGGCGAAGCCCGTCAGGCCCGCCACCTTGCCGCGCTGCGACTCGGGGAGCCGGTCGGCCTGCGAGATCTGGAGGTTTCCCAGGGCCGTACCCCAGCCCAGGTGCGCCAGGATCCATCCCAGGCCGAGGACGGGCACGCTCGGGGCGAGGGCCATGACGACGAGCGCGACGACACCGAGGGCCGTTCCGCCGATCATGAACGGGCGGCGCCGCCCCAGCCGGGAGCGGTTGCGGTCGCTCAGCACGCCCAGGAACGGCCCGGCCACCAGCGAGGCGGCGGCTCCCGCGCCGGTGATGTAGCCGAGGTATCCCTCACGTCCGGGAGCGAGCTCGTCGACCCGGACCGACAGCGAGATCGCCAGCGGGGTGATGAAGGCCATGAACACCCCGAACTGCGCGAGCACCATGAACCAGATGTAGGGAGCGCCGACCTTCGGCAGGCCCTCGGCGGCGGGCGCCGCCTTCGGCGAGCCCGGTGGCTCCGCCGGAGGCCGTCCCGGCATGCCGCCCGCATCCGGGACCGCGGGCGAGGCCTGCGACCCGTCCTTCACGCTCATGGGTACTCCGTTGCCGGCGGGGTGGGGGCGGCGCGCCCGTCGGGCTAGCGCGCGCTAGTAGTGGGATGCGATGCTAGCTTTGGTCACTAGCGCGCGCAAGTACATCTGTCGACGACGAGGCTGACTCAGTGACGAAGGCGACGAGGCGACCACGGGTCACGGCGGCGGACATCGCCCGATCGGTCGGAGTGTCCCGGGCGACCGTCGGGTTCGTCCTGAACGAGACCCCCGGCCAGACGATCTCGCAGAGCACCCGCGACCGTGTCCTGGAGGCGGCGGCCCGCCTCGGCTACCGCCCGCACACCGCCGCCCAGGCCCTGGCCAGCGGCCGCAGCCGGGTCGTCCTTCTCGTCCTGCCCGACTGGCCCGTCGACTACAGCATGCGGCGCTGCCTGGAAGAGGCGTCGCTGACCCTCGATCGGCATGGCTACTCTCTCGTCACCTATACGCCCCACACCAGCGGGCGGGCCCGTCCGCTCTGGGAGTCGCTCGACCCCGACGTGGTCATCGGCTTCACACCGTTCGGCGTCGACGATGTCGCGTCGATGGAGGCCTGCGGCATCACGAAAATCATTCCTCGGCCCGCCGAGCAGTCCCCGTTCTGGCAGGCGACGGCGGCCGGGGCCGGCTCCGCACTCCAGGTGGAGCACCTGCACGAACTGGGGCACCGGCGGCTGGCGTTCGCCGCGTCCGGCGACCCGCGCATCCAGATGCTGGTGCAGGAACGCCTGCTCGCAGCGCAGGACCGGGTCGGATCGCTCGGCCTCTCCCCACTCGACGTCCGGAAGATCGATCACCGTGACGGATCGGCCGACCAAGCCGCCCGTCACTGGCAAGGCGCGGGAGTGACCGGTGTCGTGGCCTACAACGACGACATCGCCGCCGCCTTCACGGGCGCGGCGATTCGCGCCGGTCTCTCCGTGCCCGGCGACCTCTCGGTGATCGGCCACGACGACGGCCCGCTGGCCGCCATGTTCGTCCCCTCCCTGTCGAGCATCCGGGTGGACACGGTAGGCCTCGGCGTCCACCTCGCCGAACTCGCCCTCCAGGAAGCCGAAGGCCGGCCCCCCTCACAGCCGGAACTCGACATGGGCGCGACGCTCGTGGTCCGCGAATCGACGCGGGACGAGCGGGACGGCGCGAACACCTAGCGAACCGGCGGGGAGAGCGGATCCGTCCGCTCTCCCAGGCACGCCGGTAAGGCCAGGAGGCGCCGCAACCGGTGGGAGTCTCAGTGGCGGTCCGCCGCCGGTACGTAGCGTTCGGCGAACTGGTGGACGGTGGCGACGACGTGTTCGAGTTCTTCGTCGCTCATGCCGTGGCTCATCCCGAGCGACATCCCGCGCTCGAACACCTCGTCCGCGTACGGCAGGCCGCCGTCTGGTACGCGGTACTCCACGCCGCGCATCATCGGGTGCCGCGTGACGTTCCCGCTCCAGACCGTACGGGTGTCGATGCCCGCCGCCTCCAGGAACTCCTGCAGGTCCGACCGCTGGAAGCCGGCGTCCTTCTGGACCGTGACCGGATAGCAGAGCCACGCCGTGTGGAACTCCGGAAGCTGGCGGGGAAGCCGGAAGAGCGACGGATAGGCTCCGAACGCCCCGTTGAACGCGGTGAAGATCTCCGCACGCCGCTCATAGTTCCGGTCCAGCTTCTTCAGTTGCTCGAGACCGAACGCGGCACCCAGCTCGGACGGTTCGAAGTTCCACGGGAGCACGTCGAAGATGAAGTCGTTGTCGTAGGCGACACCGTCCAGGTCCTCGCGGAACACCCGCCCGGTCCCGGCGGACCCGAACAGGTGCGGCTCAGAGCGCCTGCCCCAGCGCCGCAGCATCAGGCCCTTGTCGCGCAGCTTCTCCTCGTCCAGGCACACCATTCCGCCGTTGCCGGCGCAGGTGATGATGTGAGCCATGGCGAAACTGGTCACGGTGATGTCGCTGCGGCTGCCGGTCCTGGTGCCGCGCAGGGTGGTACCGATGCAGTCGCAGGAGTCCTCGATCACCTTGAGGCCATGGCGGTCGGCGATGTCGCGGATCGCGTCCCAGTCCGGGGCGTTGCCCGCCAGGTTCGGGATCAGCACGGCCCCGGTCCGATCGGTGACCAGTTCCTCGATCTTCGTCACGTCGACGTTGTAGGTGTCGGGTTCGACATCGGCGAAGACCGGGATCCAGCCGCCGCGCACGATCGGGGCCACGTCCGTGGAGAAGGTCAGCGGCGACGTGATGACCTCGGCCCCCTTGGGCAGGTCCAGGAGTTCCAGGGCCAGATAGAGGGCCGAGGATCCGGAATTGCACATCAGGCCGAGCTTCTTGCCGTACAGCTCGGCGACCCGCCGCTCCATCTCGGCCACCCTCTTGCCGATCTTCATCCCGTACGGGCCGGCGCGCAGGACCTCCAGGCAGGCGTTGATCTCGGCGTCGTCGTGGACACTGCGTGCATAGATGACCCTGGGCAACGGTTCTCCTCGATGTTCGTCTTCGCTGGTGTTCGATGCCGATGTGGTGGATCTCTGCGGGGCATCCCTGTAGCCGATCCGGCTCAGGCACTCGCGGCGGAAGTACCGGCCCGGCGCCCGAAGAAGGTCGCGTCGCCCAGCGACGTACCGCTGCAGTAGCCCCAGGACGGGACGCCGCTGGTGGTCCGGCCTGCGGCGAACAGCCCGGGAATCGGCTCGCCCTCGAGATCGCGGACTTCGCCCTGCGGCGAGGTGTGCAGACCACCGGTGGTGAAGACGCCGAACACCGCACCGCGCAAGTCCAGCACGCCGTACGGCGGCTCGAGGGGCTTCAGCCACCGCGCCGATTTGCGGCACAGCGGATCCTCCCCGTTCACGGCGCCGGCGTTGTACTCCTCGACGGTGCCGGCCAGCACACCGGGCGCGATCCCCATCCTCTGTTCGAGCTCGGCGAGGCTGCCCGAGACCCACGTGGGCTCCACGGCGTACCCCGCGACCTGGCGCACTTCCTCGTTGATCGCGTCGTCGTAGAGAAGGAAGATCTGCCGCTCCTGCTGGAAGAGCGCTGCCTGACCCACCCGACCGGGATAGGTGTCCTCGTTGATGAACCGGCGCCCGCGGGCGTCCAAGAGCAGGGACCGGCACAGGAGCGCGGGATCGGCGGGGAAGGCTGCCTGCCCCGCCTCCATGTGCCGGACCGCCGCGCCGGCGGCCTGCCCCATCCGGATGCCCCTGCCGTCGTCGTTGTCGGTGCCGATCAGAAGGTTGCCGAGCATTCTCGGCGAATGCTGGACGAGCATCGACCGGTTCGCCGCGAAACCACCAGCCGAGAGGACGACGCCGCGCCGGGCCCGCAGAAAGTACCGCTCTCCGAAGGAGGCGACCTCGGCCCCGACGACGCGGCCCCCGTCGACCACCAGCCGCACGGCGCGCGTGTCGTACCGGGTCTGGACTCCAGCGCGCTCGGCCGTAGCCACCAGATGCCGCATCAGCACCCAGCCGGCGGACCGCTCCCCCGGCCGTTTGCCCTCCATGTGCGGGATATGCCCGCGCGGAGCCGGCGCCGCGATGTCGTTGAAGGGATGCGCGTTCTCGCCGCCGGTGTACATCAGCCCGTATCCGGACGGCGCCTCCCACGACGGCTCGGTCCAGAGCTTCGCCTCGAACGGAACACCGCACTCCGCGAGCCAGTCGAAATGCTCCAGACTGCCCTCGCAGTAGGCGGCGAGTTTGTCCTCGTCGGGGTCTGGGCCGGTGGCCGCCTTCAGGAAGGCGTACATCGCCTCCTGGCTGTCCTCGATCCCGCAGGCCTTCTGCAGCGGTGTGCCGCCGCCAAGGTAGAGGGAGCCGCCGGCCATGGCCGTGGCCCCTCCCCACCCACCGGCGGCGTCGATGACCAGGACGTCGGCGCCGGCTCTGCCAGCCTCGATCGAGGCGCTCGCACCGGCGCACCCGTTGCCCACGATGAGTACATCGGTCTCTGCGTCCCAGCCACCGACCTCTGACACCTGGACCGGATTCGTCCTCGTCACGCTCACGTGAGCTCCTTCCCACTCGGACCTGCCGACCCGTGCCGACTGCCTGGGGACGCTATTCGCCGGGTGGGTGCCGTTCCAACGGGGCGTTCCAATGAGCGGACGACGATCTCCGCAACCCCGAGCGTTGTCCGGCTCGGATGCCGGAGGTCAGAGCCGCATGGCCGTCGGCTGGGCATCGGAACGCAACGGCCGTGGCCGGTCGGTGGCCAGCGCCCCTTTGGTCATCCCCTCGACGGTCGCCGCCTTGATGTCAAGTCAGGCGGGGGCTGTTGCGGCCTCCTCATCAGTGGTTCGGTGCTGGGGCATGCGCCGGGGGCGCCGGGCCAGGATGATTCCAGGGACGAGCAGGATCAGGCCCATGATGGGCGCCGCGATCGGCAGAACCGTGGTCAGCAGCCCGAGCATGCGGTGGGCGTCTTGGGTCGTGGCGACGAGCGAGCGCTGCTCCGCGTCGGGCATGCGCAGGTCCATGTCGGCAACGGTCAGCCGGCCGCCGCCCTGCTTGGCCACCAGTTCGGTCCGGACCTTCTGCTGGACGTTGAGGGATGCCCCGGTACGGGGGTCGATCCAGTAGGTGTTGTCGGCCGAGTAGCGACGGTCCACGGCGACGGTGCCGCTGTCCTTTCCCAGGCCGAGCATGCTGCCGGGCACGCTGGGCGTCGTGCCGGGCATGGTGGTCTCCGGGATGTGCAGGACGAACCGGTACACCGGCATCCCGTGCACGCGTTCCTCGCCCGCGAACTTCGCAGGCCAGGGTCGCCGGGTGGAGAAGTCGTACAGCATGTAGGTCTTCTTGGAGACTCCGAGGGGCCAGAGCAGCCCGATGCCCGACATGGGAGCCTGGGTGTCCCCGTCGATGTTGGCGCCGCAGCAGCGCACCAGTTCCCCAGTGCGCCGGTCGAAGGCGGTCCGGTTGCGCGAGTAGCCGACGTTCTTGCCGGTGGACGCGTCCTGGATCCAGTTGAAGGAATCCCAGACCGCGATCCCGTCCCGGCCGGCGGCGGGGGCGCCGCGCACCGTGGCGGTCGCGGTCACCGAGGCGCCGGTACGGAGCCGGCCCGTCGAGGCGTCGAGGTAGGTCGCGTTCTGGCCGCGCAGCGTCGTGACCTCGTACACGTTGGCCGGCGCCTGGATCAGGCGCGGCCCCAGATAGGCCGGAACGAGAATCCCGACGACCAGCAGACAGGCGCCGATTCCGGTCAGAACCAAACCGATAAGATGCCGCATCTCCACTCTTCTCCTTCGGCTCTCCCAGCGGGAGAGCCGAATGCGATGGAATTCCCTTCGGCAGCCGAGTCAGATCATGGAGCGCATCGGGCCCTGCGGGGGCTCGATGTCCAGGTCGGTCAGGGAGGAGACGTGGTAGACCGAGCCGGGCACGTGGATGGCGTGCGCCAGGCCCATGTGCGCGTCCCGCCAGAACCGCTGGATCGGGTTGTCGCTGCGCATCC